>CAZWAX010000027.1:0-23709 GCA_964631985.1 uncultured Polyangiaceae bacterium | reverse complement strand
CCCAGTGCTCTCAGAGCACTGCGGCCGGCCGCGTTTCTGTCACATCGAGGCTAGTCGAACGGCCGACCGGGGATCGGGGCACGCCGATGCCCGGTCGGAGCTCGAACGCTACTTGTCCTTGGTCAAGAAACCGTGAATCCGCGCCGTGTAGTTGGCGTTGTCGAAGAAGCAGAGTCTTGTGCCGGACCGAACGACGATGCCCTGGCCGAGGGATACTGCTCCTCCGGCATTGCCGGCCGCGTTTGCGGTGACGGTCGGCGCGATCAGCGGAACGCTGAACAGGGGATCGGTGACGACCCAGCCATTGTAAGAAGCACCTCCCGCGAGCCCGCTCTTCTCGAACGTCAGGTCGGTGATGACGAGCACTTGACCCGCCGGGATCGAGAACGCGTTCAGTGTCGATCCGTCCGGCCGGAACTGAATGTCGAAACCCCGCCCATTGCCTGCGGCGCACGAACTCAACGTGGGGTTGGCTTCGAGCGTGACCAGCTCGCTCGGCTTGCGGGGGAGAAGGGAGGCAGCGAGCGCAGATTCAGCAGCCAGCAGAAGACTCAGCAGCACGAATGGAACAGCAATGCTCAGGCGCGTGACCATGGAATCCTCCTTCCAATGTAGGGGCTCGATTCCGGCGCCGCGTGCCCATTCACCGGAACGAACCGGGGGAATCGTCCAGCAGCCGCTATTCTGACGACGGTCGTTGCCTGGACGAAGGACCGGGTGACGCTACGCTCATTGCTTCGCGGAGGTCAAGAAAATAGAGGCGACTCACTCATCTTGTCGAGCGGGACGCCGTAGCTCCGACGAGTCCGAGGACACGAACGAACCTTCGCATCGAAGGAACTTCCCCGTGTTGCGCCGGCCGTCAGAACTCTCGACGCACGGCGCGCGCTTGGCGTCCGAAGTTGTTGAAGTTCTTGTCCGCCGGCGCGCTACCTGGGCCCAGCTCCTCGGCATCAGTGCGGAGGGACGTCTGCAGCATTGGGTGTGGGACGGCGTGATCTCGGTCTCGCGAGCACGAGCGTGTTGGTCGAAGGCGGAGACCTACTATGCGGTCGCGACCGCGGAGAATGGCGGCAGCATGCGTCTTGGTCGCCTATGCGTTGATCACAGCTCGATGAGCGACGACGATCTCGAAACCGGATCGTGCCGGTCCCTTTCCGATTGACGGGGCCGCACGTCTTTCTCTAAGACCCGAGCTGCCGAGAAGGAGGCCGCCGATGCGTCTCGTCCGCGCTTCGTTGCTGTTCGCCCTCGCTGTTCTCGCAGGTTCCGCGCAGGCCGCACCCCTGACGCTGTCGCCGGTCGGAGTGCCGATCCCCGGACAGGCGCCGGTCGGCATCGCGATCAGCACGATCGGTCGCGACACGTACGTCGCGATCGCCGACTACGAAGGCAACCAGCTGAGGCACACCCGGCTCGACAAGACCACCGGGACGCTGACGCCGGTCGGCGCCGTGCCGATCCCGAACAAGCCCTCGGCCGTGGGCCGCGCGCACAAAGGGCCGTTCCTGCTCGTCACGACCGAGGATGGCGACGACGTCACCTCGGTTCGCATCGACCGCACGAGCGGCTTGCTCACGCTCGTCGGCGGCGTCGTCCCATCCGGTGGACAGGATCCCGTGAACCTCGACGTCGGCCAGCGCGGACACGCGGTCATCGCCAACAAGGCCTCGAGCACGCTCGGCGTGGTGAGGCTCGACCCGAAGACCGGGACCTTGTCGCCGGTCGGCGTTCCCGTGCCGGTCGGCGCGGGACCGAACGACGTCAAGGTGAAGGGCAAGCACGTGGTCGTCGGCACCGCGGTCTCGAACGAGGTGGAGCTTCTGCGGCTCGACAACCGCACCGGGTCGCTCGTGCCGGTGGATGTGAAATCCGTCGGTGCCTCGCGCGTGACCGGCATCACCGTCAAAGGCAACCTCGTAGTCGCGGGCACGTTCGCCGGCGACGTGCACGCGTTCCAGATCGGCTCGAAGGGTTTGAAGCCGCTCGGTGCGTACCCGTCGGGCGGCGACATCACGGACGTCGCGTTCGCGCCGAACGGCTGGCTCTTCGTCGCCGGCGGCTTCCCGGGACGCCTCTCCGCCTTCACCTTCCACAAGAAGCGCGGTCTCGAGGACGAGAGCACGCTCGATCTCACGCCGTTCAGGTCGCGCACGATCGCGACAGTCAAAGGCAAGAAGGGCGCGACCTTCGTGATCGAGAACGAGTTCCAGGGCGATCAGACGATCGTCGTGTCCGCGACGCGCTGACCCGCGGTCACACCCTCGGCGCGTACACCGGCATAGGCAGGCGTGCGGCCTTCCCTGGTAGACGACGCTGCGCCTCGGCCCCCCTTCGCCGCGGCGAAATCGACAATCGGGCGCGACGTGTGCCATGACCGGACCGTGACGCCCGTGCGGTCGGCCGATTGCGACCCGACGCGCCTGCGCGAGTCGCTGGCGGCGCTCGGCTATACCGAGCGTGCGCTTGCGGCCAGGCTGGGCGGCACCGACCTGAGTGCCGTCCTCGACAGCGACGGGCGCAGCATCTACGGGCGAACCGCGGGAGGCTCGGCCCTCGACACGATGATGCGGCTCTTCGTCGTCGGCATGCCGCTCGGGCGTGACGCCGTCGAGCCGGTGATCCCGCGCGACGTGCTCGCGGATCTGCAGACGACCGGAATCCTCGGCGGCGAGAACGACCAGCTGGTGCCGCGTGCGCGCCTTCTCCCGTGCGAGGATCTCATGCTGGCGTCGGATCTACCGCTGGTGAGCGCGGCGGGCGTCCGCCCCGACTACGTGATGGGCGCGGGCCCGAGCTCACTCACACTGGCACGCTTCTCCGTGCGGACGCCGGTGGAACGGGCGCTCGACCTCGGGACCGGGAGCGGCGTGCTCGCCTTCCTCGCCGCGCGCCACAGCCGGCTCGTCGTCGCGGTCGAACGCAACCCGCGGGCGCTCGGGTTTGCGGCCTTCAACGCGTGGTTGAACGGCATCGACAACGTGGCGCTCGTACAGGGGAGCTTCATGGAGACGTCGCGGCCGGCGGCGTTCGACTTCGTGACGTGCAATCCGCCCTACGTCATCGCGCCGGCCCACCGCTACGTCTTCCGCGACAGCGACCGCGGCGCCGACGGTCTCTGCGAAGCGTTGGTGCATTGGGTCGGCACGGCCCTCCGTCCCGGCGGGTACGCGCAGATCCTCTGCCACTGGGCACACGTGACGGGCGAGCGCTGGCAGGATCGGTTGGCGCGCTGGTGTGCCGGCAACGGCTGTGACGCGTGGGTGCTGCGCTTCGAAAGCTACGACGTCGGCCAGTACGCGACCAGTTGGACCACCGCCACCGAGGACGCGGACCCCGAACGCACGGCCGCAAGCGTCGCGGCGTGGCTCGCGTACTTCGCGCGCGAGCGCATCGAGGCCGTCGGCTACGGCATCGTCATGCTGCGCGCCCGCCCCGGCGGTGCGAACTGGTTTCGCGTGCAGGACGCACCGAGCAAGGTCGCCGGCGCCGCCGGCGGTCACGTGCTGCGGGGATTCGACGGGTTCGACTTCCTCGACGCGACCCGCGACGACGCGGCACTGCTCGACACGTGCCTGAGGATCGCGCCCGAGATCCGGCTGGAACAGGTCGCCGAGCCGGGTCCGAACGGGTGGCAGCTCGTTGAAGCGACGTTGCGCCTCGCCCGCGGCCTCGCCTACGAAGGCGAGATCGAGCCGGCGGTCAGCGAGCTCGTGGTGCGCTGTGACGGCACGCGGCGGCTCCGCGACGTGCTCGCCGAGGTCACCGGGGCGCGACTCGAGGACGCCGATGCCGCCACCGCGGCCGCGCTCGGCGCCGTCCGCACGCTGGTCGCGCGCGGGTTCTTGTTGCCTCCCGCTACTTGAGCTCGACGCGGATCGGCTTGATCGACACCTCTTCCATCACGTTGCCGGTGGTGTTCGTCACGCTCATCCGGGGAAAAACGTACCGGGTGGGAAAGCAATCGTGGTAGACGTATTGCTTGCCCTCGGCCGGCGGTGTGCCACCCCCGGGGTCCGTCAGCTCGGTGATCGTCAGCATGCGGCGATAGTTCTTACTGCCGCTCCGCATGTCCTGGTACCACTGCAACATGTCTTTCCGCCCCGAGGTCATCGCGCCGCGCAGGACGATGTCGCCGGCCCGGGTGTCGGGCTTGAACGTGTCCTTCCCGGGCTTGCACTCCTTCACGACCTGTTCGCCACCGCCCCGCCAGACTTCCCAGGCATCGTCGGCGTTGTCGACGCCGGGCTGAAGCTGCGAGCCGTCGGGGTTCAAGATGCGGACGCGGAATCCGATTACGGGATCTGCCATGACGGCCTCCTCAGACCTTGAACTCGATGCGACCGACCTTGACGGTGAGCGTCTCGGTCTGCACGGTCGACGAGGTGTCGAAGTTCACGGACGACCACTGCACCGGAAAGCATTCGTTCAGGGAGAACGTGCGGCCTGCGGTGACGCCATCCGACCTGCGGAGGTTGATCGTGATGTTCTTCCGGATGCACTTCCCTTGGGCCGCGTCTTGCCACCAGAGATTCAGCTCGTCGGCCGCGGGCGTCCCGGAGGTCACGGTGAGCTGGGCCGTCGGCAGCAGCACCTTTTTGCGCTTGGGAAACGTGCCGGCGCTGGTCGTGACGTCGATGTCCTCGACCGTGACCTCGAGCAGGTTGGCACTCGCCTCGGGCGCGCCGGGAATGTCGACGTCGAATCCGTAGGCATGCTGCAGCACTTCCTCGCCGGGCGGCGGGGGTAACGCCTCGGCGCTCGGCGGCGCGACGGTCGAGATCAATCCGATGCCACCCGCGAGCGCGGCTGTCGCGGCTCCGAGAGTCAGGATCTCGCGTCGATTCAACTGCGGGCCCGAGCCCCGCGTGGCCTCCGTGTCTTCGTCACGCACTGGTTCCCCTCCTTGGCGGTGTCGCGGTCGTAGCGAACCCGAAGATTCCCCGTCAAGGCAAAACGATGCTCGATTGGGGTGGTTCGCGTATCATCCGGCAGCTCGTGGTGCCCCCCTAGCCAATTGTGACGCATTCCGTCGAAGCGACGATCCCAGCGCCGCGCTCCACTTCCTCGCGTTCGGTGTGCGAATTGACCGACTCCATGCGCTCCCACTAAGGGACCGGGATGCGAGCGTCGCTGACGCTCCGCCACGCTCGCGCCGCCTTCGGCCGGGGGGAACCAGCTCATCTTCATCAACTTCTTCGACACGTACGCGCCGACGTACGGCGCCACCTCCGGATCGACGACGTGGGCCGTGGAAGGGTCGGCTTCGACCGGCGTCAGTTTTCCGGACACGACGATCACGGTGGACGGCGTTACGGTCACCGATCTCGCCTCGGTCCTGGGCCACGCGGTCGCTCGCCCGAGGAAAACGAACACCACTGGGTGATCGTCCGAACGCTCAGCCCGAGCGGCGCCGCCAGCTCGGTCTTGCCGAGAATCTGGCCATGACGGTTCGCGAGAAGTGCCAGGAGGCGGCGAAACGTCGACAGGTCCTTCACGGCAGTGACGGCGCGCACGTCGCGCTCGGGGACCCTAGCTCCCGCAGCCACCCATCGTGATGTACCCGCACATTGGTCAGACGCGGTTACCGCTTGGCCGGCTTCTCGACCGAAATCGCGAGCGCCTCGCTGTACACCGCCTCGACGAGGTCGCCCACCCGAACGGGCTCGAGCCGCTGCGGATCGCGTACCGTCAAGGTGACGCTTCGGCCGCGCGGACCCTTGAGGGTGACGGTGCCCTTGCGCTTGTTGATCCCGACCACCGTCGCCGTCACCGTCGTCTGCCGTCCCGCCATCACGCCCGGCTTCTTCCCGGGCTCAGTGCGCGCCGCCACCTCGGCGGTCTCGGCGGCCGGGGTCGCTTCGCCTGGCTTCCTCAACGTGATCGCGACCGACTCGTAGTAGCTCGCGATCACCGCGTCGCCCTTCTTCACGTGCGGGAGGTTCTTCACCTCGTCACCGACGTGGACGTCGAAGACGTTGCCGTCGGAGTCTCGCAAGGTGACGAGGCGATTCGTCTTGTCCACCTTGACGATGGTCGCGGCGATGCTGACGACCTCCTCCGCCATCGCCTCGCCGGGCTTCTCGACCACGGTCGCCACTGCGACCGGCGGCGGGACCGTCGTCTTCCCCATGCTGCAGCCGGCGGCACCGAGCAGGAGTCCGGCCACACCCATCGTCATCCACCTATGGCTCTTCATGCTCGCCTCCTCGTCATCTCCGTCGCCGCGTGATTCGGGCCGGTGTCTGTCGGGTCACGGCGAAGGCCGCCTCGTGCATGTAGAGGCGCCCCGGGATGCTAGTCAACGTCTTCGATGGCCCATCGAGCACCGCCGACAGCGACGACACGAGTCGTGTCGACGTTTCGCGCGATGCAACGGCTGCGACGTAGCTCGCCTGGGATCACGCTCTCGCGGCGGCTGACTTCCGTTCCGCATTGGCGTACGATCCGCGGCACGCGACGGTAGCAGAGCGGTCCGGTGGCACGGGCGGAGCACGGTGGAGGAGACATGGGCGGTACGAAGGGGATGAGCCACGGTCGACGGCGCGCGGGCGCGCTCGCCGTGGCCAGCGTCCTGGCGCTGCTTGCGGCCGGCATGCGCGCGCACGCGGCCGACGACGCGGCGGGCCGCATCGAGCGCATCGAGCTCGAGGCCGACGGGCCGTCGACCAAGGTCATCATCATGCTGTCGCGGCCGCTCGCGTTCGACGTTCGCGTGCTCGACGGCGATGCGGCCAAGAAGGTCGCGCGCCGGCTCGTGCTCGACTTCCCGGACACGACGCTCGCGTCCGAAGCCTCGAGGCCGATCGAGGTGGCGAACGACGTCCTGCGGCAGATCCGGCCCGGACAGTTCAACGCGAAGACCGCGCGGATCGTGCTCGACCTCGCGAACGACACCACGCACTCGATCGACGCCTTCGAATCACCCCCGCACGTGACGATCGCCCTTGGGGGCCCGGGGAGCGTGGGAACGCCCGCGACGGGCAGATCGGATGCGCCGCCGCCGACCGCCGCCACCGATGCATCGGACGCCCCGAAGCCGACGGTCGCCACCGGCGCATCGGAGCCGTCGAAGCCGGCCGCGAAAACGATCCCCATCAGGGCACGCGGGCGCAGGCCGTACTCGCTGAACTACGCACGCTGACCAGGGGGCTCCCGCAGCCATGACGCTCATCGCCCGTGATGCGAAATTCCACCTCGGCCAGGTGGTGCGGCACCGGTTCTATCCGTTCCGCGGCGTCATCTTCGACGTCGATCCGACGTTCGCCAACACGGAGGAATGGTGGCTGGCGATCCCCGAGGACGTGCGCCCGCGAAAGGACCAGCCCTACTACCACCTCCTCGCCGAGAACGAGGAGACGACCTACACCGCCTACGTCTCGGAGCAGAATCTGCTCCCCGACGAGACCGGCCGCCCGGTCCGCCATCCGCAAGTGGCGGAGCTCTTCGGCGAGCTGCGTGACGGGACGTATCAGCGGAAGGCGACGCACGACACGCACTGATCAGCGGACGTCACGCGAGCCTTCAGGACTTCGGCGTCCCCTCCGCACATCCCGTCCGCGTCACGCGGAGCGCGCCGAATACCGTGACGCCCTTGCTGCTCTCGTCGACGGCGCCGACCGAGGTGCCGTCCTCTTTGGCGCTGGCGATGTGCGCGTCGCAGGGGACCTCGATCTCCATCCGGCCGGCCACGTTGACGTTCGAGACGAAGCAGTACCAGCCCTGCGGATTCTTCAGTTGAATGGTGCTCTTGCCCATCACGTTCACCGCCGGTCGGACGAGGACGAGGCTCGGCTTCGCGGTCGGCTCGTCGGTGGCCCCCTCGGAGCCGATGCCGAAGACCTTGACGCCGGTCGCGATCGTCTTGGTCGCCGGCGTGCCCTTCTTGAACGGCGACGCCGACCCCCACGCGGTGATGCACGCATCGAGGGTGGGTTGATCGTCCGCGAACGCGGAAACCGGTGTGAGCGCCGCGGCCGTGACGATCGCGGCGAGCAGGTGGAGCTTCATCGTGTTTCTCCTTTCGTCGTGACGCTTGGCGGGATGCGTGTAGCAGACGGCCGCGCGCGGGCAAGCACGCCTACGGTGCACGGCCGTCGCAGTCACGGCCGCTCCGACGGGCGCCTCACCCTGCGATCAGACGGCGCGCCTCCGCCACATCGGCAGTGTCGCCCCCCTCGCCGAACGCCGCGAGCAGGTCGCCCAGCTGCGCGCGCAGAGCCCGCGCCTTGTCCCCCCGCCCGCCGAGGCGAGCCAGCATCGTCGTCGCGCGGAGCTCCAAGGTGCGGGCGCCTTGGTCCCTCGCGCACGCGATGGCCGCGTGGAGCGACGCCTCCACGCGCTCGCGGACGCTGCGCGGTGGTCGCTCGGCTGCGCCCGACTCGAGGAGCATCAGCTCGGCGTCGAGCCGGTGGATCTCCGGTTCGTGGTAGCGCTCACCCGTTGCGGCGACGAGATCCTTCGCCCGTTCCATCAGCGCGCGCGCCGCGCGGCGGTCGCCGGCTCTGGCTTTGGCCATGGCGAGGTTGGCGTAGTGGGCGGTTCGCCCGAGGCCCCCTTCGATGGCGGTCATCGCCGCGAGGCCCTGCTCGAGGTCGGCGATGCCCTGGGCGTACTCGCCTCGTTCGCCGAACGCCCAACCGCGCAGCAAGAGCCCATGGGCCGTCCAGAACGGCACCTGCTGCTCGGCGGCGTAGGCGATGACGGCCTCCGCCCCCTCGTGGCACGCCTGGGGCTCGCGCCGCAGGAACCGAAGCCAGCCGACGTTGATCAGGACGAAGGCGACGCTCATCGGATGCCCGAGGGTACGCGCGAACGCGACGGCCTCGCTGGCCACGTCGAGGGCTTGGTCGATGCGGCCGAAGCTCCAGAGCAGGATCGCGCGGTACGAGATCGCCGCGGCTTTGGCGTCATGTCCGTACACCAGTCCGGAGTTCCGGTCCGCGGCGAGGTCGTAGAGGAGCTCACCTTCTTCGATGTGGCGCGACGCCGCCGCGAGCTCGCCGCGAAAAAAATGGGTCATCCAGAGCGCGTGATGGGCTTGCAGGCGCAAGTGTCGTTCACCGCTCGACTCCGCGATCGATTGAATGCGCACGCCGAGCTCGAGCGCGCGATGGAGGTCCGCTCGGGTGAGGTGCATGCCCCAGAGACCCCAGAGCTCGCGGAACGCGGACGGCGGATCGCCGGTGACGCTTGCGATCTCGAGGGCCCGCGCGAACGCGCGCTCGACCTCCGGCGCGGCGTAGCCGCGGGTCGCCATGCGCACCGCGCCGAGGGTGCGCTGGAAGACCAGCTCCTCACGATCCCGTTCGGGCGACGCGGGTAGGCCGCCGAGCAGCTCGAGACCCCGCTCGAGATGGATCTCGGCCTCGGCGAAGGCGTAACGTCGAGCCGCGGTCTCCGCGGCCACGTGGCGGTAGCGTGCGGCGCGCCCGCGATCGCCTCCTTCCTCGAAGTGGAGCGCCAGCTCGGCCCCGAGCTCGGACGAACGGTCGCCGTACGCTCGCTCGAGCGCGTGCCCGATCCGGCGATGCGCCTCGGCCTTCCGGCGCGCCGGCATCGTCGCGGCGAGGGTCTCGCGATAGAGCGCGTGGCGAAAGGCGTAGCGCGTCGCGGTCGTGCCGTCGGGCCAGTCGGTGGTGCCGGTCGGGCTGAGAAAGGGCCCGGCGCTCGCCAGTCGCTCGCAGTGGGCCTCGGCCTCGGCCGTGCGGCGGTCCGCGCCGGCGGCCGCAGCCGCGGCAGAGAACTCGAACCCGACGAGGCTGGCGCACTCCAGTAGCTCGCGATCCCCGGCACCGAGGCGCTGGATCTGCTGCTCGATCAGCAACCGCAGGCTCTCGGGCACGGCGACCAGCTCGTCGCGAAGCCCCTTCGTGGCTTCCCAGCGCCGGTCGCGCTCGACGATCGCGCCGCGCGCGAGGAGATGATCCACGAGCGTGACGAGGAAGAGCGGGTTGCCGTCGCTGCGCGCATGGAGCAGGCGCGCGGTTTCAGTGGAAAAGCCGCTCCCCGGGAACCGTCGCTCCAGGTATTCCGCCACGGCCCCGGCGTCGAAGGCGTCGAGCGCGATCTCCTCGCAGTGACGGCTCGCGACGAGTCGCCGCGCGAGGGCGCGCAGCGGGTGATCCAGCAAGATGAGATCGACGGGGCGGTAGGTCGCGATCACGAGGAGACGGGCCGGCTCGCGCCGCGTGGCGAGGAGCGCCAACAGGTCGACGGTCGAGGGATCGCACCAATGGACGTCCTCGAGGACGAGGACCAGCGGCACCTCCGCGCCGAGCGCCTCGACGAACTCGGCCATCTCACGCAGCATCCGCTCCCGGGCGGCGCCGAAAAGCTCACGGGCGAGCCAGTCGCGATCCGCCTCTTCGATGAGCCACGGGAGCTGTGCGAACCAGGTCGGCGCATAGCGGCGCAGCAGCGCCCGGACGGATCCGCGCTCGCGGACCAGGCGGCCGACCGCTTCCAAGACCGGCATGTACGCCTCCGCGGCCCCCAGCTGTTCCAGGCATTGCCCCCCGGTGATCGCCAGGGTTGCGCGGCGCGCGGCGCCGGTCACGAAGTCCTCGACCAGCGCCGTCTTTCCCGCCCCGGGCTCGCCGGTCAGGAATACCACCTGGCGCTCGCCGCCGATCGCCCGCGCGAGCGCCGCCTGGAGCAGCTCGACCTCGCGGTCGCGACCCACGAGGGCGCGATCCGCCGGTACGCCTCCGACGGGCCAGGCGGGAGCGGAGCGGGCTCCCGCCGCCGGAGCGGAGACCTTCGCGATGAATCGATAGCCGCGACGGTGGACGGTCTCGATGAAGCGGGGCTCGGTGGCCGCGTCGCCGAGGGCGCGGCGGATCTCGGCCACGCAGACCTTGAGCACCCCGTCGGCCACGTGCGTGTTCGGCCAGATCTCGTCGAGGAGCTCGTCTTTCGAGACGAGCTGCCCAGGGCGCCCGATCAGCACGCGCAAGACCTCGAACGCCTTGGGATTCAGCCGGACCGGCCCGGAGTCGTCCTCCAGTCGCTGATTGGGGGCGTCGAAGCGAAAGCGGTCGAAGTGCACCATCAGTGCCCCGCGGTCTAGCGTGCTTTCTAACCGCTTTCTAACCGATCCCTAAGGACTCCGGCGGCGGTCGCTGCGATGCCGTACACGAGATGAGCGCGCGGTCGGAGGATTCACGGCCCCTGGGGCAGCGTTCTCGGCAACGAGCGGCCGAGCGCGCTTTCGTGATCCAGTTCGAGCCGATCGCCGATCCGGCCCGCCGCCTCCGGGGACGCGTCGAGGTCGTCGCCTCCGGTGAGGCCACGCGCTTCCAGTCCGTCAAGCAGCTCGTCGGCTTCATGGCGAGAACACTCCGCAAGCGGGCGGCCACCGAGCCCCGCTCTTAGAAGAGGACATCGACGACGTGTGGGTCGACCGAGAGGAAGGTGTGTCATGACGATGCGACGAACCGGGCTTCTCATTGCGGTGCTGTGCGGCCTCGCCGCGTGTTCCGATCCACCCCCTCCGGGCGGCGACCTGCTGCTGGTCACCTGCAACTGCAGCGACACGTGCGCGGGTGACGCGGTGTTCGTCCGCGGCGAGGTATGCACCGAGACCACGATCCCCGACAACGTCGATCAGGCGAAGCAATTCATCTGCGACAAGAAGGAGACCCTCGGCTTCAACGTGTGCAAGATCGAGAACTGCGTGCCGTTCAATGCCGAGCCCATCCTCGACGGTTGCCCGGCGGACAACGGCGACTTCAACGCCGGGGATTTCGCGCAGGCGACGTCGAGCGCCGTCGCCCCGTCGGTCGTGCACGTCGGGGGCGACGACATCATCGATTTCTCCCTCACGCCCGAGGAGTTCATCGTCACGACGACGCAGAGCGGGTCGTCGCTCTTCTTCGGCTCGTTCGTGGGGTCGCTCGGCACGACCGAGTTCGAGTCCGACGGGATCTTCGTCAACGCCAATCACACGCTCTCGGAGGGCCGGATCTCCGGCGGGCCGTTCGCGGTGACGCTCGAGCCCGACGGGACGTTCACGATCCCGCCGGGCTCGGGCAACTTCATCGTCACCGGAAAGATCGACGGTGACCGCCTCTCCTTGACGATCACGACCCTCGATCTCCACGGCCACTACGACGAGGAGCTCGGGATCTTCGAGCTCGAGGGCACCGTGCAGGCGCAGGGGGCCGACATCTCGCTCACCGTGGATCTGGTCTTCGCGTTCGTGAACCGGCCGCCGCGCCCGAACGCCGGGCCCGACCAGACCGTGGAGTGCGACAGCGGCCAGCAGACCGCGGCCGTCCATCTCTCGGGATCGGCCACGGACTTCGACGGCGCCGACGACATCACGCGCTACAGCTGGTTCGTCGACGCCGGTCCGGAGGTGTCGACCGCGACCGAGGTCGACCTGGCGATTCCGGTCGGCGCGCACGAGGTGACGCTCGCCGTGGCCGACCAAGCGGGAAGCTTCGGGGGCGACGTCGCGATCGTGAACGTGCGCGATACGATCCCACCCGTGGTGGCCTGCCCCGACACGTTCCGGGTCGAGGCCGACCCGACGACCTGCATCGGCGAGCTTCCCGACGTGCGAGCACAAAGCGTCGTCACCGACGTGTGCACGCCCGCCGACGGCTTCACCGTGGTCCAGGACCCGCCGGGCGGTACCCCACTCCCCGTCGGACAGCATGTCGTGGAAATCGAGGCGACCGACGCGCAGGGATTGATGAGCGGACCGTGCCCGACCCTGGTCACGGTCAGCCTGCCGATCGCCCGAAGCCCGGACGTGGTGCGGTATCTGGATGCCCAGCTCGGGGACGACTTCCTCCGCGTGCACGGCCGCATCTCTCCCTGCGAGCCGCTCGACCCGTCGCTCACCGAGTTCGAGCTGACGCTGAGCAACGCCAATGGCGACATCTATCGGACCACGCTCCCGGTCGGGGCGATCCAGAAGAAGGGGAAGCGCCGCTGGCTCTATCGTGATCGCACCGCGAGCATCCGCCACGACGGCATTCGAGATCTGCGCATCACGTACGTACCGGCGCGGGACAGGTACCAGATCCGACTGCACACGTTCGGCGATCTCGCGCTCGCAACCGAAGCGCGCATGACCCTGGAGCTGCGCTTCGACGGCAGCTTCTTCGCGACCACCAACGACTGGAAGCCCGCGAGCGAGGGGTGGAAGGTGAAGAACTTCTGAGGCCCCGGGGCCTCACCCACTGACTGCCGATCGCGAGCTCGGACTCTCCTAGCCGCGACAGTGGCGCGCGAGCGACGGAGTCGGCATACGTGCTCGCGTGACGACGTTCGCCGAACGCGTTCAGGGCCGGATCGTCGGCTCCCTCGCGGCGCTCCCGCCTCCCGTGCAACGCCTCCTCGCCGGCGGCCGGCCGGTCCGGATCGACGGGCAGGAGCTCGCGGCGGAGTATCAGCTCGTGCTCCGACTGCTCTCCCTGGCCGGCCATCGCGGGCTCGCGACGATGACGCCCGCTCGGGCCCGCGCGGAGATGGGGCGGAGCGCGCGCGTCTTTGCGGCGTCGCCGCCACCGCTCGCGCGCGTCGAGGACCGCGTCCTCCCCGGACCCGCCGGGCCGCTCGCCGCGCGACTGTACGTTCCGTTCGACGACGGCAGGCGCCGCCCGCTGGTCGTCTACTACCACGGCGGCGGTTGGGTGATCGGCGACCTCGACACGCACGACACGGCGTGCCGCCATCTCGCCCGCGAGGCCGACGCCGGCGTGCTGTCGATCGCCTACCGCCTGGCACCCGAGCACCGGTTTCCGGCCGCCGTCGACGACGCGCTCGCCGCGTTTCGCTGGGCCGCGGCGAACGCAGCCGAGCTCGGGTTCGACCCCGCACGGGTCGCGGTCGCGGGCGACAGCGCAGGGGGCAACCTCGCCGCCGTCACAGCACAGCTCGCGGGTCGCGACGGTGGTCCCCGACCGGCCGCCCAGCTCCTGGCCTATCCGGTGACCGACGTGTCGACGAAGCACCCGTCGTACCGGCTCTTCGCCGACGGGTTCCTGCTCACCGAGGGCGACATGGACTGGTTCCGGGCCCACTACCTGCCGGACGACGCGACCGCGCTCGACCCGCGGGCGTCGCCGCTGCTCGCCCCCGACCTGCGCGGCCTCCCGCCGGCGGTCGTGCTCACCTGTGGGTTCGACGTGCTGCGCGACGAAGGCGAGGCGTATGCGCAGCGTCTCGAGCAGGCCGGCGTGCGGGTCGCGCTCCGCCGGAGCGCCGGGCTCATCCACGGATTCTGCAACGCGGTCAGCGTGAGCCCGCAGTCGCGCACCGCGATGGTCGAGGGCGTGCGGCTGCTGCGGGACTTGCTCGGCTGACGACCCGCGTCGTCAGCGCGTGCCGGCGGCGTGATCGCGCCCCAGAAGATTCCGAAAGGCCAGGACGTGGCTGACGATCATCAGGGGAACGCCCAGGGCCGGCACGTACCACTGGGCCGTCAGGAATCGGGCGGCGCCAATCGTGGCGGCATGCGGGAGCGCGATCAGGAGGTCGAGCGCGCCGACGAGGGTGCACGCCCACGCCGCGATTCGCGCCCCGCGCCAGCGCTGCCGCAGCGCCACGACGGCGAGTAGGGCCAGGCCCGCGGTCAGCGAGTCGCCGACCGCCGTCGGCAGCGCGAAGGAGGGCGGCAGGTTCGGCGCGAGATTCGGGACCAGCAATCCGACCCCGAGCACCCGAAACAGCTGCGGCGCGAGGCAGATCGCGAGCGCGTCATCGGCGGCGTGGGCGCGCAGCCAGGGGACGACGAACAGCGTGGCCAGCACCGTCCACGCCGTCGCGAACCAGAGAAACTGCAGGACGAAGAGCGGGGCCGGATCCATGCTCGGGTGGTATCACGGCGCCCACGGCGGAGCGTCATCCCCGGAGCGCCCTCGACCGTTCGCAGGGCCGTGCGCGCGTCCAAAGGCGGCGAGGGCGACGGCGCTCGCGAGGGCGACGACGGCGGCGAGCACGCCGAGCGCCGGCTCGAGGCCGATCCGGTCCGCGAGCGCCCCGACCGCCGGCCCGCAGGCGACGAAGGCGAGGCGGAAACAGAGCGCATTCAGCGACAGCACGCTCGCGCGATCACGGTCGGGCGCGTCGGCCTGGATGAGCGACACGAGGATCGGGCCCTGGAGTCCGCGGGTCGTCATGAAGCAGAGATAGAAGACGACCGCCCATGCCGCGTCGACGGCCGCGAGGGCGGCGTACCCCGCGACGGCGAGCGCCGCGCAGCCGGCGAGCGTCGCCCGCCGGCCGAACGTCTCGACGACGCGCGCGCTCGCGAGCGACACGCCGGCAAGCCAGAGATGCGCCGCGGCCCAGATCGGGCCGAACCACTCCGCGGGGATGCCGCGGCGCTGCATCCAGGGCTGGATCAGCCACACCATCACGAACGTCGAAAGGCCGAGCGTGACGCTGAGCCCGATCGCGGTCCGCAGCCGGCGGTGCGTGAACGCGTAGCGCACGATGCGCGCCATGTGCGTCACATGACTGGTGGCGATGGGCGTGGCCGTGCGCGGGGCGCGCATCGCGGCGACGGTGGCCACCTGCGCGACCGCGATCGGTACTTGCAGCCAGAACGGCACGCGGGGCGCGAGCGCGTAGAGCCAGCCACCCACCGCCGAGCTTGCCGCCTCGCTCATTTGGCCGGCCGCGCGCACGCGGCCCTCCCAGCGGGCGTAGCTCCCGGTGTCGCCATTCGCGGCAAGCGACGCGTAGAGCAATGCCGCGTCCGCGCCCGAGATGAACGCATGCCCGGCACCGAGGACGATCTCCGCGACCATGACGCCCGCGAACGTCAGCGCGGACGCGTAGAGCGCCCAGCCGACGACCCACAGCGCCGCGCCGGCGAGCAGTGATGCGCGATGGCCGATCCGGTCCGCGAGATAGCCGGACGGGAACTCGAGCAGGACCGAGGAGAGCCCGAAGACCGCCTGCAGGACCATGATGTCGGTCAGCGACAGGCCGATCTGATCCTTCCAGAACAGCGTGACGATCGGGATCGGAAAGAGGACGAACTGGAGCGCGTGGAACGAGACCAAAAGACGCGGCGTTCGCATCGGCCGCGTCCTCACCTGCACACGTCCGCCTCGCACCCGGGAGCGCATAGCTCGTCGCGATCGACAATCCGAGCGGGCCGCGACCTGCGTCGCCCGACCCTTGCAGCCTTCGCGATTGCGCGCTGTAACCCTGCCTTCTTGGAGGAGGAGCGATGAGCCGCGACGAGTCCCGCGATGCCCTGCGCGCGCGGCAGCAGCAATGGGAAGACGAGATCCGCGGTCCGTTCGTCGCGGCGCATCCGGAGCGTCTCGACCCCTTCCGCACCCAAGCGCTCAAGTGGCCGGTGCAGGCGGTGTACACGCCGCTCGACCTGGAAGCGGCGGACTTCGACTATCAGCGAGATCTCGGCTTTCCCGGCGCGTACCCGTACACGCGCGGCACGAACCCCAACGGCCATCGCTCGAAGCTCTGGACGATGACCCAGGTCACCGGCTTCGGCCGCGGCGTCGAGTGGGCGAAGCGCGCGCGCTACATGCTCGATCAGGGCCTGCAGGGGCTGATCCTCGAGCACGACCTGCCGACCACCAACGGCTACGACTCCGACGATCCGTTGGTGGCGGGAGAGGTCGGCCGCGCCGGTCTGGCCGTGGACTCGCTGGAGGATCTCGAGCAGGCCTTCGATCTGCCGTTCGACAAGCTCACGTATCTCATGAGCGTCTGCAACGCGCCGCAGCCGGTCAACCTGGCGATGATCATCGCGGCGCTCGAGAAGAAGGGCGTCGATCCGACCCGGTTCACGCTGCACATCGTGAACGGCATCCTGATCGAGTACACCTGCGTCGGCCGCTACATCTATCCGCCGAAGCACGGGCTCCGGATCGCGACCGACTGCATCGAGTACATCATCCGTCGGCATCCGACCTGGGCGCCGATCTCGATCATCAGCGCGCAGCTGCAGCCGGCCAAGGCCAATCCGGTGCAGGAGCTGGCGTTCTCGCTGACGATCGCGATGGCCTACCTCGACGCGGTGCTGGCGCGCGGGCTCACCGTTGATGTGGTCGCGCCGTATTTCCACTTCGTCGTCAACGTCGACATGGATTTCTTCGAAGGGGTCTGCAAGCTGCGGGCGTATCGCAAGCTGTGGGCGCGGTTGATGAAGGAGCGCTACGGCGCGACCCGACCGGAGGCGCTGAAGATCCGCATGATGACCTCGCCGACCACGACCGCGTTGACGCTCCAGCAGCCGCTGAACAACATCGGACGCCTGGCGATCATGGCGACGGCGTGCGCGCTCGGCGGCGCGGGCGACACCATGACGACGCCGCTCCACGACGAGGCCCACGCGTTGCCGGCGGAGGAGGCGATCCGCGTCGGCGCGGCCCTGCAGCACATCGTCGCCTACGAGACCGGCGTCGCCGACACCATCGATCCGCTCGCCGGCTCGTACTACGTCGAGTCCCTGACCAAGCGGATGGAGGACGAGGCGATGGCCGAGATCGATCGCATCGTGGCCATGGGCGGCGCCCTCGCAGCGATCGAGACCGGCTACTTTCAACGGGCCCTCGGCCGCGAGCAGTACGAGCGCCATCGCGACATCGAGAGCGGCGCGCGGAAGTGGGTCGGCGTGAACCACCTGGTGCTCCCGGAGGAGAAGCGCCAGCTCGAGATCTGGAAGCTCGACGAGAGCCTGGAGGCGCAACAGTGCGCCAAGCTGAGGGCGCTGCGCGCCGGGCGCGATCCGGCGGCCGTGGAACGCGGGCTGGAAGGCGTCCGTGCCGCGGCGCGGAACGGCAGCAATCTGGTGCCGGCGTGCCTGGACGCGGTCAAGGCGTATGCGACCCACGGCGAGATCTGCAACGCGATGCGCGACGTCTTCGGTGTGTACCGTGCCGACTCGCAGACCGCCGGAGTCTGAGATGCCGACGGGGCGCCGACCGATGCGGGTCCTGCTGGCGAAGCTCGGTCTCGACACGCATACCGTCGGCGTCACCGTGATCGCGCACGCGCTGCGTGACGCGGGCATGGAGGTGATCTTCGCCGGGCTGAAGCAGACGCCGGAGATGGTCGCCAGCGCCGCGCTTCAGGAGGACGTCGACGTGGTCGGCGTCAGCACCCTTTCCGCGGCGCATCTCCGCCACCTGCCGCGGCTCGCCGAGCTGCTGCGCGCGCACGGCGGTCGCGACGTGCTGTTGGTCGCCGGCGGGGTCGTGCCGGAAGAGGATCTGCCGGCGCTGCATGCCGCCGGCGTCCAGAAGGTGTTCACGATGGGCACCGACACGCGCGACGTCGTCGCGTATCTGACCCAGTGGTGGGCGGCACGGACCATCGACCCCGAAGCGTCGACCTGACGAGGACCTCGACCATGACGACCAAGGCGATCGCGTTGATGCCGCGCCGGGCCGACCTCACGCGGGAGCAGTTCCGCCGATACTACGAGACGCGGCACACGCCGCTCGCGCTCCGTTACTTCCGCTTTCGCAAATACGTGCGGAACCACCTGCTGACGGCGCCGGACATCGGCTTCGACTGCGTGTCCGAGTTCTGGCCGCGACGAACGGAGGCGACGTTCGCGCTCATGCAGACGGCCGTGGGCAATCGGATGCGCGAGGACGAGCGCCAGTTCACCGATCAGCCGCGCATCGTCTCGGGTCGCTGCGAGGAGATCCGACTCGCCGGGGAGCCGCGCGCCGACGACGAGACCGGCACGCGGAAGCTCGCGCTGCTGCTGCGGACGACGCTGGACGCCGCGACGCTCGCTGGGTCGCTGCGCACCTGGGCGGCGGGCAGGGCGGCACCGGTTGGGCGCGCCACGCTCGATAGCCTCGTCGGCCTGCCGCATCCGGCGTTTCCCTGCGATGCGATCCTGTGGCTGTACGCGGTCGAGGCCGAGGCGGAGCCGCGCTTGCCGGCGGAAATCGCGATCGTCGGTCGGGCGCTGACGGAGGCCGACGAGACCCCCGCGGTCGTGCTGGACGTCGCCGGCACGGAAACCCTCCCGTGACGGCGGATCAGTTGTAGGCGCTTTCGCCGTGCTCGCTGATGTCGAGACCGGCGTGCTCCTGTTCGGCATCGACCCGGAGGCCGATGGCGGCGTCGATGGCCTTCAGCAGCACGAAGGTGACGACGCTCGCGAGGACCACCGTGAAAAGCACGGCCTGCAGCTGATTCAGGAATTGCGCCGGGCCGCCGGCGAGCGAGACGACCGCGTCTCCGATCTTGAAGGTGCTCGCGATCGCCGGATTCACCTCGGCGCTCGCGAGCCAGCCGACCATGCTCATCCCGACGATGCTGCCGACGCAGTGGACCCCGAAGACGTCGAGTGAGTCGTCGTACCGGAACATCGTCTTCAATCGGGTGACGGCGAAGTAGCAGGCGAGGCCACCGCTGAGGCCGATCAGGACCGCGCTCCCGATGCTCACGAATCCCGAGGCCGGCGTGATGGTGGCAAGCCCGGCGACCATGCCCGAGGCGGTGCCGAGCACACTGGGCTTGCCCTTGTCGAGCCACTCGGCGAGCGTCCAGCTGAGGCCGCCTGCGGCCCCGGCGAAGTGGGTCGCGGCGAAGGCGCTGGTCGCGAGCGCCCCGGCGTTGAGCGCGCTGCCCGCGTTGAATCCGAACCAGCCTACCCAGAGCAGGCCCGCGCCGATCAGCGACAGCACGACGTTGTGGGGCGGCATCGGCTCGTTGGGAAAGCCGCGGCGTCGGCCGAGGACGAGCGCGCAGACGAGCGCCGAGGCGCCTGAGCTGATGTGGACGACGGTGCCGCCCGCGAAATCGAGTACCGGCAGGCTTCCGCCGAGCGCCCAGTTGAAGTAGCCGCCCTTGCCCCAGACCATGTGCGCCAGCGGGCAGTAGACGAGCGGCAGCCAGAGCAGCATCAGCACGACGAACGCGCTGAACTTCATCCGTTCGGCGAAGGCGCCGGTGATGAGCGCGGGAGTGATGATCGCGAACATCATCTGGAAGAGCATGAACGTCTCGGCCGGGATCGTAGCCGCATAGTCGGCCGCGGGCGCGGCGCCGACGCCGCGGAGGAAGAGATGCTGCGTCAGACTGCCGATCACGGCGTTGCCCTCGCCGAACGCGAGGCTGTATCCGAAGACGAACCACGCGATCGACATGAGCGACATGAGAAACATGCTCTGCATCATGGTCGCGAGGACGTTCTTGGTCCGCACCAGCCCGCCGTAGAAGAGCGCCAGGCCGGGACCCGTCATCATCAGGACGAGCGCCGAGCTGACCAGCAGCCACGCGTTGTCGCCGGTGTCGATCGCGGGAGGGTCGGCGGCCTCGGCAGCCGCGACGCCGAAGACCAGCACGAGCATGAGCAGGAACGAGACCGTCGTGGGGAATGGCATGGGCGGGAGCATCAACCAGAACGGGCAGAATAAGTAAAGACGTTGGCACCCATGCGGGATGCTTATTGAAGCGTATCTGAGGTCCGCTGGTAGCCGCCCTTCCGCGTTTGCGTCCGACCGTGCTAGTCACCGCGCGCCCGACGCCCTGGATGGCGATGGCAGGAGTGTGACGGTCGATGGCCGAGCGAATCGATGCGGACGTCTGTCTCGTCGGCGCGGGGTACGCCGGCCTCACCGCCGCGCGCCGCCTGACGCAAGCCGGGAAATCGGTCGTGGTCCTCGAAGCACGGGACCGCATCGGGGGACGCATCTGGACCCACCATCTCCCCGACGGCGCGCCGGTCGATCGCGGCGGGGGCTGGCTCGCCCCCCAGCACGACGCGATCTTCGCGCTGGCGCGCGAGGTCGGCGTCGCCACGTACAAGACCTACGTCGCCGGCAGCCATCTGCTCGTCGGCGACGGACGGATCCGGCGCTATCGCGGCCTGATCCCGAAGATCAGCCCGGCCGCCATCCTCACGCTGTTCCTCGCCAACGCCCGGCTCGATCGCATGGCCAAGCGCGTTCCCGTCGACACGCCGTGGACGGCCAAGCGCGCCGCGGAATGGGACGCGGTCTCGGTGGGGTGGTTTCTGGAGCGCTCGGGCATTCGCACGACGCTCGCGCGTGATCTGTTCGAGTCGGCGGTGCGCGGCTTGTTCCCCGGCGACCTGCACGACATCTCGCTGCTCAACATGCTCTTCCTCATCCGCGCCCACGGGAGCATCAACACCCTGTTCTCCATCAGCGGCGGGTCGCAGGAGAACCTCGTCGTCGGCGGTGCCGGGTCGATCGCGAAACGCGTCGCGGACGATCTCGGCGGAGCCATTCGCCTGAACGTACCGGTGCGGGCCATCCGACAGAAGGCCGATCACGTCGTGGTGGAGAGCCCCGGGCTCACGGTGTCGGCGCGCCACGCCATCGTCACCGTGCCCCCCGCGCTGGCGCTGGAGATCGAGTTCGATCCGGTCCTGCCGCACGACCGGATGACCTTGTACCGGCACTCGACCGCGGGGCCCGAGACCAAGACCCTGCTCGTCTACGACGAGCCGTTCTGGCGGGCGGACGGCTTCAGCGGCCAGTCCGCCGAGCCGAAATCGGCCGCGGAGGTCACGATCGACGCCTCACCCGCCGCGGGCACGCCGGGGGTGCTCGCCTCCTTCACCTTCGGCCCGGTCGCCGAGCGCATCGACGCGCTCGATGCCGCCGAGCGCCGTCGCCTCGTGCTCGCGGGCATGGTCGAACGCTTCGGCCCCCGCGCCGGCACGCCATCGGCCTTCATCGAGACGCCGTGGTGGAAGGAGGAGTGGACGCGTGGGTGCTCGATGGCGCACTGGTCGCCGGGGATCCTGACGCAATACGGCGCGCTGCTCCGCCAGCCGTTCGGGCGCGTGCACTGGGCGGGCACCGAGACCGCGACGGTCTCCTATGGCGCCATCGACGGCGCCGTCCGCTCCGGCGAGCGCGCGGCGGGCGAGATTCTCGCCCCGGCGTAACTATCGTCGCCGACGTCCGACTGGCGTCAGGCCGTTTTCATCTGCGGCGCGTTCGCGCTCGGCGGCGTCGGTACCGCTCGGGTCTCCTCGGCGGACGCGCCGGAGCGCATGGAGCACCGACCTTCGAGGATCGCGCCTTCATTGATGACGAGGCTCGGCGTGGTGACGTCACCGATCACCTTCCCCGGCGCATGGATCTCGAGGCGCGTTTTCGCGACGACGTCACCCGTGACCGTGCCGCGGATCACGATCATGGTACCGTTCAGGCGCGCATTCACGACGGCGCTCTCGCCGACGGTCAACGTATCCTGCGCCGACACCTCCCCTTCCACGTGGCCTTCGATGCGGCTCGGCCCCTCGAACACCAACGTCCCCGTGATGCGGCTCCCCTTGCCGAGGAACGCCGTCAGCGGGCTACCGTCGGTCCCGCGCATCGTGCCCTGATCCCGATCGAGCATCTCCACCTCCCGTGGCGCCGGAGCGACGGTGTCGGGGCGGGGCTGCGACACGTCTGCCCGCTGCCCCCGGTCGCGATCCTTGGAAAAGAGCGCCATCGCAGAGACGATATCGGCTGTTCGTGCGCATTGCATCACCTTGAAGATCGCACGGCATCTGTCGAGGTCGCCGGACGCGTGGCGGCTACGCACAGCTTGTGCGACCGGCCCGCGGTGGGCGGCTCATGCCGCAACGCGAGGCAGCACCTCCCGTGCGATGCGCGCGATCGACTCCGCGCCGACCGGGTCCGCGAAACCGAGCGCGCCCGGCACGACATAGCAGTAGTCGAGCCCCGTCGCGGCCAAGGCCTGCAGGCGCCGCTGCACGCGGTCGGCTGCCCCCGTCACGGTGAACCAGTCGAGAAAATCGTCCGGCAGCTCCCGGGCATGGGCGGCGAGCCCTTCGCCGTGGGCGGTCATGTCGTAGTGCGCGCGCAGGAATTGGGCGGCCCGAGCGAGGGGACCCGGGAGGCTTCGCAGGTCCCGGCCTCGAAAGGCGGAGAAGCGAGCCCACAAGGCGGCGGTGCCGCGGACGGCGTTCCGTGCGATCGTTTCGTCGTCGTTCAGCACGACGTTCACCCATGCCCCGAAGCGAATCCCGGAGGGATCGCGTCCGGCGGCTTCGGCCTCCGCCTTGGCGTCGGCGATGAAGCCGGCGACGTACTCGGGGTCGGCGCCGACGGCGAACGAGATGCGATCGGCGAAGCGCGCCGCGATCCGCGCGACGCGCGGTCCGGATGGCACGAGCTCGAGCGGCACGGGCGGCAGCCCGGGCAGAAAGCGCAGCCATTCGATCCGACTGTCCACGTCGCCCCGCCGCACGACGTCGCCCCGGAGATACGCCCGCAGCGCGGCGATCTTCTGCTCGAAGCTCGCCAAGCGTTCCGGGGCCGTGCCCATGTAGTGGGCCGACGCGTCGCCGCGACCGACCGCGAGCACGCAGCGACCCATCGACAGCGCTTGCAAGGTGAGGGCGGCGTCGGCGGTCACCGACACGTCGCGCGTCAGCGTGTTGGTGACGCCCGTGCCCAGGTGTACCCGCGTCGTCTGCGCCGCCGCGTGTCCGAGCGCCGTCCAGACGTCGGGCGCGGCGCCCTGATTGTCGGTGAACAGGACGGTGTCGTAGCCCAGGCCCTCGAGCTCGGTCGCGATGCCGTTCAGGAGTGGTCCCGTGACGGTGCCGATCTTCATGCGTGCTCCTCCGGTGTGCACGCCGAACGCGCGCAGGACTCACCGGCTACGCGACCGCCGGCCCTCGTGCCACGCCGACGGTGGTATGCCGTCATGCGCGGCATGCATGAATCTAGCTTCCGGGCAGGCAGATCAACCGCAGCGTGT
>CAZWAX010000026.1:0-24324 GCA_964631985.1 uncultured Polyangiaceae bacterium | reverse complement strand
CGGCCCTGTTCGTTCATCTCCTGCACGACGGTGCGGGGCTCCTGCAGGTCGCCGAGGTAGGCGTCGGGCTCGGCGTCGCCGAGCACCACCGTCACGCGCACCTGGTTGCCGCGCGCGAGCTCGATGTGGAGCCGGGTCGGGTCCTGGGTGCGGGGCGCGAAGCCGGCATAGAAGGACGGCTCGTACCAGTGGAAGTAGACGCCGGTCGGCGGCGTGCTGCCGTCCCAGGTCGTGTCGCCGCTCGGCTCGAGCGCGGCGCCGGCGGACGGCGGTCCGAGCAGCGTCACTGCGGCGGCTGCGAGCAGCAGCCAGCGCGTCGGCGTCATTTCAACACCTGCGCCAACGACAACGTGTTCGAGCGATGGCTCGGCGGCGTGTCGAGCGCGGCGAGCGCCGGCACGTTCTTCAGGTCCTCGTTGCCGAGGAACGGCCGGCACTGGAAGAGCCAGAGCTTGCCCTTGGTGAAGCCGAACTCGATGTCCCAGGGTTTCGGTTTCCCGGCGGCGTTCAGCACCGGGGTGAACTTCTTGGTGACCGCTTGCCCGGCCTCGATCAGCTGCTTCAGCTCGTCGGGCTCGAGGACCGTGTCGCGGCCCGTCGACGGGACCACCTTGCTGCCGCCGTTGGCGTCGAGCGAGTTCCGCCAGGGCGATTTGAAGAGCGTGATCAGCTCGACGCCCGCCGGCGACCAGAGCAGCGTCTCCGCCGACGTGCCGTCGACGGCGCCGCCGACGCCTTCCGAGGTCGCGACCAGCATCTTGCCGGGATCGCCGGTGGTCGCGTCGGCGGTGACGAGCACGCCCGACTTCTCCGACGGCACCGACTCGAGGATCACCACCGACGAGAGCACCCAGACCGGATCGTCGATCAGCGTCTGGCGCCACGAGAACGAGCGGAACTGGAACGGTGACGCCCAGACCTCGGTCAGGCCCTCGTAGATGTCGTCCAGTGTCCGGCGGTTGAAGACGGTCAGGTTCAAGCCGGCGCCGTTGAAGTTGTCGAGGTCCTCGACGTTGGTGTCGCTGCGGACGAAGCAGCCGACGGTGGCGTCGCCGCTCGTGAGGAGCCCGTTCTTGGCGAGCCCGTCGCGGATCGCCCGCCGGAGCTCGGGGCTGAGCGGGGTGTTCCGGATGGTGTGGCGGACGATTTCGAGGCGGGGCTCGATGAACGTCGCGAGCTCGCGCTCGCTCTTCTTCGCCGGCGTCATCTCGCCGAAGAACGTCTTGTAGGTGCGCTCGACGAAGGCCGGGAGCGGCTCGCCCGGCGTCGCGACGTCCCGACCGCGGAGGCTCTCGGGCACGATCACGGACGCGCGCGAGTAGTGGTCGTGGTAGGCGCCGAACGGCACGACGATCCCGCGCGCCACGTGGTCGGGAAACGCGGCCTTGAGCTCGCCGAGGTAGGCCGCCTTCGGTCCGCAGAAGACGCCCGAGTCCTTCCGCCGCACGTCCGTGAGGTCGATCGGCAGCTTCGGACCGAGGTCGATCTTGGCGCGGTCGATGTGGAGGCGTTTGGCGCCGCCGCCGAGGGCTCCGGAATCGGTTCGGGTCTGGTTGCGGGTGTACTCGTCGTAGGCGAGGCGATCCTCGGGCGTCATGCTGCCGGCTTCCTCGATGATGACACGGCCGCCCGGGGTCGCGATCAGCAGCACGGTCTTGCCGTCGTGGAGACGCAGCCGGTCGAACGCCTTGGTGCCGAGGACGATGTTGGGAATGCCGAGCGCGCGCGCCAGCAGCTGGACGTGCGAGAGCACGTTGCCTTCGCCTTGCGTCAAGATGCCCGCGGCGGGTTCGAGGTCGGCGGGGGTCTCGGTGAGGGCCACGATCTCGTCGCGGGTGTAGCCGTGGTCCTTCGGGCCGACGCGGAGGCGGCCGTAGGCGAGCCCGGGGTTCAGCGCCCGCACGTCGCTTTCGACGGTGACCCCGAAGAAGCGGTGCTTCGGACGGTCGCCGCCCGCGACGAAGTCGTCGAGCCGGCTCGCCACCTCGGCGTAGAGGATGAGCGGCGAGCCGCGGAGCACGTCGTCGCGGATGCCGGCCGTGTCGGGCAGGAGGAAGGGCCACGGCGCCATCACCTCGGCGAACGCGAGCTCGGTGTTGCCTTGCGCCCACTCCACGACGCGCTGGGCCTCGCGGAGGTGGCGGCCGAACGTGGCGCGGTCGGGATCGTCGGCGGTGGCGAGCGCGCGGAGCGCGGTGCTCGCGGCCTCGTGCTCGCGGCGGTTCAGGAGCCCGGCGCCGTACGCGGCATCGGTGAGCGCGGTCAGCACCTGCACGTGCTGCTTCGCCGTGACGCCGGCGGTCGCGAGCAGTGTGCTGCCGCGCTGCTGCAGGACCTGGGCGGCGGTGATGTCGAGGTCGATCAGGCGACGCGCGTCGGCCGCCCCGACCTTCTTCGCGACGATCGCGCTCCGTGCCGCGGCCATCATCTTGCCGAGCGCGACGATCGCGTCGACCGGCGGCGTCGCGGCCGTCGGCAGGAGCGCCGTCATCTGCTCGCGCACCGTCGCGTCGGTGATGCCCTGGACCTGCGGCGCCAGCGCGCTCTCGTCGAGCACGGTCAGCTTCTGGATCTCGCGGATCAGGTCGTCGACCTGATCGCGGAGGCTGCCGGCGGGAAGCTTGGCGCGATAGGCGGCGAGGCCGGGGATCAGCCCCGCCGACACCTGGTTGTGGGTCGCGTCCTTCAGCGGCTTGAAGTCGGCCCGCTGCGCCTCGATCCGCACCGCCATGTTGCGCACCTTCTGGACCTGGCCGATGTCGTCGCGCGCGAAGTAGCGCCGCTGCAGCTCGTAGGCGAGCAGGAAATGCCGATTCGGGTCGAAGTCGTCCGCGCCGAGGTACTTTTCGTAGAAGGCGATCGCGGCCGGAGCCTCGTCCTCGGCGCTCGAGAGTCCGCGGTACTGCTTCATCTGGGCGAGCTTGTGGTTGACGTGGGTGTCGATGAAGTAGCGCTCGAGGATGTAGCCCCGCACCAGGTCGTGGTGATTCGGGAAGCTCGACCAGGTGTAGCCGTCACGCGAGAAGATGTTGGCGATGTACATGCCCTCTTTGGTGAGGGCCTCGGCCCAGGGGGCGCGGTAGGCCGAGCAGAAGAGGGGGTCCTTGCAGGGAATGCGAACGCTGCCGTCCGGGGCCTGGACGCCGCGTTTCTGGCCGTCGCGGCAGAGACAGAAGTTCTCGGTGTAGGGCCCCTTCTTCTTGCTGAGGCAGAGCGCGAAGTTGCGTTTGAGGTCGGCCTGCTGCGCGGCCGACAAGGTCGGGGCGTCGAACGCCACCGCCGTCCCGCTGCCGACGAGCACGCCAAGCGCCAGCCCGACGACCGCGCGTTGCCACCGAATCCGCATGAGTGCCTCCATGAAGGCGCCGGTTTCTATCGGAAATGCCCCGGGGGAGGAACCGGATCGGAGGATGCCGCTGCCACGCGTCTACGCTATGGTGCAGGGCTCATGCGCCCGTCTGCTCGTTCCGTGGTCGCCGTCGTCCTTCTCCTCGTGACGCCAGCCGTGGCGAGGGCGGCGCCGCCACCGCCGGCGCAGGCGGCGCGCGACTACCTCGCGACGATCCGGCCCGATCCCGACCTGCAGACCTTCCTCGACCGCACGATGGGAGCGCTCCGCGTCGGCGACGCCGCGCTCCGCCGGTCGCAGGTCGGGGTCGCGCTCCTCGAGCTCCCCAAGTCCGGGCCGCCCAAGCTCGCGCACGTCGGCGGCGACCAGGCGATCTACCCGGCGAGCGTCGTGAAGTTCGTCTATCTCATGGCGGCCTACCATTGGCAGGAACAGGGCAAGCTCGCGATCGACCGCGGTCTCGACGCCGAGCTCGAGGCGATGATCCGCGAGAGCAGCAACGCGGCGACGCAGAAGGTCTTCGCCCGCGTCACCGGCGCGACCCCCGGACCCGCGCTGCCGCCGGTCGAGTACCGGGCCTTTCGCGAACGGCGCCTGGCGGTCAAACGCTGGCTCGAGTCGCTCGGCATCGACGATCTCCATTGCGTGAACCCGACGTACGACGGCGACGGCGATCTCGTCGGGCGCGATCAGCAGTTCTTGCGCGACCGCACCGTGACGGGCGGGCTGACCAGCGCCGACGGCTCGTATCCCAATCGCCAGGCGATGACGGCGATCGGCACGGCGAAGCTGCTGGCGCTGCTCGCGACCGACCGCGCCCTCACGGCCGAGGACTCGGCGACGGTGCGCCGCCGCATGAAGCGGGATCCGAAGCAGCAGCCGTATCTCGCGCGCCGCATCGCCGGCGGCGCGGCGCGCCTTCCCGGCCTCGAGGTCTATGCGAAGAGCGGCACCTGGGGCCCCAACTACGCCGATGCCGGCATCGTGCGGGCGCCCGACGGACGGCAGTTCGTGCTGGTCGTGTTCACCGAGGCGCAGCCTGCGTATCGCGGCGAGCTGATCGCGCAGCTCACCTACCGCGCCGCCACGCACATCTTCGGCCAACCCGAGGCCAAGGACGCCGCCGGCCTGCCGCGCAATTGGCCGATGGCGCCGTCGGAGCTCGACTATCGCCTCGCCTTCGAGGACTTCACGATTCGCGAGGTGAAGAGCGCCGGCTCCGGCGTGACCGGAGCGTCGCGCTTCCTCGTCGAGTTCCCCGACGGCCAGACGCTGAAGGTGAAGTGGAAGCGCTTTCCCGAACGGTCGCTCGACGGCTGGAACAACTCGCCGCGGAAAGAGGTCGCCGCGTATCGCATCCAGCGCTGGCTCTTCGACGAGCAGGACTACGTCGTGCCGACGCCGGTCCCGCGCTGCATCACGCTCGACGTCTACGAACCCGTCGATCCCGCGGCCAAGCCGAGCGTGCCGGGGACGCAGTGCGTGCTCGGGCTCCTCGCCGTCTGGATGAACGACGTCGAGGTGGTCGACGACCTCGAGGAAGAGATCGAGGAGGACGACGGGCGGTTCAACAAGGAGCCGCACTTCGCGCAGCACCTCTCGGACATGAATCTCGTCACCTACCTGATCGACCATCGCGACGGCCGCGAGGGCAATTTCCTCATCTCGAAGGATCCGGACGATCCGCGCGTGTTCGCGATCGACAACGGCATCGCGTTCCAGGGCTTCCCCTGGAACTTCTTCGTGCCCAACTGGAACACGATTCGGGTCCCGTGGCTCCGGCGCGAGCCCGTCGAGCGGCTGCGGGCGGTGCCGAGTGACGAGATCGACCGTCTCGGCACGCTCTTCGACCTCGAGGCCGACGCCGCGGGGATCTTACGTCTCAAGCAACCGACGGCCGCCCTCGATCCGACGAAGGGCGTGCGGGTCTCGGGCGGTCTCGTGCAGCTGGGCCTCACCGTGAAAGAGATCGCGACCCTGAAGGGACGGATCCACGACCTGCTGGCCGACGTCGACGCCGGTGAGATCCGCCTGAACTAGCACCGACGGCAGCCGTCCTCCCCAGGCGGGACTCCGCACGGGCAGCGTGCGGCCGAGCGGGAGCACTCTCCGAGTACAAGCGAGCCGGGGCGTGGGGCCCCGGGCGGGCTGCCCGCGTGGGGCGAGGGAGAGATCCCTCGAGTTTACTGATAGAACGCGATGCGTGCGGGTCCTGCTGGTCGCGACCAACCGTGAGAAGTCGCCGTTTCCGGTGAGCCCGGTCGGCGTGCTCGCCGTCGCCGGCGCCGCGCTTGCCGCCGGCCACGAGGTCGATCTCGTCGACTGCATGTTCGCGCGCGTGCCGACGCTGGCCGTCCGGCGCGCGCTGCGGGCCCGCCGCTACGACGTCGTCGCCTTCGGCATCCGCAATCTCGACAACTGCTTCTGGGCGGCGCCGCGGCACTTCTACGACGACGTGCGCGCGATCGTGGACGAGGCGCGGCGAACGACGACGGCACCGCTCGTGCTCGGCGGCTCCGGCTTCTCGGTCGAGCCGCAGGGCTGGCTCTCGCGGCTCGACGTCGACTGGGGCGTCGTCGGCGAGGGCGAGGCCGCATTCGTCGCGCTCCTCGCCGCGCTCGCCGAGGGCCGGAGCCCCGACGGCATTCCCGGCGTCACCTCCCGCGCCGACCTCGACCGCCGCCGCGCCGCGACCGGCGAGCGGAAGCCGCGCGTTCCGACGTCGTTCGTGCCGAGCCTCGAAGCGCTCGTGCCGCCGGCCCACCATCTCCTCGACTACCGTCCGTACGTGCGGCGCGGCGGCTTCGTGAGCGTGCAGGCGAAGCGCGGTTGCGCCTTCAAGTGCGACTACTGCGTCTACCCGCAGCTCGAGGGTACGAAGTACCGGAACCGCCCCGTCGAGGCGATCGTCGACGAGATGGCCGCGGTCGTCCGCGACCAGGGTGTCCGGCAGTTCTTCTTCGCCGACTCGGTCTTCAACACGCCGCGCGCCCACACGCTCGAGCTCTGCCACGCGATCGTGCGGCGCGGGATCGACGTGCGCTGGATGGCCTACACCAACTCGGCGCGCTTCGACGACGAGCTCGCGCGCGCCATGATGGCGGCCGGTTGCCTCGGCATCGAGTTCGGGCTCGACGCGGTCACCGAGAAGATGCTGCACAACTGGCGGAAGCCCTTTCGGCAGCGCGACATCGCGCGCAGCCTGCAGGCCTGCCACGACGCCAAGCTGCCGGCCGCGGTGCACCTGCTCTTCGGCGGTCCGGGTGAGACCGTCGCCGACCTCCACGAGAGCCAGGCGTATCTCGACGCCTGCGCGCCCGTGGACGCCGTCTTCGCCTCGCTGGGCGTTCGCATCTACGAGGGCGCGCCGATCGTCGATACCGCGCGCGCCGAGGGTGTGATCGACGCCGACACCGACCTCTTCTTCCCGACCTGGTACGTCTCGCCCGGCCTCGGCCCCGACCCCATGCGCACGCTCGACGCGATCGCGCGTCGGCGCGACCACTGGACGACCGCCACCGACTGGACGAGCACCGTCGTGCGCGTGGTGCAGGCGGTCACGAACCGCTTCGGCGGGCAGCCGCAGTGGCGGAACATTCGCGAGTACGGGCGACGCATGCGGCGGCACCCGACGGTCGTGCCGGCGTCGGTCTGAGCTCGCACGCGCAGCAGCGACCCGCGCGGCCGAGGGTGCCGGCGTGGGCTCGTCAGAGCCGGCACGCGGCCCTGCGCAAGGTGCCCTTGAACGGTGCGTGGCCCAGGCTCTGCTGAGCCCACGCCGGCACCCTCGGTCGCGCGCGCCTCAACGCGCGTGAGAGCTCACACCGACGCGGGTGCGAGCGTCGCCGCCGCGCCACGGTCGCGACCGCGCAGTGGTGCGCTACTTGTCGGCCGTCTTCGCGGCGGCGACTTCCATGGTGAACGGGATCGTCAGGACATTGCCCTGGCGTTGGAACTGGGCCCACGCCTTGTACGTGCCGGGGGTGGGGAAGCGGGCTTGGAAGCTGACGTCGGGGCCTCGTTGCGGGGGGGCGTTCTTGGGCTCGACGGGGTGGCTGTGGACGAAGCGCTCGCGGTCGGCGCTGACGATGATCAAGTGGCCCATGGCGCCGAGGAAGGGCTCGAGGTCGGTGACCGGCGTGCCGTCGCGTTGTAGCGACACGACCAACGATAGGTTGCGGCCGGCGACGAGCGGGCGCGAAGGCGCGAGGCGGGCGGTGAAGCCGTCGACGGTCTTCGCCCGGTCGGCATCGACCACGAGTGGCACCGCGGGCGGCGCCGTGCCGGCCACCGTGAGCTCGACCGGCACGACCTGCATGCCAACGCGCGGCGGCGTGAAGTCGTGGAAGAGGGTGTAACGCCCGGGCGCGGGAAAGGTCATCACCAGCTCGAAGTCGCCAAGGGCGCCGCGCTCCGGATGCTCGTGCGCGAACCACGAGAGGTCGGCTGAGGTGATGAGTAGATGCACGAGCTTCTCGTGCACCACCTCGAGATCGCGGACCGGAGCCCCCTTCGGGTCGGTGATCGTGAAGGCGAGGGTGGTTGGCACGCCCGCCGTGATCGGGCCGCCCGCCGGCGTCACCGCGACCCGGTACCCCGCGCCATCGACGAGCGACAGAGCCATGCCACACACCGGACAAGCGCGAGGGTCGTCGTACCCCTTCGTCCCCTCGCAATGCATCGGACAAACGAACGCCTCCGGCGTCCGCGCCGCCCCAACGGCCGGCCCCGCAGTCGAAACAGTCGGCGCCCCGACGAAACAAAGCAGAAGCAAAACGACGAGACGCATGCCCGCGAACTTCTAGCCGCCCGGACCGCACTCGGCGAGAGGGGTGATGATGGATTCGCCTCGAGCGAGGAGCGCGAGTCGAACTCGCGCTCCGAGGGCCATCGGAGCATCACGCGCGGAGCGCGTGAGCGCACGGGGCCGGAACCAACTGATCCTTGAGCGGGATGGGTCCGCGAGACGCTGAGCCGGCGAGCCGCGGTCCCACCTCGTCCGTGCGCTCTGGCAAGGAGTCGGCCGACCGCGCATCTGATTCGGTGGGCGAGTCGAGCGAGTGGTCAGGCAAGAAAAGCCGCGCGCAGTCGTTCGCGCAGCTCATCGGTCACGCCGAGCGCCCCACGCAGATAACCCTCGATCGACCCGTGCTGCCGTTCCATGGCGCTGAAAGCCGCCTCGAGGTAGGGCGCCCGCGCTTCGAGGAGCGCCCGCATCTCGCGCGGTCGCACCCCGAGCCGCGAGGCCAGGAATACGAGCCATACCCGCCGCCGCGTCGTCGCGCGCGTGAGCTCGTTGGTGAGCAGATAGTCCTCGACGATCGTCGTGCGCGGCACCCCGAGCGCCAACAACGCCAGCGCCGACGCGAAGCCGGTGCGATCCTTGCCGCCGTTGCAGTGGATGAGCGCCGGCACGTGCCCCGGCTCGGCGAGCGCCCGCAGGACGCCGCCGAACGCGGGTGCGAAATCGGTGACGTAGGCGCGATACGCGGCGAGGACGGTTTCGGCGAGCGCGCCCGCGGCGAAGTCGCGGCCGAGCAGGCGTCGACGCACGAGGCCGGGCTCGAGCGCCGGGAAGTCGACGGGGAGCGGCACCACCTTTACGTCGGTGCGGTGCGGAAAGCGGCTCACGAGGTCGGCGCGTTCGGACTCGGCGCGGAGATCGCAGACGAGGCGGATGCCGAGCCGATCGATGGCCTGCAGGTCGGCGTCGGTGAGATGGCCGAGGTGTCCCGAGCGAAAGAGCCGGCCCCAGGCCACGGTGCGGCCGTCACTGGTCGCGTAGCCGCCGAGGTCGCGAAAATTGTCGGCACCGACGAGTCGGTGGTGCCGGACGCTGTCGTGATCAGTCGTCGTCATTCGGAGCGGTGCCGAGGTCGAGGCGCTCGTCCAGGAGCTCGCGGATGCGTCGGCTCAGGGTCTGACAGATGGCTATGGCGATGGCCGGGTGCTCCTCCATCACCTCGAACAGATCCTGGCGGTCGAGCCGCAGCAGGCGCACGGGCTCTTCGGCCACCACCGAGGCGGAGCGTCGCTCGCCGTCGAAGACCGCGATCTCGCCGAAGAACTCGCCGGGGCCGAGCGCCGAGATTGCGACGTCCTCTTTGACGATCCGGACCCGGCCCTCGACGATGAAGTACATCTGGGCGTCGAACTCGCCCTCGCGCACGATCGCGGTGCCGGCCTCGACCTGACGCTCGGCGACCACGCGGGCCAGCTCGGCCAGTTGGCGCGTGGTGAGCCCCGTGAAGAGATCGAGGCGCCGGAGTAGAAGAATCATGTCGACGTGGGTCATGCGCTGGTCCGTACGCTCGTATGACACGGCGCCGGTGACGCGTGCCAGCGTCTCCGGCGGGAGCGTGCCGCGGAGGAGATCCTGACTGAGCCCGTCGCTTCCGGCGAGTACCTCGGCGACCGCTTCCTCGAACGACGGGACCGGACGCCCGAGCGCCTCGGCGGCCGTACGTGCCAGCGACGTCGAGGTGACCTCTTCGAGGAGCGGCAGCAAGCGCGTGCCGTCGTCGTCGGGGAGCAGCGCTTCGAGCGCTTCGAGCACGAGGGCGCGGTCCCGCACGCTGTGCGTGCGGCCGATCAAACGGCCGACGCGCGCCAGGCGCTCGTCGTCGCGCGCGGCGGCGATCAGCAGCACGGCCATGTGCGAGCTCTCGTCGATGCGCTCGTGGAGGCGTTGGAGGACGGCGTCGGAGACCTCGCCGGCGCGTAACACCTCGGCCTGAACGATCACGCGCCGCATGACGTCGATCTCGCGGTCGACGAGGGCGCTCAAACGCTCGGCCTCGACGGGGAGGCCGATCAGGATCGGCAGCACGGCCTGGCGCGCCCGATAGCGCCCGAACCGCAGCGTGTGCAGGAGCACGTCGACGGCCTCCGGACCGAGGGCGCGGAGCGCGTGGCGCGCGGCGGCGACCTCCTCGTGATCGTCGACGGTGAGATGGTGCACGAGGTCGCGCGCGGCGTCCGCGAGCCCGGCGTCGCCGATGAAGCGCACGACCGCGATGCGGACCGCGACGTCGGGGTCGAGGCGGTGGACGAGCACGCGCGCCGCGTACGGGGCGAGCCGCGCGCCGTGCACGGCGGCGATCTCCGCGAGCGTGGCCGCCGTGTGGGCCCGATCGTCCGGATGCTCGAGGTGGGCGAGCAGGATCTCGAGCTGCGCCGCGAAGGCGGCGTCGCCGACCGACGGACGGCGGAGCTCGGCGCGGATCTCCTCGCGGGCGAGCCGGCGCGAATGGGGCTCGTCGCTCGCGAGCGTGGCGGCCGTCGCGGTGTCGAGCTCGGCACGGGCCGCCGCGCCGACGCGCGCCAGTGCCGCAGTCGCCGCGAGGCGGACGGCGGGATGGGGATCCTCGAGCGCCTGGCGGAGCGCCGGGGGGCGCGCCTTCGCGACCGCGCCGAGGAGCCGGCCGTATGCCTGCACGAGATGCGCGCGCTCGAGCACGCCGAGCCCGGCCGGAGTGGCGAGCACCGCGGCGAGGTGGCGGGCGCTTTCGTCGTGGACGAGGGTCGCCGTCGCCTCGGGCTTCAGCACGCGATGCAAGGTCGCGACGAGGAGCGGGCGGTGGTCGACGGGCGCGACCCGGAGTGCGCGCGCGAGCGCGCGGACCGCCCGGCGTGGCGTGGCCTCGACGACGATTTCGCAGGCCGCCCGGCACCGCTCGCGGTCCGTGCTGACCAGGCTCTGCTCGAGCAGTCGGACCGTGCCGCCGTCGAGGAGCTCGGTGAGCGGCGGGGGGTCCTCGAAGTCGTTGTGCCGCGCGGTCGCGACCTGCAGCAGCATCTGGGGATAGAGACGCCAGAGCACGAGCGCCAGCACGAGCCACGCCGCCGCGATCGGCACGCCGGCGAACCCGACCCAGAGCGGGGTCCCGAGGGCGAGGGCGGCGATGATGACGAGGTTGCCGAGCACCGACCCCGTCCGCTTGACGGGACCGTCGATCAACGTCGTGACGGCGGCCCGCACGCGCTCGGGAAAGAGCGTCACGAGGATGCGCTGCGCCGGGTCGTAGACGGCGTGGTCCTGCAGGTTCGCGCCCGCCACCGCGGCGATGCCGGCGGCGAGGCTCAACTGGACGCTCAAGCCGACGAGGCCGATCAGGTAGATGAGGGGCGACAGCGCCGAGGCGAGCGGGACGCCGAGGCTCCGGAAGACCGCGGGCGTGCCGACGATCTGGATCAGGAGCACGCCGACGTTCAACCAGCCGCGGAAGAGGGCATAGAGATCGAGCAGCCGTTGCTCGCCGTTCTGGCCCTGGGTCGCCCGGTCGGCGACGTACGCGAATTCGAAATAGAGGATCGGCCCGAGCACGCCGGCGAGGAGCGAGGCCAGCACCAGCACGCGAAAGAGCGCGCCGGCGCGCCACAGCGGCACGAGGCGACGGCTCGCGGCGTCGTCGAGCCGCTCGGTCTCGAGCGGGCGATGGTAGCGGGCGCGCTGGAGCCGCCAGAGCGGCACGATCGCCGCCGCCGCGACGATCATCGTGACGCCCGCGATTGGGAGGAGCGTCGCAATGCCGAAGGTACGCCCGAGCCATCCGGAGGCGAAGCTGCCGGCGATCGCGCCGAGCGTGCCGCCGGCGCTGATGCGGGCGAACAGGCGCTTTCCTTGCCGACCGCTCACGAGGCTGCCGACCGCCGTCCAGAAGACCACGAGCGCGATTGCGTCGATCTGCTTGGCGGCGAGCACGAGGAGCACGAAAGCGCTCGTGACGTTGCCGATCACCAGGAACCAGAGGGGGACGAGCGTGAGCCCGAGAAGGCCGAGGGTCACGACCAGTAGGCGCCGCGGCTCGTAGCGCACCGCCAGGCGCCCGATCGCGAAGGTGGTGCCGGTCAGCAGGACGGAGTTGAAGAGAAAGACCCAGGGCAGCCGGTCGACGCCGACGCGCTTCAGGAAGAGCGTCTCGGCGACGTTCGCGACGGAGATCGACGCCCACGACATCGCGAACAGCGCCGCCGCGCTGAACACGAGGAGGCGCACCTCGCTGCGCTCGATGCCGAACGCGCGCGCGACCCACACCGCCGAGCGTCGCGTGGTGGGCGTGGTCGGGAGCGCCACCCCTTCAACGCGTGCGGACACGCCGTGCGCCTAGGCGGCGGCCTCGGCGACTGGCCGTGGCGCCGTCAAACGGCGATGCTCGAGCACGATCATGGCGGCGAAGGCGAGCCACGCGAGCACGAGCGCGACGTTGACGTAGAAGAACTGCTGGGTCGTGAGCTGCAGGAGCTGGACGCCGAGCATCACCGTGAGGGCGGCGCAGCCGTCCCCGAGGCGTACGAAGAGGGAGTCGACCACTGGTTTGGCCTTGTACTTCATCTCGGCCGTGGTGGGCAGCCAGAGCACTTGACGGGCGGTGTTGTTGATCGAGTAGTCGACGCTGTTCTCGGCGACCTTCATCACGCGGACCATCCAGAGCACCGGCAGGATCGCCATCGAGCTGTACGAGATGAGCGCGATGGTGGGCAGCATCATGAAGATCGCGCCGAACCCGCCGTAGGCCAGGAGCCGCGACGCCACCAGGGCCTGCAGCAGGAGCGCCGACACGTTCACCCAGAAATAGAAGTTGCCGTAGAAGGCCGCCGTCCCTTCGCGAACGAAGCTGATGGTCGCGGCTTCGCCCATGATGCCGCGCGCCTGGCGCTCCTGGTCGAGCGCCTCCTGTACCACGCGGAAGAGTAGGTTCTCGCCGTTGGTGTTCACCCAGTTGGTGACGAGCGCGACCAGCGCGGCCGTGAGCAGATAGCGGTGGCGCACCACGAAGCCCAGCGCCCCGTGGCCGTCGCCGTCGGCGGCCGGCTTCGTCGCTTTCACCCGCTCGCCGCGCGGCGCGCCGAGCGGTCCGCGCGCGTCGGCGACGCGCGTGAGCAGGATCGAGACGCCGAGCGGCACGTTCGCGAGCAGCAGGAGCGTCCCGCTGTCGAACCATTTCGATTCCACCAGGAACTCGGTCAGGAACGATCCCGCGGCGGCGCCCGCGGTCGCGCCGATGCCGATCAAGGGCAACAGTCGGCCCCCGCGCTCGTCGGCATAGAGGTCCGCGGCGAAGGCCCAGAACTGGGCGACGATGAACACGCCGAACATGCCCACCCAGAGATAGAAGGCGATGCCGGAGCCGGGCAGGTTGGCGAGGAGAAAGCCGGGTTGCATCAGCCAGAAGGCGACCAGGCACGCCATGCATGCCAACGTGGCACGCGTGATCAGCGTGCCGCGCGGCCAGCGCGCCGACAGGCGGCCGTAGAACGAAACGATGAAGGCGAGGAGCACGCTCTGGCCGAAGCTGGAGTACGCCTTCACCTCCATCTTCGAGAGGCCGGCGACGTCCGACACGGCGATCCAGCTCTCGCGAAGTGGCTTGATGAAGTAGTACGCGCAGAGGATCAAGAAGACGTTGACGAAGAGGACGATGCTCGTCGTACCTTCGCCGGCGCGGACGTCCGTGAAGATGCGCAGGCTGCGCTCGAGCATCGAGAGTTCGGTTCGTCGTTCCGCCTGCACGCCACCTCCCGCCAGGGCGGGAAGCTCGCGACGCACGGTCCGAGTCTCCCCGATCAGCTTCCGTTCTCTACGACGGCACGCGGGCGGTGACAAAGGGCGGACGCGTTTGGTTGTGGGCGTGGGTTCCCGATGCTAGCGTGCCGGCCGGTCGCGTCGTTCCCGCGGCATCCGCCGCGGACTCCCCTCGAAGGAAGGTACATCCATGGGTGGTAAGTCACGGACATCCGTCACCAAGCGTCAGAAGGAGCAAGCTCGTCAGCAGCGCCGGCAAGTGAAGGAAGCGCGGCGCGAGCAGCGGGCAGCCGAAAAGGGCACGCGTCCGGAGGGGAGCCCCGAAGGCGAGGATCCGGACATTGCCGGCATCGTGCCCGGCCCCCAACCCCATCCCTTTGCGGACGCGCTCGAGCCGGAAGAGACGGAGTCCGAGGACGGTGGCGAGCGGCCATAGACCAGGGGGATCTCTCCCCCTCCTCCACGCGGCGACGCCGCGCGGAGCCTCATCCCCGGGCTCGCTCGCGCGCGGCCGCGCGCTGCGCGCGCGGAGGTCACGACCGGATGACGAAGGGGATCAGTAGCCGATCGCGTAGGAGGGCATGCGGCGGCTGATCTCGCCGCGTGGATCGGCACCGGCGCGCAGCACGTCGTGCTCGGCATCGACGCGGATGCAGAGCACGTCCCCCGCCACCCAGTCGTCCTCGACCGTCACTACGTGCCCTCGCCCGGCGAGCGCCTCGGCGACGGACGGGGCGACACGCCCTTCGAGCCGCAGGCCCCCTGCGACCGCATGATGCGGGTAGAAGCTCGACGGGAAGTGCACCGAGGAGAAACGCGCCGCCTCGATCGCCTCTTGGACCTCCATCCCGAAGACGAGCTGGTTCAGAAAGACCTGCAGCGTCCATTGATCCTGTTGGTCGCCGCCTTGCGTGCCGAGCACCATCGCGGGTGCCCCGCCGCGCGTGACGAGCGTGGGGGTGAGGGTGGTGCGCGGGCGCTTGCCCGGGACGAGCGCGTTCGGGTGGCGCGCGTCGAGATAGAACGTCTGCAGGCGTGTACCGAGCGGGAAGCCGAGCCCGTCGATCACGGGTGAGGTCGGAATCCAGGCCCCGCTCGGCGTGAACGACGCCAGGTTGCGCTTCTCGTCGACGGCCGCGACGTAGACCGTGCCGCGTCCCCAGTCGCGCGCGGCGAAGATCTCCTCGCCCGCGAGCAACGCCCGGCCGCCCCGGGGATCGCCGGGGCGCTGCGCGAGCGAGGCCTGCGCCGGATCGATGAGGGTGCGTCGGGTCTCGGCGTACGCCGGCGCCAGCAACGCGGCGAGCGGGACGTCGACGAAGCTCGGGTCACCGTAGAACTGCTCCCGATCGGCGAACGCGAGCTTGGCTGCCTCCGTCACCACGTGCACGTAGTCGGTCGAGTTGTGGCCGAAGGCGGCGAGGTCGAAGCCGGCGAGGAGCCCGAGCTGTTGCAGGAACACCGGGCCCTGGCTCCAGGGTCCGCACTTGTGGACGAGATGGTCGCCCCAGGCGAAGGCGACCGGCGCCTCGATCTCGCTCCGGAAGTCGTGCAGGTCCTCCGCCCGCAGCAGGCCGCCGTGCGCCCGCGCGTGCTCGACGATGCGCTCGGCGATGGTGCCGCGATAGAACGCATCGCTCGCCGCTTGCAGCCCGTGGCTCCGCCCGTGCCCGAGCGCGCCGTCCTCGGCGGCGATCATCGTGCGGAAGGTGCGGGCGAGATCGGGATTTTTCATCCGCGTCCCGACCGCGGGCAGCGTGCCTCCCGGCAGGTAGAGCGCGGCCGAGGTCGGCCAGGTGGTCCGGAAGAGCTCGGCGCTGCCGGCGAGCGAGAAGTCGCCGAGGAGGTGCGCCGGTGCCGGACCGCGGAGCGCCGGATGGAGCGGGAAGCCGCCTTCGGCGAGCTCGAGCGCCGGCGCGACCACCACGGCGAAGCTCATCGTGCCGGCGCGCGCCAGGGTCGCGATGAGCGCGTGCGGCGCAGCGGGCGGACCGGCGGCGAGCACGCCGGCCATCGGGATCAGCGGCAGGTCGTGGGCCCGAAACCAGTCGATCGTCGCCGCGCGCGGCGCCCGCGTGTTGCCGTTCACGGCGAGCACGCGCCGGTCGTGCGCCGTATAGATCAGCGCCGAGAGCTCGCCGCCGAAGGTATGCATGTGCGGGTTCACCACGCCCTCGACGAGCGTCGCTGCGACCGCCGCGTCGATCGCGTTCCCACCCGCATGCAGCATCCGCAGCCCCGCCTCGGCCGCGAGATAGTGCTCGGCCACTACCATCCCCCGCGGACACAAGAGCGTCGGGCGCTGGCTCACGGGTCGTGCATAGGGCGTGGCGGCGGGGAGGGTCAATCACCGGTCGCTCCCATCCTCGACGTACGCACTGGCGCCGGCCATGATGGCCATCTCGGCATGGACGCGGAACAACGGGTAGACGATTGCGACCAAGACGACCACGATCGCGCGCGCGCGCCACGCGGTCCATTCGCCATGACATCCGTGCACCCACGGTCGGCCCGCGCATGACTGAGGCCGTCCGGCTGCACGTCGAGGCGGAGGGCGAGGGTCTCGTGCTCGTGCTCGGCCATGGCTTCGGTGGCAGCGCCCGGAACTTTCGCGGCCAGTCGCGGGCCCTCGCCGCCCGATGTCGGGTCGTGCGCTTCGACGCTCGCGGTCACGCCCGCAGCGCGGCGCCGCTCCAGGCCGCCGCGTACACGCCGGAGGCATTCGTCACCGATCTCGGCCGGGTGCTCGACCGGCAGGGGACGACCACGGCCGTCGTCGGCGGGCTTTCGATGGGCGCCGGCATCGCGCTCCGCTTCGCGCTCGCCTACCCGGAACGGACCCGTGCGCTCGTGCTCGCCGCGTTTCCCGCCGGGGCCGATCGCGCCGGCAGCTATGCCTCCCTGGCGGCGCGCTTCGCCGCGATGATCGAGCAGGACGGGCTCGAAGCCGCGGGCGCCGAGTTCATCTGGGGCCCGACGTCGGGATTCGACGCCGCGGGCGCCGACCTCGTCCGGCGCGGTTTCCTCGAGCACCAACCGCATGCGATGGCGCACATCCTGCGCGGCGTGATCGCCGTCCAACCCGCCGTCGCCGAGCTCGCCCCGGCCCTTGCGGCGGTGCGGGTGCCCGCACTGGTGATCGTCGGCGCGCGTGATCGCCTCTCGCTCGACGCGAGCCGCGCCCTCGCGGCCGCCCTTCCCGCCGCCCGCCTGGTCGAGATCCCGGACGCCGGGCACCTCGTGAACCTCGCCCGCCCCCACGATTTCAACGCCGCCGTCGACACCTTCCTGAACACGCTCCCTGCGAAATCCGACTAGACGCTGCTGCGACCCCCAGGCGAAATGACGCGGGGGGGTTCAAGGGGGAATGCAAGGAATGCTGCGACGCCTGGTGGCGGCGACGATGCTCGTGCCCGCGATCGTCGGGTCGGCCATGGCGCAGACCGTCGGCCCGACCGACCTGCAACCGGCCGCCGTGCTGGTCATGCCGTTCGATCTCAGTGGTGCGCACGCGAGCTTCATGCTGGTGAGCCGCGTCGGTGACACCGTGAGCAGCCGAGCGGTCACGACCCATTGGGTCTTCTACTCGGCCGACTGCGCGCACCTCGCCGACCTCGCGATCGGGCTTACCGAGAACGACACCATCGTCGTCGATGCGAGTCGCATCCAGAGCCAGACGCAGCAACCCGGCTCGCCGGTGAACGAGTCGCACGGGCCGATCATCGACCTGACGGGCGAGCGCGGCGTCGTGGTCGTCACCGTCCAACCGCCGCCCGACGTCTCGCCGGTACAGCTGATCGGCTCCTGGACGATCGCGGATCGGTCCGCCGGTACGGCGTTCGGCGCGAACGCCGTCGGCTTCACGAGCTTCGCGTTGCCGGATCCGTCCGTGCTTGCAGCCGAGGGCCTCGTGATTCCCACCTTCGATCCGGCGACGCTCGACACCTCCGAGGTCATCATCGTCGGCCTCGAGCAGCAGGGGGACAGCATCGTGCCGATCACGCGTCCGAGCGCGGCGCTCGGCGGTGCGCACGTGTGCTGCAACGCCGCCATCACCGATACGCTCGAGAACGTCGCGTCGGTGCCGGACGTCTGCTTCGGCTGCGCGCTCTTCGCGCCGGTCGCGCCGACGCGTCTGCCGAGCTCCGATCCGCCGGTCGTGCCGCTCGCGTCGTCGCCGTCGAGCGCCGGCATGGTCGTGCTGCGCTCGTGCCGGAGCGCGGGCGAGGACGGCCTCCCGGCGCCGCTCGGAACCGGAGGCGTCCCGCAGTTCCTGGTGGCCTTCCACGGTCAGGCGGTCGGACCGTTCGGCGTCGTCACCGCCGGGAAGTACGGCGCCCCGGCGTTGCAATAACAGTCGGTCCTAGCTCTCCGCTTCGACCAGATTCGGCTCGCCCGGTCCCGGGTCGCTCAGCCACGTGAACGTGCGCGGCGTGCCCGGATGGGTGCCGACGACCCGGAAGGAGCTGTCCAGATCGCCGCTGTTGCCGGGCGTGATCTCGATCGAGACGTCGCCGATGACCATGCCGTGGATGTGGTCGACATCCGCGGCGTAGGTGCGGTTCTGGGCGTAGTAGGCCTCTTCGCCCGTTGCGACGCCCCGGACGGCGGCTGCCACCTTGCTGTCGTAGCCGCGGGCGCGGAAGCTCGCGTATTGCGAGATGGCGATCCCGGCGAGCACGCCGATGAGGACGAGCACCACCAGCACTTCGATCAGGGTGAAACCTCGATGGTCACGCATGGACGTGACACTCAGCAACCGAAGTGCCACGCGCCTTCGCGGCCCGGCGTCGCAATGCTGACGCGCGTCCTCCGGCGCCGTTCGATCGGGCACTTCGGCCGTCGGTGTCGTCGGGAGCGCCATGGCGGGTGGACCGCCATTCGCGCACGAAAAGTCGCGCCAGAAGCGAATTGCGCGGCTGCGCGACGCCCGCGACGTCGCGCAGCCGTGCGCGAAATTACGCGGCGGTTCCCGCCCGGATCTTGGTGAGGGCCTCGACCAGCTCGGCCGGCGATGCGACCTCGGGATCCTCGCTCGAGTCCTTCATGTGCTCGAAGCGCAGGAGGTCGAGCTTGGCGTAGGCCTCGCGCACGCGCGGCGTGAGCAGGCCGAGGCGTTTCAGGTTCGGCACGATCTTCGAGAAGAGCATCTGCCGGAAGCCCGACATGAACGGCGTGTTGATCGACCAGTCGACCCACGTCTTCACGTCGAAGCCCATGCGCTCGTACACGTCCTCCATGAGCAGGCGGTCGCGCATGAGATGGGTCGCGTCGATCACGAAGTCCTCCCGCTCCTTGAGCTCGGTCGCGGAGAGCTCCTTGGTGTAGAGGTGCTCGAGCGAGAGCACGCCGAAGGCCACGTGCCGCGACTCATCGGCCATGATGCGGGTCGTGATGTCCTGGATGAGCGGCTCGTCGGGCCACTGCAGCCGCATCATGCCGAAGGCCGCGAGCGCCAGGCCCTCCACCATGATCTGCATCCCGAGGTAGGTCATGTCCCAGCGCGAGTCCGAGATGATGTCGTCGAGCAGCACGCGCAGGTGGCGGTTCACGCCGAACGACACCCCGAGCTTCTCGGTGAGGTAGCGGTGGTAGACCTCGACGTGGCGCGCCTCGTCGGCGACTTGGTTGGCGGCGTACCACTTGGCCTCTTCCCACGGCACGCCCTGCACGATCTTGGCGGTCGCCAGCAACGCCCCCTGCTCGCCGTGCAGGAACTGCGAGAGCATCCAGGCATTGATGTTGAGGTTCAGGTCGATCGCTTCCTTCTGATCGAGCGCCCGCGGGGGGTTCAGCATCTGGTTGAAGACGTCCTGCGATCCCATCCCCATGTAGTCGCGCTGGATCTTTTCCAGGTTCACGTCGACCGACCAGTCGAGGTCGGTCGCGTTCCAGGTGTTGGCCTTCCCCTTCTCGTAGAGCGCCAGGAGGTTCTCGCGCTGGAGCGCGTACTCCCAGTCGAAGATCGAGGTCATCGTGACGTCGATGTTCTCGGTCGGCCCGATGTCCGGGATCGGAAGCGGATTGTGCTGCGTGTACTTCATGGGATCCTCCTCGCGGCGTGGGGGTGGCGCCGCGGAGGGTGGTAGCACGGGGGCGGGCGTCAGTCACGATGTCCAGCAGGCAGTCGGTGGAAACGACGTACGCCCCCGATTGCGCGCCACCATGGTCTGGCATCGACCCGATGCGAATGCGGTGGTCAACCGCACCGATTCAGTGGGGCTAGCTCCCATTGCCGCCGCATCATCCTGTGTGAGGCGCGATTCCGAGTCGGCTGTCTGATGGGGCGGACACGGGGTCTGCACAACCAGACAATCAACCAGACTCGGTAGCGGAAAAATCAGGAAACCGGTGGCGATGTCATGGTCTCGACATTGCTCTCCCTCTTCGCCTGCGAACAACCTAGTCGGTGAAATCGGATACCGGAGGGGCATGATGAAGAAGAAAAAGGCGGCGGTTTTTGGTGTGAAAAAGGGAGAGGTGATCTCCATCAAAGTCACACCCGATGGGGTCGGTCACCACGTTGGCGTCGGCTACGACAAGGGGCCGCTGGCGAACAAAAGCGAGTCTGATCGACACCTCCTCTACTCCTTCACGGTAACTAAGAAGGTTCACGTCGTGGAATTGATCGCGCAGTTCATGGGGTCGGAATCGGAGGATGCCGAATACGCGATTGAGATCAGCGCTGACGATGGCAAGTCCTTCAAGATGACCCCAATCGTCAATCCTTCAACCGAGGAGCCGTCGGAGGAAAAGCGAGAATGGCGCTTCGAGCCGCTGGTGACTGACGGCAAGGCGGCGAACAAATGAGGAGATCCTTGGAATCTGCGGGGCATTCTCTACTTCTAGGCCTACTCGTTGTTGGGTTCTGTCATCCGCTTCCCGTGCAGGCTGCCGATCCTCCTCCGACAGAGGTTGACGCTCTCGTGACGAGTCTTCTCCGGATCTACGACAACACAAAGATGTCGAGTGAGGAGAAGGAGGCCGGCTACGACGAAGTCATCTCGGGTCGAAGTAATTTTCTCTTCGCGGCAGCGGTGGCTATGGCGCTGGCGCCGGATTCGGGGAAGGTTGAACTGACCGAGCTTCAGTACGCTCACAAATTGGAGATAGTGCGTACCGATAAACAGCTCGGAGCCAGCTCGACTTCCTCCGCATCGACCAGCGCGGTTGAGAAACCGGGCATCGCTCAGCTGCTTGGGCTTGCGGTGGAGTCCGGTGCGATCACCAAAAAAGAAGACAAATCTGGAGTGACTCTCTCTACGAGTCCGTATTCGCTCCTCACTGTGGGTGTGCCCGATACGCGAGACAACTACGAGAAGTACGATCTTCTGCGTAGGTTGGGAATGTCGGCCACGTTCTCTCTAGATGACGGCGGCAGCAAAGAAGATCAGAACTTCGACGCGTCCGCCCTGACCGAGATCTCAGCGAAGTATGTACTCTGGGGAGATCGAAGCTCGCGATCAAAGGACTTCGATACGGCGTGGAAGCGCAACGTTCTCCCGTACGTCGAACGACGGGCGACTGCCGATGCAAAACTCGCGGCCGCGGTCGCCGAGATCGACGTCCTTCGACTATCCGTGGATAGGCTCGCAGGCGAGGCGTTCGATGCCGTTCGACCTCGTCTGCAAGTGCCGCAGCAAGATACCAAGCGGCTGGTTCCGGTGCTGAAGGGAGATATTCAGGGTGCAGTTGATCGTGCGGCGAATCGGTTCGATCCCAAAATTGTCAGTGGCCCAGAAAAGGCTGCGATTCTGGAGGCCGCGCAAGAGGTGGTGGTGACCCGAAAGAAGCTTGGGGAAGAGGATGAGGCGCTCAAGGCCATCCTTGATGATCTCGAGAAGAGTCCGGAGGTGACGGCGGCCTACACTTTTCACCGGAAGAAAGGAGACGCTGACTACTCCGAAGTCAAGATTCTCGCCGAATACAATACGGCGCTCGTGACTTTCGTGGGAAACGCGAACATCTCCATCAACCACGACCGTTCGCGCGTGCCGTTGACCGAGGAGCCTGCGACGGCGGACATGCCCGCCGACAAAGGCAAGAAGCGCGACACGGTGCGCGAATACTCGATCAGCCTGTCACTCGAAAAGAAGATCCCCAACTTCCTGCCCTTCCGCGTCAACGCGGGCGGCACGAACGAGATCATGCTTTCCTTGAGCGGCAAGCTCCTTCGCCTCGAGGACGAGAACGACGAGATCGGTGTCGGACAGGCGAAGGCGAGCTTCCCCCTCGCAACCGGTGTCGATCTGCCGATCTCGGTGACGTACGCGACGCGCAGCGAGTACGTCGACGAGGACGAGATCCGGGGCAACTTCGGGATCAGCGTCGATACCGACAAGCTGTGGAGTTTCGCGAAGCTCGCGACGGGGGCCGAGTAAGACCTCGAGGGCGGTGCCGGCGCAGCCAGCACCGCCCTCGCCCGATCAGAACGTGAAGCCGGGGAGCACCACGTTCAACAGATCCGCGAGCTCGCGCGCGCGCGGCACCTGCCGCTCGATCGCGTAGCCGCCCTCGCAGAAGGCTTGGGCGCCCAGGCATTGGGCGGGATCGACCGTGTCGAGTGCGGCGCAGCGGCCGAGCTCCGCGTCGAAGCCGAGGCCCTGGGCGTCGCGGATGTCGCTGAGATCCAGGTTCTCCTGTGGGCCGCACGCCTTCTGGAACTTGGCGGCGAGCTTCGCGACGGTGCCCTTCACGGGATCCTGGAGCTTGGTGAACCCGGCGGTGCACTTGGCGCGCGCCTTGTCGAGGCAGGCGGGATCGGTCGGTTTCACTTGTTGGCACGTGATCCCGGCGTTCAGGCAATTCTGGACCGTCTTGGCGCCGCTGCCGACCAACGAGAGCGAGAGCTTGTCGATCGTCTTGCCGCATTTGAGGAGCTTCTTGGCGTGATCGGGCGCGACTCCGGCGCCGAATCCGCTCGCCCCGATGAAATTTTCGTCGATGCACGGAAACTCGGAGGGGAGGCGGCCGGCGAAGGTCAGGAGCTCGCGGGCGCGCGGCGTGCCGGCGGCGACCAGGTGCTGCGCGCGGCAGAAGTGCTGGGCGGCGAGGCAGCTCGCGACGTTCTGAATCGTCGAGAGATCGAGCGCGCCCCCTTCGACCGCGCACGGGGTCTGCTCGGCGCTGAAGCCGAGACCAGCCAGCGCCTGGATGTCGGCGATGTTCTGGCCTGCGGGATCGCACTTCGCGACGATCGCCGCCTGAAGCTTGGCGGCGCTGGCGTCGAAGCCATCGAGGACCTTGGCGCACGTGGCGGTGGCCTTCGTCTGGCAGCCCGGGTCGTTCGGCTTCGTTTGGATGCAGGTGGCAACGGATTGCGTGCACTTCTGGAAGCGTTTCATGACGTCGAGGATGAACTTGAAGCCGGCCTTCTGCGTGGTCTTGGCGCAGGTCGCGAGCACCTTGCCGCGCGCGACGTCGCCGATGCCCTGGTCCATTCCGTCCGCGACGGGGGTGCAGTCGGAATCTCGGCGATCGGCGAACGTATCGTTGTCGTCGTCGACGCAGTTGTCGCAGTCTTCTCCGACGGGAAAGGCCGCGGATGCGGTGAGGGGAAGGGCTAGCGAGAGGACGAGGGCGACGAGGAGCGCGCGGGCGCGGACGGACACGAACATGCGAAGTCTCCTTGCGGCGATGCGCCTCTCAGGGGTGCAGCAGGTACGACCAGGTCTCGGTGAGCGTCTCGCTCCCCTGATCGAGATACGCCCGGAGATCGATCGGCCCGTTGGTCTTCGGTTTCAGGCGGAAGGTCAGGCGCCAGCCGCCGGTGACGGGGTTCTTCACGACGTGCTGGTCGACGATCTCGGCGGCGTCGTCGCCGCTCACCACGGTGACGTCGCCGCGCAGGATCTGGTCGCCGGGGACGGCTTCGAGGCCCTTGCCGCCGAAGTCGACGACGAAGCGGCGGCTGCCTTCGTGGTCGTCGCGGCGGGTGGCGGTGACGCTGCCGTGCGGCGGGCGATTCGCGTCGTGGCCGTACCAGGAGAGCGTGTACCCGAAGTCGTAGGGCTCGCCCATGCGGGGCTGCTGGTCGGGCACCCAATACGCGACGATGTTGTCGTTGGCGTCGGACTTGGTCGGGATCTCGACCAGCTCGACGTGCCCGGTGCCCCAGTCGCCGTACGGGACGATCCAGGCGCTCGGGCGGAGATCCGGGCGGGTCTCGAGGTCCTCGTAGCTCTTGAAGTCGCGATCACGCTGGACGAGGCCGAAGTCCTTGAGCGCGGGTGTCCGGAACGAGCTGATCTCGAGCTTCTCGGGGTTGTCGAGCGGACGCCACAACCACTCCCCGTTGCCGTTCGAGATCAGCAGGCCGTCGGAGTCGTGGACCTCGGGGCGGAAGTCGTCGAAGTGGCGGGTGCTGTTCTCGCCGTGGAAGAACATGCTGGTCAGCGGTGCGAAGCCGATCTTCTGCGGTTGCTGGCGGAGATACAGCCGGCCCTGGGTC
>CAZWAX010000025.1:0-24752 GCA_964631985.1 uncultured Polyangiaceae bacterium | reverse complement strand
GACATCATCGCCGAGCGCTACCATCCGTCGCTCTGGAACGTGTACGCGTTCCACTGCTCGGACGGCGACAACTTCGATTCCGACAACACGGCGGCGTTGAAGGCCGCACACGAGCTCGCCGAGATCTGCAACCTCTTCGGCTACGGCGAGATCAAGCCGCTCGGCTCGCGCTACTACGAGAGCTCCATGCTCAACATCTTCCGCCGCCTCGATGCGGAAAACTTCCAAACGGTGCTGATCGAGCGCAAGGAAGACATCTGGCCGAGCTTCAAAGCGTTCCTCGCCAAAGACAAGCAGCAGGACTAGCGATGGCCACCTGGAGCCTCGACGACCTCGCCTATTGGGACGCCAAGATCCGCGAGCAGGTCGACGCCCTCGGGCTCGACTGCTACCCGCAGGAGTTCGAGCTCTGCAACCACAACGACATGCTGGCGTACATGGCGTACTCCGGCATCCCGTCGCACTACCCGCATTGGTCGTACGGCAAGTCGTTCGAGAAGCTGAAGACCCTCTATGACTACGGCCTGAACGGTCTCCCGTATGAGATGGTCATCAACTCGAATCCCGCTCTCGCCTATCTGATGCGGGACAACTCGCTGTGCCTGCACGTGCTCACGATTGCGCACGTCTACGGGCACAACGACTTCTTCAAGAACAACTTCACGTTCAAGTCGACCCGCGCCGAGTTCACGATCGGCACCTTCAAGGCATACGCCGAACGGGTGCGCTCCTACATGGAAGATCCCTCGATCGGGGTCGACAAGGTCGAGAACATCCTCGACGCGGCCCACGCGTTGTCGCTTCAACGACGGCGCAACCTGGCGGTGAAGAAGCTCTCGCCTGAAGAAGAGCGGCAGCAGCTGCTCGCCAACGCCCAACCCGCCGCCGACCCCTTCAAGAGCGTGCATCGCCGGCCCGACTACGTCGAGCCCGATCTCCAGAAGGTGCCGCTCTCGCCCGAGCCCGACATTCTACTCTTCATCCGCGATCACAATCCGTACCTCGCCAACTGGGAGCGCGATCTGCTCACCATCGTCGACGAGGAGGCGCGCTACTTCATCCCCCAGATCGAAACCAAGATCATGAACGAGGGCTGGGCGTCCTGGGTCCACCGCGAGATCATGAACGCGATCGAGCTGCCGCAAGAGCTGCACCTCGAGTTTCTGGTGCGCCACAATCAAGTCGTGCGGCCGACCCCGGGAGGCATCAACCCGTATCATCTCGGCCTCAAGATCTGGACCGATCTGAAGCGTCGGTTCGACGAGCCGACCCACGAGGAGATCCGCGAGCACGGCCAGCCCGCGAAGACCGGCATGCAAAAGCTGCTGGAGGTGCGCGAGACCGACCGTGATCCGTCGTTCCTGCGCCGCTTCCTCACCGAAGAGCTCATGCGCGAGATGGACCTGTTCGAGTACGAGCCGAAAGGCGACGATCTCATCGTCAGCAAGGTCGCCGACGAGCAAGGGTGGCGGGCCGTGAAGGAGCAGCTCATCAAAGGCGTCGGTATGGGCGGTATTCCCGTCATCCGCATCGAGGACGCCGATTTCGGCCACAAGCGGACGCTCTACCTCACGCACGACCACGACGGCCGCGATCTCCAGCTCGAGAACGCCGAGAAGACCCTCGGATACGTCTACCGTCTCTGGGGACGCGAGGTCGTGATCGAAAGCGTGCTCGCCGGCAAGCGCACGCTCCTCACGTTCAACGACCGCGGCTTCTCCGCCAAGACGTTGAAGTAGCCAGCGAGCGGTCAGAAATACTTGTCGGCGTGCTCGGCGATGTGCTGTGCGGTGCGAGTCGCGAGCGCCATCACGGTCAGTTGCGCCGGGACGGAGACGCTCGTCGGAAACACGCTCGCATCGCTGACGAAGAGACCATCGATCGCGTGCGCCTCGCCATGTGGGTCGACCACGGACTTCGCGCGGTCGCGCCCCATGCGGAGCGTGCCTTGCGGTTGGTACGAGAGGAACAGCGGGTCGTTCATCCGCACCCCGCGGTCGCGAATGGGCTGATAGGCGCCGCGCTTCGTGATCGTGACGACCTCGTTGTAGGGCAGGAAGACCTTCTCGGCACCGGCGGCGAAGCTGATCTCGCTGGCCTTCTCGAGCGCGTCCATCAGCTGGTCCTCGTCGCTGCCGCCGAGGCGATAGCTGACGCTCGGCGGCCCGGTCTCCTCGAGCTCGAGGCGGCCGCGGGTATGGTCGTGCAGGAGAACGGCGATCGCGCCGAGCCGCGGGTAGAGCGCCATGAGATCGCGGTGCTCGGTCCCGTAGCCGGGCAACATGCTCGCCGCCGCGACCGGATGGGCGAAGGCCGGCACGAGCAGATACCCCGATCCCGCCGAGCGTCCGCCGATCGTCAGGAACTCGTCGACCACGTAGCCCTGGGGAATGCCTTTCCACGCTTCGATCGGATCGGGATACAGGGCCGTGATGACGACCTGCGGCTGCAGGCGCAGATTGCGCCCGACGGCGTTTGCCGGATCGGGCAACCGGCTCTGGCGCCAGATGCGCGGTGAGTTGATGGCGCCCGCCGCGAGCACCACGACCTTGGCCGCAACCTTGAGCGCGTAGGGCTGTCCCGTGCGCGACCGTCCGAAGACGCCGGTCACGCCCGCGGCGCGCCCTTTCTGCGTCACCACCTCCGTCACCCGACAGTCGGGAACGATCAGCGTCCCGGCCCGTGACGCGGCCGGGACGTAGGTCGTCAGCATGTCGCCCTTGCGATCGTACGTGCATCCGAGGGCGCAGTACCCGCATCCGAGACATTCGGTGCGATTGTGGAGCGGCAGGTAGCCGCGATAGCCGAGCTTCTCGCTTCCTTGCTGCAGCTTGGCGCTGTTGCCGTTCACCTGCTCGGGGAGCAATCGCTGCGCGCCGATCCGCTTCTCGACCTTTCGAAAGAACGGATGAAGCGCCTCGTGCTCGAGCCCGGGAATCCCGAGCTGGCGGCCCCAGTAGCCGAGCAGCGGACGGGGCGGGCGGACGCAGAGACAGAAGCTCGGCACGGTCGAGCCGCCGACCGCCCGCCCTTGTGAGACGAGGGCGGTGTACTCGGCCGTCGCCTTGGTCCCGCCTTCCCGATAGAGGCGCGGGTACATCACGTCCTCGCGCTGCACGAAGTCCGCGCTCCGGAGGTACGATCCGTCCTCCACCAACACCACCGAGTGCCCGGCCTCGGCGAGCTCGCAGGCCACGACCGCGCCTCCGGCCCCCGACCCGACCACACACACGTCGGCAGCGAGGCTCACGTCGGCGTCGACGGTTGCGCTGTCGAGGATCATCGGCTTTCGCGGGCGGCGAGCACGGTCGCGAGATCGACGGGGGCTTCGTGCGTGAGCTGCGAGCTCGCCTCGAGCCGTCCGAGCCACGGTCCGTCGTAGCCGATGCTCGCGAAGGATTCCGTCTGGGCGTAATAGCCGAGTGCCGCGAGCGTCTTGAGCGCCCGGAAGATCACGCGCCGGGCGCCGAGTGTGCTCTCCATCCAGCCGCGCAGATACGCATCCTGCTCGGCGGCACCGAGGCGGGTGAAACGACGGGGCTTGAGGTCAAAGAGATGGGTGCCATGCTCGACCACCCGCAGCATCAGCCGGGCCTGCTGCTGCGACGTCGGCGGCAGCTCGGCGAGCAGGCCGTCGATGAAGCCACCGAGACTCTCGCGGGTATCGTCGGGGAGGCCGAGGATTCTGACCGCGGCCTGGGTCACGACCGCGTACTCCTTGCGGGTCAGGAAGCGGAGCGGCTGCTCGGTCGCCGAATAACGCGCGCAACCGGTCGGCAGCAGCGAGCCGAAGGCCAGCAGCAGAGCCCCGCCGAAACCCGTCTGCAGGAGGCGCCGGCGCGTCAATTCCACGCGCAACGCTTCGAGCGTCGCGTCGCGGTCATGCATCAGTCGGCGCCTCGCATCAGCGGCGCGCATGCTATGCGCCGCGCTGCGGAGGCGTCAAGACGATCCCACGCGCGTGTCGAAGGGCGGCGCGCTTGCGCTCGTCTGTCGATCGTCGCAAGCTGCGGCGAGACATGCCGCTCTACGAATATCGCTGCTCGAGCTGCAAGAAGCGCGTCACCATCCTCACGCTCCGTGCCAGCGAAGAGGTGGATGCCGTCTGCGACCGTTGCGGCGCCCGCGCGCTCGAGCGGCTCATGTCACGCTTCGCCATGGGTCGCTCCGACGAGGCCCGCCTCGAATCGCTCTCCGACCCGTCCAATCTGAGCGGTCTCGACGAGAGCGATCCCGCAAGCGTCGCGCGCTGGATGAAGCGCATGAGCAGCGAGATGGGTGACGACGTCCGCGGCGGCAGTGACATCGACGAGATTGCGGACGAGATGGCGCCGGGGGACGTGGCTGGCGCCGCCGGCGGCGGCAGCGACTAGCGCCGCGCTATCCCCGTTCCAGCAATACGACGGCCTCCGCGGCGATGCCTTCCGCGCGCCCGATCGGACCGAGCCCTTCGCCGCGGGTCGCCTTGACGTTGGCGGCGTCGGGGGCGATCCCCAGCAGCTCCGCCACGATCCCACGCATGGCGTCCAGATGCGGGGCGAGCTTCGGCTCCTCGGCGTGGATGGTCACGTCGACGTTGCCGACGCGGTACCCGCGTGCGCGCACCATCGCCATGGTCTCGGCGACGAACTCGCGGCTCGGGCGGTCCTTGTGGCGCGGGTCGTGGTCGGAGAAATGCCGACCGATGTCGCCGGCGCCGATCGCTCCCAGGAGCGCATCGGTGACCGCATGGAGAACCGCATCCGCGTCGGAATGCCCCGCCAGGCCGCGGGGATGCGGGACCTCGATGCCGCCCAGCACGAGCCGGCGACCCGCCGCGAAGGGGTGGATGTCATAGCCCTGCCCGATCCGGAACGCCGACACGCCGCGGGAGGCTAGAGGCGACCCCGACGCCTGTCAAATTCGCCCGTGCGAAAATGGGCGGGCGCGGGGCGGTGCAGGGCGTCACGGGCCGTGATAGCTTCCGCCGTCCGAATCATGAGCGATCCAGCGCGCCACCGCGACGTCGACCTCGACGCGCAGACTGCCGCAACACCCGCCGAGCAGTTTTTGAACAAGTACGCGGAAGACGTGCTGGCGAGCCTCGGGGACGGGCTGATCCTCCTCGACGTCGCCGGACGCGTGGTCTTCATGAGCCCCGGGGCCGAGGATCTGACGGCGGTTTCGGCCAAACACGCGAGCGGCAAGACGGCGCTGCAGGTTTTCGCGGCGCACCATTGGCTCGCCGAGCGCATCACGGCCTTCCTCCACGGCGAGGGCCGGCGCGTGAGCGACAGTGGCGAGCTCGCAGCACCGTTCGGCCGGCGGGCCATGGTACGGCTCACCGCCTCCCCGGTGATCGACCGCGACGGCACGACCGTCGGCAGCATGCTACTGCTCCACGACGTCATCGCCACCCGATCCCTCACCGAGACCGGCGAGCGCGGCAGCCGCGTCGGCGAGCTCGCCGCCGTCGCCGCGGGCCTCGCCCACGAGATCAAAAATCCGCTCGGCGGCATCAAGGGCGCGGCGCAGCTCCTCGCCGACACGCTCTCGACCGATCCCGAAGGACTACGGTTCACCTCGCTGATCACCCGCGAGGTCGATCGCGTGTCGGCGCTCCTCGAGCAGCTGCTCGAGCTGACCCGGCCGCCGCGTCTCCGCCTCGCCGCCGTGAACGTCCACCGCGTACTGCAGGAGGTGCTGACGCTCGAGCACGCCACCGCCGCCGACACGCTGAGCCTGCGCTGTCAGTTCGATCCGAGCTTGCCCGACGTGTGGGCCGACGAGGCCCAGATCCGCCAGGTATTCTTGAATCTCGTGAAGAACGCGCTCGAAGCCATGGAGCGCAAGGGGACACTCACCATCACGACCCGCATGGAAACCGACTTTCACGTCCGCGCGGCCGGCCAGGGCCGGAGCCGGCAGTATCTTTCGGTCGACGTCGAGGACAGCGGTCCCGGCATCGAGCCCGAGGACTACGAGCGCATCTTCACACCGTTCTTCACCACCAAGAACAAGGGCACCGGGCTCGGCCTGGCGGTCAGTCACCGCCTCGTCACGCAACACGGCGGGCTCCTGCGCGTCGAGAGCGAGCCTGGCCGCTGGACGCGCTTCCGCGTGAGCCTGCCGGTCGCCGCCCCCGGGGAGACCAGCTGATGGCACGCGTTCTGATCGCCGACGACGAGGAGTCGATCCGGCTCGTCCTCTCGACGGCCTTGACGCAAGCCGGGCACGAGGTCGAGACCGCGAGCACCGGCGGCGAGGCCCTCGCGCAGCTCATCGGGGGCACGTTCGACGTCGCCATCCTCGACGTCCGCATGCCCGACATGAGCGGCCTCGACGTCCTCGCGCGGGTGCGCGAAACGGAGACGCCGGTCATCGTGATCGTCATCACCGCCCAGAACACGATGGCGAACGCGATCGAGGCGATGAAGCGCGGCGCCTTCAACTACCTCACGAAGCCCTTCGACCTCGACGAGGTGCGGACGCTGGTCGCCCGCGCCTCCGAGATGCACAAGCTCAAGGACACGGTCGGCCGCATCCGCACCGAGGTCGTCGGCCGCTACGAGCCCGGGGTCACGCTGATCGGCACCAGCGTCGCGATGCAGGAGATCTTCAAGACCATCGGCCGGCTCGCCAACAGCGACGCGACCGTGCTGATCGAGGGCGAGAGCGGCACCGGCAAGGAGCTGATCGCGCGCGCCATCCACGTGCACTCGCCGCGCTGGAGCGGACCGTTCGTCGCGCTCAACTGCTCGGCGATCCCGCGCGACCTCCTCGAGAGCGAGCTCTTCGGCCACGAGCGCGGCGCCTTCACCGGCGCGATCGAGCGCCGGGTCGGCCGCTTCGAGACCGCCGGCGGCGGCACGCTCTTCCTCGACGAGGTCGGCGACATGCCGATCGAGCTGCAGGTGAAGCTGCTCCGCGTCCTCCAAGAGCGCGAGTTCAGCCGGGTCGGCAGCACCACGGTCATCAAGGCCGACGCCCGCATCATCGCCGCCACCAACCAAGGGCTCGAGCGCGCGGTCCGCGAGGGGCGCTTTCGCGAGGACCTCTACTTTCGCCTGAAGGTGGTGCCGATCGCCGTCCCGCCGCTGCGCGAGCGGCGCGGCGACATCCCGCAGCTGATCCGCCACTTCCTCGCCAAGACCAACGCCGAGATGGGAACCGGCATCAGCGGCATCACCCCCGAGGCCGAGGCGCTGCTGGTCCGACACCCGTGGCAGGGGAACGTCCGCGAGCTCGAGAACACGCTCGTGCGTGCCGCCGTGCTCGCCCCGGGACAGACCCTGACCGAGGCCGATCTGCAGCTTCCCGAGGCCGCCCCGCCGCCCGCGCTCGCGGGCTCGCTCGCCGAGACACTGCGCAGCGCCGTCGCCGCGCTCGTCAGCGACCCGAACCGGCCCGGCAAGGAGCTGCATGCCGCGGTCGTCGCGGCCGTCGAACGGCCCCTCATCGAATTGGTCCTCGAGCAAACGGGCGGCAACCAGCTGCGCGCCGCCGACCTGCTCGGGATCAACCGCAACACGCTCCGCAAGAAATTGACCGCGCTCGGCATTCCCATTCCGCGCGGCGGCGCGTGACGCTTCCGTCGCGGCTCTCGGCGATCGTCGATCCGCTCGACACGGGCCGCGATCCGCTCGCGCTCACGCGTGCCATGCTGGCCGGCGGCGCCCGCCTACTGCAGCTGCGCTCGAAGACCACCGCCACCGGCGCGCTGCTCGCGATCGCGAACACCGTGCGCGATCTCACCGCCGGCGTGGGTGCGACGTTCATCGTCAACGATCGTGCCGACGTGGCGCTCGCGTGCGGCGCCGACGGCGTCCACCTCGGCCAGGACGACCTGCCCGTCGCGGCGGCACGCTCCGTCCTCGGCCCGGACAAGCTGATCGGCTTCTCGACCCACAGCGAGACCCAGCTCGGCGACGCGCACGCGAACGGCGCCGACTATCTCGCCTTCGGCCCGATCTACGCGACCACCAGCAAGAGCGCCGCCAACCCCGTGCTCGGTTGCGAGCGCCTGGCCGCCGCGCGCCGGCTCAGCGCCGCGCCGCTGGTCGCGATCGGCGGCATCACCGCCGCGACCGCCCCCGCGGTGCTCGCCGCCGGTGCCGATGCGGTAGCGATCATCGCCGCCATCGTGCGGGCACCCGACGTCGAGCGCGCCACCGCCGAGCTGCTCGCAATCCTCGATCGTTAGGAGCCAAGACGCGAAGTTCCGCGCGCGGAGCACGCGGGCCGAGGAACCGGAGCAGCGAGATGCCCGAATTTACTTCGGGCACCTCGGCCCATCGGAGGATCGGCGCGAAGCGCCGACCGCACGGGGGCGAAACTCGACTGACGAGATCTCCCTATGAGCTGTGCCGCGCGATCCAGGCCGCCTCGTCGCCGGGCTCGGGGAGGATGTCTCCCCCCTCCATGACCCAGCGCGCGGGGACATCGACGGTCACGACCGAGACCTGCTCGCCCGCGAGACCGAGAACAGCCGCCAGCGCTTGCTCCAGCTCCGCCACCAGGCGGGTCTTCTGCTCGGCGGTTCGCCCGGCGCGGATGCTGCCCAACATGAGGGCGCGTTTGTCGGCGGGCAGCATGCCCGCCTCGTCCTCGGCGAAGAAGGTGTGGACGAAGAGCGGGAGGCCGCCGGTCACCTCGCAGTGGATGCGGGTCACGTGCTCGGCGATCTGGGCACGCTGCGCGTAGGTCGTGAGCTTCGGCGGCACGATGCAACGATAGAGCGGCATGGCGGTCGTCCTTCGTTCAGAGGTGCGGCAGGGGACCGTCCAGGGTGGTGACGACGACCTCGTCGGGATGGCACCCCGTGACCTGCTGCCAGAGATCGCTCACGCGGCGCATGAAGGCGCTGCGCTCCGCATCGGTGAACCCCGTCGGCACCGAACGCACGATCAGCGACGAGCTGCTGGGCTTCCCGGCCGTGAAACCGAACCCCTCGCGAATCGAGACCCAACGGATCTCGACCTCCGCCGGAACCTCGCCGAACGTCTCCGCAGCCAAGCGCTTCAGACCGTCGGCCAGCGGGTCACGCAGGCGCTCGGCGATCTGCCCTTCCTGCACCATGCAGGCGTAGTGCGGCATCGGCTACACTTCCGGGACGTCGTAATCGCGTTCGCTGAACGGAGAGCTGTGCTCGTAGGCCTCGTCGCCCCCGAACGCACGATCGGCGAATCGCATGAACTCCTTCCGGAAGGTGACGTTCACCGTGCCGGTGGGGCCGTTACGCTGCTTGCCGATGATGATCTCGGCTTCGTTGGCTTCCGCGTCGCTCAGCTCTTTGTTGTACGCCGCCTCGCGATACACGAAGAGGATGACGTCGGCGTCCTGCTCGATCGCCCCGGATTCGCGTAAGTGCGCCATCACGGGTCGCCGGTCGGTCGCGCCCTTCTCTTCGACGCGCCGGTTCAGCTGGGAGAGCGCGATCACGGGTAGCTCGAGCTGCTTGGCGAGCGCTTTCAGCGAGCGCGAGATCTCCGAGATCTCCTGCTCGCGCGAGTCGGAGCGACCCGAGCCCCGCATCAGCTGCAAGTAGTCGATGACGATGAGCCCGAGCCGGCTACCCCGGGCGTGGATCTCTCGCTTCAGTCGGCGCGCCTTGGCGCGCAGCTCGAGCACCGAGAGGCCGGCGGAGTCGTCGATGTAGATCGTCGCCTGGTGAAGGCCGCCCGCGGCGCTCGCGAGCTTCGCGAAGTCCTTCTCGTGCAGACGTCCCGAACGCACGTCCTGGTAGTTCACGAGCGCCTCAGAGCACAGCATGCGCAGCACGAGCTGCTCCTTCGACATTTCGAGCGAGAAGATCGCGACTCCGATGCCGGTTTGTTGGGCCGCGGCGGTGCCGATGTTGAGGGCGAGCGCCGTCTTGCCCATGCCCGGACGGCCGGCGACGATGATGAGGTCGCCGCTGTGCATGCCGGCGGTCATCTTGTCGAGGTCGTGGAAGCCGGTCGGGACGCCGGTGACCATCTCCTTGCGGTCGAAGAGCTTCTCGATCTCCTTGATCGCGGGCGGCAGGAGGTCGCTGATCGGGAAGAACTCCGTCGTGACCTTCTGCTCGGCGATCGCGAAGATCTTCGACTCGGCGATGTCGACGAAACGCTCGACGTCGGTCTGATTGCCGTAGGCTTCGGTGGCGATCTCGGTGGCGGTGGAGATCAGGCCGCGGAGGATCGCCTTCTCGCGCACGATCTTGGCATAGTGTTCGGCGTTGGCCGCGGTCGGCACGCGGTTGGCGAGCTCGGCGATGAAGGTCGCGCCGCCGACGTCCTGCAGGTGTCCGCGCTGGCGGAGCGCTTCGGTGAGGGTGACGATGTCGACCGGTGTCCCCTGCTCGTTCAGCTCGACCATCGACGCGAAGATCTTGCGGTGCGCGTCCCGGTAGAAGTGCTCGCCGCGGAGAATCGGCAGGACGAGGTTGCAGGCGTGGTTGTCGAGCAGCATGCCGCCGAGCACGGACTCCTCGGCCTCGAGGTTCTGCGGTGGAATTTTGCGGAGATTTTCTTCGATCGATGCCAAGGGGAGGAGCTTATAGACCTCGCTCGGGCGAAAGTCATCATCAATCGTCGCGCGGGCCGTCCGCCGACGCGGCGAAGAGCGCCGCGAAATGCGCGAGCCCGTCGGCGATGCGCGGCCCGTACCAGGAGAGCGCTTTGCCGTCGACGAAGTGCACCCGCGCATGGCGGAGCGCCGGCGTCGCGGCGAGCGGTTCGAGCGCTGGACGGTCTTTGTCCGTGAACCGATACGGCTCGTCGGGAAGCAGCACGATCTCGGGTCGCGCCGCGGCGATCGCGTCGAGCGAAACGGTCGGATAGCGCGCCGTCGCGTCGGCGCAGACGTTCGTGCCGCCCGCCGCACGCAGCATGTCGTGCGCGTACGTGTCCGCGTTGAAGGTCATCCAGGGCTTCCGCCAGATCGGACAGAAGTAGCGTGCGCGGCGAATCGACCGGACGGCTTCGAGCATCACGCGCACACGGTCTTCCTGCTCCGCCGCCAGCGCCCGGCCCTCGGCCGTCCGACCGACGATCTCCCCGAGTCGCGCGATGATCCGGACGCCGGCGAGGATGGTCTTCGGCTCGGTCACGAAGCATGGCAGCCCGTCGGCCGCGAGCGCCTCGAAGTCCTCGCGCCGATTCTCCTCCGCGTTCATGACGACCAGATCGGGGGCCAAGGCACGGATCGCGGCGAGATCGGGATTCTTCGTCCCCCCGACCTTCGGGACCGACGCCACGTCGGCGGCGGGCTCCTCGCAGTAGCGCGTCACCCCGACGACGGCCGGCCCGGCACCGATCGCAAACAACGTCTCGGTCAGGCTCGGCACGAGGGACACGATCCGCCCGGGTCGGGTCGGGACCTCGACGACCCTGCCGACATCGTCCACCACCCGCACGGCGCTTCCTACTGGCCGGGGCTCGCGGCGCCGCGATTGCGAATGATGCGATCGAGGTCGGCCTTTTCCTCGCCGGTGATTTCGTCGTGATCGTGGTCCGCCGTGTCGGGAGGCTCCGAGAGGGCGCGTGCCCCGGGCTGACTCGCCGGTAACCCGGGGGCCTCGGCGCGCCGCGCGCTCAGCCACCACACCAACAGGCCGGTGGCGACGACGAGCGCCGCAACCGCCCACCAGGTTCCGCTTCCGCTCTTCCGTGTGCGTTTGGCCATGATTCAGCGTGCGTCCACGCGGATCTGCATGACGTTCCAGCCGCGTTTGCGCGCCTCGCGGCGGAGGCGCGGATCAGGATTGACGATCTCGGGATGGCCGACGATCTCGAGCATCGGCAGGTCGGTCACCGAGTCGGTGTAGAACCAGCTCGCGGCGAGATCGACGTCGTGCTCCGCTGCGAAGCGACGCGCCCAATGGATCTTGCCGGCGCCGTAGCAGATCGGCCGATGGACGTCCCCGGTAAAGCGACCGTGCTCGATCACCAAGCGTGACACCAACAGGTGCTCGATGCCGAGCTCCTCGGCGAGCGGGGTCGCGAGGTAGGGTGTCGAGCTCGAGAGGAGCGCCACCACATGGCCCTCCTCCTGGTGCGCACGCACACGACGCACCATCGCGGGCTGGAGGTACTGGCGCACCATGTCTCGGTACCACACCCGACAATGCTCGGCGACGGCCTGCTCGCTCTTGCCGCGAATCCACCCGCTCGTGCTCGCCGCCGCCCGCTCGATGTCGAGCAATCCGAGCTTGTAGCGCAAGTAGAGATAGATCGTCCGCGCCGCGTCCCGCCGCCGGATCTCCCCGCGCTGACGGAGAAACCGCATGTAGAGCGGCCCGGTGTTCTTCGCGATCAACGTCCCGTCGATGTCGAAGAACGCCGCGACCGCCACGAATTGCCCGGCGACTATCGCTCGACGATCAGCGCGATGCCCTGACCGCCGCCGATGCAGAGCGATGCCAAACCGAGCTTGGCGTCGCGATCCTTCATCGCGTGGAGCAGAGTCACCAGGATGCGCGCGCCGCTCGCGCCGATCGGATGCCCGAGGGCGATCGCACCGCCGTTCACGTTGACGCGGTTCTTCGGGATACGAAGCTCGCGGAGGACACCGAGTGATTGCGCGGCGAACGCCTCGTTCAACTCCCAGAGATCGATTTCCTCCTTGCGGAGGCCGGCCTTCTTGAGCGCCTTCTCCGATGCCGGCCACGGGCCCATGCCCATGATCCCGGGATCGACGCCCGCCGACCCGAACGCGCGGATGCTGGCGAGGATCGGCAGCCCGAGCTTCTTCGCGCGCTCCTCCGACATCACGACGACGGCCGCCGCACCGTCGTTGATGCCCGAAGCGCTCGCCGCCGTGACCGTGCCATCCTTCTTGAACGCGGGCTTCAGCGCGGCGACCTTGTCGGGCGCGCTCTCGCGCGGGTGCTCGTCGGTGTCGAACTTGATCGGATCGCCCTTCTTGGCCGGGATCTCGACCGCGACGATCTCTTCCTTGAACTTGCCGGCTTTGATCGCGGCCGCGGCCCTGGCCTGGCTCTCGATCGCGAACTCGTCCTGCTCGCCACGGGAGATCTCGTACTTGGCGGCGACGTTCTCGGCGGTGATGCCCATGTGGGTGAACGTGATCGGACAGCTCAGACCGTCGGCGATCATCGAGTCGATGATCTGGTCGTGCCCCATGCGGTAGCCGGTACGTGCCTTCAAGAGGAGGTAGGGCGCGGCGCTCATGTTCTCCATGCCGCCGGCGACCACGATCTCGGCGTCGCCGAGCGCCACCGACTGCGCCGCCAGGGCCACCGCCTTCAGACCAGAGCCGCACGCCTTGTTGATCGTAAGGCCCGGAACTTCCTTCGGAATGCCGGCCTTGAGGTACGCGACACGCGCGGGATTCAGGCCGAGACCGGCGGTGAGCACGTTGCCAAGGATGACCTCGTCGATTTGATCACCGGGCAGATTGCCGGCCCGTCGGAGCGCCTCGCGGATCACGACGGCACCGAGCTCGGGCGCGGGGGTCTGGGCGAGCGTCCCGGCAAACGTTCCGATGGCCGTACGAGTGGCGGCGACGATCACTGGCTTCTGCATTTGGGGCCTCCTCCGAAGCGTGGGGTGTGGCGATTCGAGCCGCCTCTTATTGCACCACGCGCCGGGCCCAGGCAACCGAGGTTTCCGCTCGTCAGGAGCCGGACGTCTGCGCGCCCGACCGGCGCAATGCCATGCGGAGCACATCCCAACCGCTCCGGCGATCCCACCCGTCGACCCCGTTGTACCAGCGGAGACCGACCTCCTGGGCACCAGGCCATCGCGCCGCGATCCCGAGCCAGAGTCGCGCGCCCGGACCGTAGAACATCGTCGCCACCTGCCCGAGACGACGGAGCTTCCGTCCGACCCAACTCTGTCGAAAGCGAGCCTCCGCTCCCGTAAAGGCATAGTCACCACACGCGCGGGCGGTCGCGATCTCGGCCGCCGCCCAGCGTCCATACTCGAACGCGAACGAGATCCCCTCCCCCATCAACGGTTCGACGCCGGCGGCATCGCCGACGAGCAGCACGTGCGGCGCGACGAACGGTGCCGTGCCGTAACAGCGAATCGGCGCCGCCTGATGCCGTACCGCCGCGCCGCCGAGCTCCCCTTGCAGCGCCCCCAGCAGTCCCAAAAGATCCGCGTCGGTCCGGCGCCAGGCGTAGACGCCCGCGTTCACGTGCGGGACGCCGCCGATGAGACAGGGAAAGGCCCAGGCGTAGCCGGCCAAACCGCGCGGGACGGCGCGGAAGTCGAAGTCGTAGCGCGCCCGGGTGTGCCCGTCCCACGAGCTCGCGCCGGTCCCGACCGGGATGTCGGCCATGACCGCCCGCGGAACGATTCTGTCCTGCCCCCGTGCGGTCGGCGCCGTGCGCCGATCCTCCGCTGGGCGTCGGACCGCGGAGTGAATCGGCGATCCGACCTCCTGGTCGACGAGTCGGCGTCGCACGACGCTTCCTGATCCGTCCGCACCCACGACGACGGGTGCGACGTAGCGGCCGTGGATCGTAGTCACCCGCACGCCGCCGGAGACCCGCTCGAGGGCAACGACCTTCTCGTCCTCGTGCACCACGACACCGCGCGCGCGCGCCGCCGCGAGCAACGACGCGTCGAGCTCGTCCCGCCGCACGACGGCGCAGAAGCGCGCGCCCTCGATCTCGACCCGCTCCCCGGGAACCTCGACGCGGGCGCGGTCGACCATGACGTGCGGCACGGCGAGCCCGATGCCGAGCTCGTCGAGACACGCGAGCGTATGGGGGATGAGCCCGCCCGCGCACACCTTCCGCCGCGGGTGGCGGGCTTTCTCCAGGAGGACGATCCGTCCGGCGAGCGTCGGGTCGTGCCGGAGAAGGAAGAGCGCGGTCGCGGCACCGGCGGGTCCGCCGCCGACGATGATGACCTCGGACCGCTCCACGGGCGCGGACGCTAAAAGAAGGGCCTCCGCCGCGCAACCGCGACGCGATCAGGCGGGCAGCGTCGCGGAGATGCCGTCGGTGCAGTCCGCGGCTCGATCCAGCAGCGCCGCCGCTTGCGCCGTGGAGCCGCTCGCGAGGAGCGCGAGCCCGGCCTCGCGATAGGCCGCCCAGCGCTCGGCCGCCGAGCCGGCGATGTCGTCCTCACCGGCGAGCGCGCAGGCGACGCGCGCATGATGCACGCTCGCCGCGAGCTCATAGCTCCGCGCCAGCACCCGGGCGTAGCGCCGGCGCACCTCGGGATCCGCGGGGCCGGATTGCACCTGGCGCTCGCGGATCCAGCGCGCGAACTCGTGGCAACCGGCGAGCTCGAGGACGCGCGCCGTGTGCTCGAGCACGGGCGCGGCGTGCGCGTCGCGCGCCAAGCTCTGCATGAAATAGTCGACCGCCGTCCGCGGCAGCGCCGCCGCGGCGGACCGGGCGCAGCCGGGCACGAAGAGGAGACCGTACGCCTGGAGCACGAGGCCGAGCGCGAACGCCGACGCCGCGCTCCCTGGGTCCGCGAGCGCCGCGATCACGTCGTCCCGCAACGCGGTCGGCAGCCGGGCCGCCGCGACGCCGTCGCGCCAGAGTGTCACCGCCTCGCCGATCCGACCGCGGCGATGCTCGATCTCACCGGCGAGCAACCAGGCGCGGGGATCGTCGGGGCGCATCGTCCGGGCGACGCCGAGCGCCGTAAGCGCCCCGTCCTCCCGTTCGGCACAGAGCATGACCTCGGCGAGGGCGAGCGCCGCCTCGACGTCGTTGCCGCCGAGCGCCGCCGGCTGCAAATGCTCCGCAGCGAGGCGCATCTGCGCGTCCGGATGACTGAGGCCGCTGGTGATCGTCAGCAGCGCCGCGACCCCGAAGGACGACGACGCCGTCGCGCCTGTCTCGCGCCGCACAATGCCGGCCGCGAGCCAGTCGGTCACGCACGCCATGCGCGCCGCCATGGTGTGACGGGTCGACACCAGCTCGCACCCGGCGGCCGCGATCGTCTCGCGCTCCCGACGCGACGCGAGATAGTGCGCGATCTGGTCGACCAGATCGTCGGGCGTATACACCGCCAGATGCTCCCCCGGCGTGAAGAGGTCGAGCAGACCATTGCCGACGCGCTCGGTGAGCAGCAGCGCGCCGCACGCCATCGCCTCGAAGGTGCGGAAGTTGACGTCGCCGAAGACCGACTCGTTGACGACGATCTTTGCCGCGCTGAAGACCGCTGCCATCTCGTGCTCGGGGAGGCGATGCGCGGCGTCCTCGCCGAACGTCGCCAGGCCGAAGCGGCGGCGCAGCTCGGCGACGACGGCGGCACGCTTGGGTCGATTGGCGTCGACCATACCGACGAACGCGAGATTCGTCGTACGCGCCCGTCCGTGATCGTGAAACAACTGGGGATCGATGCCCCACGGCAACCAGCGCGCCGCGACCCCGTCGGCCTCGAAGAGGGGAACGTAGTCCTTCTGCGCCGCCAGCACGAGATCGAAGAGCCGCGCGTAGTGGCGTTGCCAGTAGAAGTTCAGGTGGACGTCGATGGCCCAATAGAGGCGCGGGATCGGCAACTCCTCGATGCCATAGGCGAGCGTCTGCCGTCCGAGCGTGTCGACCATGAAGAACGCGTCCGCATCCGGGGCGATCTCGCGATGGAGCATGCGCACGTCGACCGGACGGCCGGGGGCGACGAGCAGCGGGCAGAGCTGGCTCGCCACTCGGACGTCGTGGCCGAGCGCGCGGAGCGCCGGAACGACCTGGAGATTGCCGAGGTGGAGAATTCGCATCGCTCCTCGACGAGGAGCAAGCGCTATGCCGGACGCCCGGGCTCCGAAGCCACGATGTGCCGCGCGACGAAAGGAATTCCGGGTCAATCGCGCCGCCGCGGCTGCCAGGATTCTGACGGGCGCGCGACGCGCGCCAACGCGGCGCGTAGTGCTTCGCGACGCGCATTTCGCGTAGAAGCGCTGCCATCGACACCGCTATTGTCGAGTCAGCGCCACGACGATGGACACGCGCTGCCATCCTGCGCCACCGAGGCGAGCTCCAGCGTGCCCCCGCACCCGCGAGGACGACGGTCGGCGTGTGCTGCGCCGCGCCGGCATCGTTCGCACGTGCCGCACCGGTCGTCTCGTTCGTATCGCGCTCAGCGCGATCGCCGTCTCGCTCATGGCCGCGACCGGCGGCAACGCAACCGAGCTCGATCGACGCATCGACGAGGCGCTCGCGCTCTGTACCGCCGCCGATCGCGTGGCGCCCGAGGACAGCCTCCCCATCCTGGCGCGCGGGCTCGCGCTCGCCGAGGCGGCCGTCGCGCTCGACGAGCGCTCGGCCGACGCGCACTTCGCCGTCGTCTGCAACCTCGGCAAAGCCACGAGCCTCGGGAGCGTCGGCCTCGGCACGTTCGGCGCCGTGTATCGCCTCCGACAGGAGATCGACGTCACACTGTCGCTCGCACCGAACCACGCCGAGGCCCTCGCCGCCAAAGGTGCCCTGCTGATCAAGCTGCCACGCTGGCTCGGCGGCGACCGTCGCGAGGCCGAGCGCTGGCTCCGCCGCGCCCTCACCGTCGACCCCACGAACACCACCGCCCGCCTCTACCTCGACGAGCTAGACGTCCCGCCGCCGTTGGTAGCCCCCGCCCGCATCTCAGAAGAAAACTGACACCGGCATGGGCGGAGCGAAGCAACCGCCCCTCCAAGCGCACTAAGCACCCCAGCGGATTGCTCAAAAAGGTCGAGATGCGAGGCGCGAGAGAGCGAGCGCGGAGGCGTAGCGGGCTACGCCGCACAAGCGAGTCGACCGAGCAACGACGCAGATCGGCCTTTTTCAGCAACCCGCCTAGGCGGCGCAGATGAAGTCGCGGGTTTCGTGGAGCCCCATCGCAACCATCGCCGCCCGGATCCGCGCCCGGGGTCCGGCCCGCGCCACCGACACGACGACCGGCAGCGGCGCCAGACCCGGCAGCGCGTCCGGACCGACGACCGGCGCGCCATGGATGACGTTGCCGAGCCGGCCGGGGTGGACCTCGATCACGTGCGTCGCATGCTTCCCGTGCGCGGCGAGCGCGCGACGGAGCGTCCGCCCGGTGCTGCCGTAGCCCCAGAGCACGTACCGATCGCTCACGGCCAGAAACCGCTCGGCGAGGAACGCGGCCTTGATCGCGGCAAAGCGTGGAAGCGCGTAGGCGTCACCCGTCCGCGAGAGCCGACCGGGGCGATCACGCCACGCGAGCAGACGCCGCGGCACGATGCCGATCTCGAGCCCGCGCGCCAACGCGCGCAAGACCAGATCGTAGTCCTCGGGCCACCCGGCGTCGCGATAGCCGAGCTCCTGCAGCGCCGGCCGCCGCAGCATCAAGGTCGGATGCACGACCGGACACTCGACGAAGGCCTCGGCACGCACGTGGTCGGCCGAGCGCATGCCGTTCAGCCAGCGCTCATAGGCCCGCCACCCCGCCGCGAGCTGGGCGCGCGGAAAGATGCGCACGTGCGTGCCGACGGCGAAGAGCGTCTCATCCGCGGCGAGAGCCGCGGCCTGTACCGCGAGACGCTCGCGGTGCATGACGTCGTCGGCATCCATGCGCGCGACGAGCGCGCCGCGACAGCGCGCGAGCCCGACGTTCAACGCGGCGACGAGGCCGCGACGCGGCGTCGGCACGAGCACGAACCGTCCGTCGACGTCGGCGAACGATGCGGCGACGGCCCCCGTCGCGTCGGTCGAGCCGTCGTCGACGACCACGCACTCCCAATCGTCGAAGCGCTGCCGCAGCACGCTCCGGAGGCTCGCGGCGAGCGTGGCCGCGGCATCGCGCGCCGGAAGCAGCACCGAGACGAGCGGAGCGTCCATGGTCGACGGGCGACGAGGCGCTAGACGAACGCCGCCGGCGCCTGCGGCATCGTCGCCCACGACTCGGGGTCGTGTCCGTAGACGATGCGCGTGCCGACCGCGGCGAGCGCGCGCAGGCGCTGCAACGACGCCAACATCGCCGCCGGATCGTGGACCACCAGCGGCAGCTTCAGCTCCTCGAGCGTCTCGCGGAAGTAACAGGCGTCGGCGGCGAGCACGACGTCGCCCTCGTCCAGCCGCACCAGCAGCGACTGATGCCCGGGCGTGTGGCCGTAGGTCGGGAGGCAGATCACCCGCCCGTCGCCGAAGAGATCGTGCTCGCCGTCGACCTCCAAGCGCGGCTGCCCGGTGTCGAAGTCGGCGGGCAGATAGTTGTTGGCGGCGATCCCGGCCTCGTCATGGGCGGCTTGCCACTCGCGCCGCTGCACCACGACCGTCGCGTTCGGGACGGCGACGTTGCCGCCGGCGTGGTCGAAGTGCAGGTGCGAGTTCACGAGAAACTGCACGTCGCCGACGTCGATGTCGGCCGCCGCGAGCCGCGCGGCGACGTCGTCGCCGGCCGCGAAGTGCGCTGTGAACACGGCGGCGGCCGGGCCGAGTCGCGTCGCCGGATCGTGTTGCAGCTCGCGGTGCAGACCGCTGTCGAAGAGCACGCGGCCCCGCGGGTGCTCGACCACGAACACGGGTACCGGGACCCGCACGCTACCCTTCGCGCCTTCGACGAAGAGGGCCCGCGGGCCGGTCAGCCAACCGCAGGTGAGCGCGAGCAGGCGGACCGCCATGCGCGTCGCATAGCGTACCCACCTCGCGTGCGCTAGGAACGAGCGTCGCTCCACCGTCCGCGAGGAGGTTCCCGTGCAGCTCGAGTTCGTGCGCTACGAGAAGCGCGATCGCATCGCCATCGTCACGCTGCACCGTCCGGAGGTCATGAACGCGCTCCATCCCCCGGCCGGCGAGGAGCTCGCGCGGGTGTGGGACGACGTCGCCGCCGATCCCGACGTCTGGGTCGCCATCCTGACGGGCAGCGGCGAGCGCGCCTTCTCGGCGGGGAACGATCTCAAATGGACGGCCGCCAATGCGGAGACGCGCTGGCCAAAGAGCGGGTTCGGCGGGCTCACGGCCCGCACCGACTTCGTCAAGCCGCTGATCGCGGCCGTGAACGGCGTCGCGCTCGGCGGCGGGCTCGAGCTAGCGCTCGCGTGCGACATCGTCATTGCGGCCGACCACGCCACCCTCGGATTGCCGGAGCCGCGCGTCGGCCTGATGGCGGCCGCGGGCGGTGTGCATCGCCTGCCCCGCAGCATCCCGCTCAAGATCGCGATGGGCATGCTGCTCACCGGCAAGTCGATCGACGCCGTCGAGGGGGCCCGGCTCGGCCTGGTGAACGAGGTGGTCCCGCTCGCCGAGCTCATGCCGAGCGCGGAGCGCTGGGCCCGCACCATCTGCGAGTGCTCGCCGCTCGCGGTGCAGGCGACCAAGCAGTCCGCGTACGAAGGCCTCGGCCGGCCGCTCGCCGAGGCCATGAGCATCCGCTATCCGGCCGCGACGCGGCTCTTCAAGAGCGAAGACGTCCGCGAAGGGCCGCGCGCGTTCGCGGAGAAGCGAAAACCGGTCTGGCAGGGCCGTTAGCCCGCCGCGGACGAAAGGACGCCTCATGCAGGCAGTGACGTTCCAGGCCCCCGGCGAGGTTCGCGTCGAAGAGTGCCCCGATCCGAAGCTCGGGGCCGCCGACGACGCCATCGTGCGCGTCGAGGCGAGCGGAATCTGCGGCTCGGACCTGCACCTCTACCACGGCCGCATCCCGCTCGAGGCCGGCTTCATCCTCGGCCACGAGTTCGTCGGCACCGTGACGGCCGCCGGACCGGAGGTCACCGACGTCACCGTCGGCGACCGCGTGCTCGGCTGCTTCGTCACCGCGTGCGGCCGCTGCTTCTTCTGTCGCCGCCGCGACTTCCACAAATGCACCGAGGCGCGCGTCTTCGGTCACGGCAAGACGCTCGGCGGCCTGCCGGGCGCACAAGCCGAGCAGGTGCTGGTGCCCCATGCCAACCTGACGCTGCGGCGCGTCCCGCCCGGACTCTCGACCGACGCCGCGCTCTTCGCGGGTGACGTCATGGGTACCGGCTTCCACGCCGTACGCAGCGCCGAAGTCGCCCCCGGCGACGTCGTCGTCGTGCTCGGCCTCGGCCCGGTCGGCCTCTGCGCGGTGCAGGCGGCACGCGCGCTCGGCGCGGGTCAGGTGATCGCAGTCGACACGGTGGCCGAGCGCCTGGCGATGGCCGAGCGGCTCGGCGGCACCGCCGTGCATCTCAGCGAGCAGGATCCGAAGGCCGTCGTGCGCAAAGCGACCAGCGGCCGGGGCGCCGACGCGTGCATCGACGCCGTCGGCCATCCCGACGCGCTCGATCTCGCCTGCCGCCTCGCACGGAACGGCGGCACCATCTCGGTCACGGGCGTCTACAGCGAGCGCTGCCAGGTCCACATGGGCATCGTGTGGATCAAGGCGCTCACGCTGAAGACCGGACAGGCGAACGTCATCGGTCACGTCGACGCCGTGCTCGCGATGATGACCGCCGGCCTGCTCGACCCGACGCCGCTCGTCAGCCGGCACGCGTCCTTGGCGGATGCGCCGGAAGCTTACGCAGCCTATGCGCGGCGCGAAGCCCTGAAGATCGTCCTCACGCCCTGAACGGCGCGCCCGGCGGGCGTCCGCATCGGCTGAACACATGATTGCGCGCGTGCTGTGTCTGCCATGCGCGGCTGCCGTCCATCCCCGAGGGCATGCGCGCCTGCACGACGTCGTCCGCACGGCGATGAGACGCGCGTGCCTTCGCATTCGCCTCAGCACGGTCGACCGAATCCCAAACCCCGTCGCGAAGTTCACCCGCATCCCCGCGCGGAGCGCCACGCCCGGGCATCGCGCGGTCCCGGCCTTGCTCATCACCTGGTTCCGACGGAGGACGCACCCACGCCATGAGCCCGACCATCTTGATCATCGACGACTGCACCGACATCGCCCGCATCATCGCCCGCTATCTCGAGACCGCGAGCTACCGCACGATCACCACATCGAGCGGGGCGGAGGCCGGCGCCGTGCTCGCGCACACGACGCCGGACTGCATCGTGCTCGATTTGATGATGCCCGGCATGAGCGGGGCCGAGTTCCTCCACGGCCTTCGGAGTGACCCAGCGACCGCCGGCATCCCGGTGATCCTGGTGAGCGCGCGCGTCGGCTTCCACGGCACGCATTTCCGCTCCCAGGTCGACGCCGACTACAGCGTGGGCAAGCCGTTCACGCGCCAGCAGATCGTCCAGGCCGTGCGCACGGTGCTGACCCGCAAGGCCGGCGTCGAGCCCGAGCCCCTGCCCGCCCCGCCGCCACTCCGCGTGGACGCGCGCACTCGCATCGCCGCCGAGCTGTCGCGCAGCGGCTTTTCGTCGCGCTGACCGCGCCGACTGCTCGCGCGACGGCGCCTCTTCCGGTCGTCCGTCGCGGACATTCCACTCGGTGATCGTCACCGAGCGCTGCGGGCACTCCGACGTCGCTCGTCGAAGCGCCCGCAGCGTGTCGGATCAGTCCGCTTTGTCCTTGAATTGTCCGGTCGGCGGACCGCTGACGTTCTTGCTCGCCGGGAAGCTGTAGACCGCCTCCCAACAGAGCCCGCTCTCGGCGTTGTGGAGCTGCACCGTGACCGGCTGGCCGAACGGCAACGGCGGGTCGTCGAGCGCGGCGCCCTTGGCCTTCAGCTGGATCTGGGCCTTGCCGGCGACCAGGCCCTCCTGAAGCTTGAGCGCCGAGACGCCGTCGGGCGTGAGATCCTTGTCCTTGTAGTCGAAGCCCTTGGGCTTGTCCTTCCAGCAGGGCTTCGGTGACGAGAGGCCGCACATCCCTCCAGCCGGAATGGTGGCGTCGAAGATCAGCGTGGACGCGCCGTCGTAGATGCAGAGCTGGTAGTTCGTCGTGGTGAGCGGCGTGCCGAACTCGGCCTTGCTCGTCACCGAGCCCTTGCTCCACTTCCACTGCAACTGATCCTTCCCGTCGTTGGCGGAATCGTCCTTGTATTGGATGCTCGCCTTGCCGCTCACGTCCGGCGTGCGGCATCCGGCGACGGGGCCGCCGGCGCAGGCGGGGGTGGGCGTCGGGGTCACCGTCGGCGTCGGGAGGAAGTCCCAGTGCATGTCCTTCAATGCCGCGTTGGTGATGCTCTGGAACGTCGTCCCGGTGTCGAAAGGCTCCATCAGCTCGTTCGGGGAGAGCGAGGTGTCGAAGTGCGAGACCGACGAGCCCGGCTCCTGCGGGTTCGGCGCGTACATCTGGACGTGCGTTCCCACCTTGCCGGCGGCGAGGAGCCCGCTCATCGCGGCCACGTTGGCGCCCACCCAGTGGAGGTTGCCGCTGTTGATGCTCGCGGCGACCCGCTGCGCGTCACTCATGGCGGGATAGAAAAGCCCCGTGCTGTGGTTTTCGAGGAACGTCATGAAGATGTCGTTGAACCCCGCGAACTTCGCGCCCGACGCGAGGTCCACGAAAGTGAGGAAGCCGAGCCCGTGCGCGATCTCGTGCAGCAGCGTCGGAACGAAGTCGAGCTTGTTCGGCGGGGGATTGTGGTCGAAGCCGTAGTACCAGCCGCCGGAGGCGCCGGAGAAACATCCGAGGTCGAGCGAGCTGTTGAAGCCCGCGCCAATGTCGGAGAAACCGGGGCTGAGATCCGCCCCATTCAGACTGTTCGCCTCCGCCGCGGAAAACCACGTGAGCGCGACCGGTGCGCCGACGAAGTCGCGAGACACGCTTTGCGGACCCGCTGCCCCGAGGAGCGCCGAGCCCGCACTACAGAACAACGGATCGAAGTTGCCGTCGACCGTGACGACGACCGGGCTGTTGAGCATGGCGGCCCACTGGTTGGCGGCATGGACGAACGCGTTCAGCCGCAGCGCGCCCAGCGTCACCCCGGGGTTGCCGCCTTCGGACGCACGCGGCGTCGCATCGTTGAAGCCTTCGCCGCCACCATCGAGGTTGTTGACGGTGAACGTCGCAGCCGACGCTACCGTCGCCACGAGCATCGACATCACGAGCGCGAGCGTCACGCGCGTGACGGCCGAAGGAAGCATGGTGGTCATTGCTCACTCCTTCCTGGCCGCCGCCGTCCCCGGCGCGTGGCAGTCGACGTCGACCTTGCCGTCGGCGCCGACCGTCGCAATGACGGCGCTTCGGAAGCGACCCTGGAGATCCACGGTCACGCCCCCGCCCGGCGCCGGCCGTTCGACCAATCCATCGTGTGACGTGCTGAAGGCCGGATCGGCGGCCGTCGCGGCGCGGGCATCGGCCGGCGCCCCCGTGCGCGCTCCCGTCTGCGGATCGACGTGTATCCACTGGCCGGCCCGTGCCGCAGGTACGGTCTGCGACGGCGCTCCACTCGGATCGGCGAGCGCGTTCGTCGCATTGACGACGACACTCACTGCGCCGAGCATCGAAGCCATGAGCCCGATTTTTGTTCTGCTGGTTGCGAACATGGTCATCCTCCGCGGTGACGATCCTGCGTTGAAGGAAGTAGGCGTACGCGTCGGGCGGGCCTGCCGTGTGGGGACACAATCCGCGTACCAGACCGGGCCGCGGGCCAACAACGAGTTTCGCATCGACGTCGCGCAAAGGCTGCGCCATATCGGCGCAGCCGCCACAGGGAATCCATCGACGAGCTTTCGTGCTGGATCGGCTCGTGGAGTGACGCGCGCGACTGCTGGGGTGACACCTACACCCGCGGCTGCACGTTCTCGCGTACCCACGCGACGATCTGATCGGTCGTCGCGCCCGGGGTGAAGATCTCGCGGACGCCGGCCTGCTTGAGCGTCGGGATGTCCTCTTCGGGAATGATGCCACCGCCGAAGATCGCGATGTCGTCGCCGCCCTTCTCACGGATCAGCTTGATGATCGCGGGGAAGAGCGTGTTGTGAGCGCCAGACAAGATCGAGAGCCCGATCGCGTCGACGTCCTCCTGGATCGCCGCCTCGGCGATCATCTCGG
>CAZWAX010000024.1:0-26137 GCA_964631985.1 uncultured Polyangiaceae bacterium | reverse complement strand
CCGGAGCCGGAGGCAATCGGTCCGCGTCCCCAGGCGGTGGCCGGCCTGCGCCGCGTCGTCGTGGTCGGGGGCGGCACCGCCGGCTATTTCGCCGCCCTCTCGCTCAAGCGCGAGCTGGCCGACGTCGAGGTGACGCTGATCGAGTCGAGCAAGATCCCCATCATCGGAGTCGGCGAGGCGACGACGACGCTGATGCCGCCCTTCCTCCACCTCCTGCTCGGCATCGACATCGTGGAGCTCTACCGGGAGGTGCGGCCGACCTGGAAACTGGGCATCAAATTCGAATGGGGCCTGCCGGGCGACTACTTCTTCGTCTACCCGTTCGGCGACGGCAATCCGGTCGAGGCGTATGCCCACGACCGCGACATCGCCAACCAGTCGCTCTGCGCGCTGATGATGGCTGCAAACCGTTCGCCCATCGCGGTCGGCGACGACGGCGAGCCGATCTCGCTGCTCGAGCACATGCCATTCGCCTACCACCTGGAGAACAAGTCGTTGGTCCGCTTCCTCGCGAAGCATGCGGCGCGGCTCGGCATCGTGCACATCGACGCGCAGATCTCCGACGTCGTCCGGACCGCCGACGGCGAGGGTATCGACCGCTTGGTCCTCGACGACGGGCGCGAGGTGCGCGCCGACCTGTTCGTCGACGCCAGCGGCTTTCGCTCGCTGTTGCTGGAGCAGTCCCTCGGCTCGCCGTTCCGCAGCTACGCGTCGAGTCTGATGTGCGACACGGCGGTGGTCGGCGAGGTGCCGCAGCGCGGCGTCATCGAACCGTACACTACGGCCGAGACGATGGAGGCCGGCTGGTGCTGGCGCATCCCCGTCGAGGGCGAGGACCACCGCGGCTACGTCTTCTCCTCCGCCCACCTGACGCCGGACCAGGCAGGCGCGGAGATGCGGGCCAAGAACCCCGGCCTGGGAGAGCTGTGGACCGTGCGCTTCCGCAGCGGCCGGCACGCGGAGTTTTGGAAGGGCAACACGGTCGCGGTCGGCAATGCCTACGGCTTCGTCGAGCCGCTCGAGTCGACCGCGCTCCACATGGTGATCATGGAGATGCGCTGCCTGATCCATTGCCTGAAGAGCAGCGGCTACGGGCAGCCGGATCGCGCGTTCGCCAACCGCAGCGTCGCCTTGCACTGGGACTACCTGCGCTGGTTCCTCGCCGTGCACTACAAGTACAACCGCAAGCTCGACAACGCCTTCTGGCGCGACTGCCGCGAGTCGGTGGACGTCTCGGGGCTGGCGGAGATGCTCGAGCGCTTCCGCATCGAGGGGCCGGGTCGGGAGGGCAACGCGCTGCCGTACGAGATCCCCGATCCGGTCTTCAACTCCCAGAGTGTGCTGACGCTGCTGCTCGGCCAGCATGTCGAGTGCGCGGCGCCGAAGCGGACGCTGATGACCCGGGCACAATGGGACGCGCGGGTGGCTCAGAGCCGCGCGCTGGTCGCGCGCTGCCTGCCGCAGGCCGAGGCGCTCGAGCTGCTGCGCCGTCGCCCGGAGCTGCTGCAGGCGCTGGTTGGCCCGCGTAGCAAGAGCTGGATCGTGCCGCGCACGCCGCACGCCGAATACCTCAAGATTCCCGGCTTCTGGGCCGGCAGCCGCCCCGCGGTGTCGAACGGCGGAGATTCCGCGCTGCCATCCGAGCCCGACGCCATCCCCTACCGCTCGCTGCTCACGAGCATCGTGCCGTCGTCGAAGCCGGACTGAAGCGCCAAGACGCCATGACGGATCGGGAGATTGCCGCGAGACGCGCGTGGTCGGCTCAGCGCGTCGGCAACCCTGATCGAGGACTGTCCCGCCGCTCTTCGGCTTTCCCACACCGCGGTCGGTAGTGCCTGTGAGCTCTGAACGTCGGAAGGCTTTCCTCCTCTCGTCGTTCGCAATCGTCGGGTTCATCGGAGTGGGCCTGTGCACCTTCGCGTGGCTCGTGCGGTTCAGTACGCCATTCCCGATCCATGGTGATGGGATTCGCGATCAGTTGCTCGTGCGCGACTGCACGGACCTGGGACGCTGTCATCTGTTCGGAGCGCCAGCCTCAATTGCCGGTGAGCTCCGGATCCTTCAGGGCGCAGCGTGGCTGGACCTCTTGACGGCCGTCCGGATCCTCGGCGGCGACACCACGACCCAGATCGCGGTCGTCCTTGCTCTCGACGCCATCGCGGCCGCGCTCACGTTCATCGTCGTATGGCACTGGGTGCAGCCGGCGTTGGCGTTGCCCGCCGGCTATCTGGTTGCGAACACCTTGGCCGGAGATCAATCCGCGAGTGTCCTGGTGAACGGCAGCGCGTCCGCGCTGTTTGACGTCATGACGGCCGCAGGTCTGCTGTGTTATGCGATCTCGGCTCGCACACGTTTTCTGCTCGTGTCTGCCTTCGCAGCCGCATTGGCGGTCAACGTTCACGTCGCCGCGGTCACGCTCCTTCCAGGGCTGCTGCTGGTTGCCGCGTTGGGGCACACGCCGTCTCGTGCAGTTGTGGCGGCCGGGACGCTATTCGCCGCCGTATACCTCATCACTTCGGGCGCCGCCTTGGAGGCGAATCTCATCGCGCTTGCCGACCGGGGATTGGCGTTCGTCCTTGTGCCGGCGCTCGGGGCTCTTGCCGCGGTCGCGGTCGCGTCGAGGTTGGGAGCACGCTTTCGAATGCTCTCGGTGAACGTGCGGGTCATGTTGATCGGCTGCTTTCTCATCCTGCCGTTCGTTTTCGGGTCGCTCTGGCTGGTCCTGATCGAACAGCACTGGTTCGAGCGCCGATATCTCCACCCGATCTGGGGCCCGCTGGCCGTATTCCAGGCGGCAATCCTCTGTGCCCCGTTTCAACTGCTCGGCAGGCGCCATGCTTCGCTGCGTTGGGTCCCGTCCGTCCTCGTGCTGTGGCTGATGATCCCCAAGGTTTGGGCACCCGCTCCTCCGCCGGACGCGTTGCGCACCTGGACATTGACGAATGCCACGAGGATCGGGCTCGAAGCGGCAAACGCAGGCTGGAGCTTCGAAGACCTGGTGTTTCGCCTCCAAGGCCAAGCATGCGGAGAATTGCTGTCGGGTATGGCGGTGGAGGGGCCACGGCTGGACGGCAGGCCGCCGGACGAGGATCTGCAGCTTCAGGTGGCGATGGTGGAGTCGGAACCGCCGCCGGCGACGGGCGAGTACGCGGTCGTTCCGCTCCAGCGGGGCCAGTTCGGTGTCCTGCGGAGCGTACATTCGTGGATGGAACCTCGGGGCATCGTGGTGTGCCGGCAGCCAATCGACCGGACGGTGCCGCCGTCATGCGAACGGCCACGCGTGAGCATCGCCGGCCGCCGGACGCCGTCCGAGCCGGACAGTCTCGCGGAAGCCCCTCGGCATCCCAAAGAGTTCAGCTTCGAAAGCAGAGTGATGGTGATCATGCAGCCGGTCGAGGTGCCCCAGCCCTACGTCACGAGCTATCGGATCCCACTGCGCCCACGGGCGGGGGAGGTTCGTGAGCTACGGCTTACTGATCCTGGAAGCGAGGGTTGCCGCTGGGAGTTCGTGCATGCGGACGGTCTGCGACTCCAGAATACTCTGCCGGCAACGCGCGTTCGCCTAGGCGCAGACAACGATGGGCCAGGAGTGCTGGTGGTCGAGAAGCCGTTCGGCGCGCCACCGTGTCCCGCTCGCGAGATCGAATTCCCCTATCCGCCGTGTGTCTTGGAGACTCGACCGGGTGAGGCGTTCGAACGGCTCGTTGCAGGAAACCAATGAAGCGAAGCATCGTCATGGTGACGCTCTCGGCACTGCTGTGCGCTCTGCCTGCATCGGCAGAACCCGTGTCGCAGGGAGAATCCGATGGGTCGCAGCGCCATCTCGCTCTGACCAAGCACAGCGAGGACGGCTTCAGACGTTTCATGGATGCGGTCCGCGGCGGGAGGTTGGGAGCCGAGATCCAGGAAGTGAACATCAGCGTGTCCAAGCGCAGTGTCCAGGTGGAGTTGCTGCGCGGGAGCGCCCCCCGCATGGTCGTGCGCTTGAGCGAACCAACGTCGGACATCGGGGTGGCTCGTTATTTCGACGTTCAGGCGGTCGAAACCGCGAGCGCTGACGACCTGGTGCGGATCGGGCGGCTTCTCGACGAAATGTTCACCAGCGACCCTTTCCTCGAGAAGCGCTCGATACGAGACGTCCCGCCGGACGCCTGGCAGGCAGATGAGCCTCGGCTCATGCATTCTGCGAGCCTGGAGTACACGATCGCGGTCATCGCGCTCGGTGGGCTCGGTGTACTCGTGAGCCTCGGCATTCTCTGCATGCCTGTGCCGACGCGCACACGGACGCAGTCAGATCGGTGAGGCCGTCGCGATGGCGGGTTCCGGGGGCTGCTGCACGGCCACGGGAAGCGGACGTCCCGGCAGGAGCCCGTCGCGCACCTCGCAGATCGGGAGCGCCGTGACATCGAGCGCCGCGGCCTCGTCGCACAAACGGACGAAGCGCACGCGCCCTGCCGTGCGCGCCAGGAACGCGTCGAGCACGTCGGCATGAGGGCCGCCTTCCAGCTCCGCGTGAATCGTGTGCACGCTGAGCGCCCCCGGCCGCAGCCGGGCCACGAGATCGTCGGCCAGCATCGCCGGATCCCGGCCGAGGAGGCCGTACGTCTCGTCGAGCGTCGGCAGCGTGGTCGGGAGCTCCGGAACCCGAAAGGCGTGGCCGCCAACGGCCGGGCGATAGGGTGCGGTTCCGCGGGTGTCGCTCCGGTAGGCGAAGCCGGCGTCGTCGACGGCCCCGAGGCTCGCCGCCGTGCAGCGCCACCCAGGAGCCCCGAATCCGCGCGGGTCCGTGCCGAGCGCCTGGCGGTAGACGGCACGTGCGCGCGCCACCTCGGCGACGACGGCCGCGGCATCGAGCGCCGGTAGGCGGTCCTGCCAGCGGGCGTGGTCGTGGCCGTGGACGGCGACCTCGTGCCCCTCGCGGACCAGTGCGCGGAGCAGCTCCGGAAACGCCGCGGCGATCGGCCGCGCGGGTAGGAGCGTTCCCGAGAGCAGCGTCCGCCAGCCGTACACCGACGGTGCGCGCGTCCGCAGGAGCTTCAGGACGAAGCGCGGCTCGAGCAGCCGCGGCAGCCGGCGGCCCATCGTGTCGGGCCCGCACACGACGAAGAACGACGCGCGGATGCCGAAGGCCGCGAGACGCTGCCGGATCACCGGGACCCCGTCGCGAAGCCCGTCGTGCGTGTCGACGTCGACCTTCAGGGCGACGCGGGGCGGCTCCCCGCCGCTCACGTTCCGACCGACGTCCCGTCGCGCGGCTGACCGCGGAACCAGCCGATCGTTTGCGCGAGCCCGTCGTCGAGGGAGGTCGTCGCCCGCATGCCGAGGATCGCCGCCATGCGGGTCACGTCGGGGACACGACGGGCGACGTCCTCGTAGCCGCTGCCGTACACGGTCTCCTGCGCGACGAAGCGCAGCGTCGACGCACCGCCGCCAATCGCGATCATCCGCTCCGCGAGCTCGCGGATCGACGTCTCGACGTCGGAGCCGACGTTGATGATCTCGCCCTCGGCGGCCGCCGTGACGCCGGCCGCGATCGTCGCGGCGACGGCGTCGTCGACGTACGTGAAGCAGCGGGTCTGCGTTCCATCGCCGATGACCGTGAGCGGCTCGCCCCGGAGGAGCTGGCCCATGAAGATGGTGATGACGCGGCCGACGTCGAGCTGGTCGAGGCGCGGGCCGTAGACGTTGAAGTAGCGGAGGATCGTGACCGGAAGCCCGAGCCGCCGAAAGGCGAGGCAGAAGTGCTCGCTGGCGGCCTTCGACGTCGAGTAGCACCAGCGGTCGATGGTGCTCGGGCCGAGCACCCGGTCGGCGTCCTCACGCCAAGGAACGGCGGGGTTCTTGCCGTAGACCTCCGAGGTCGACGTGAACACGACGCGGCGGCCGTGCTTCAGCGCGGCGCGCAGCACGTTCTGCGTCCCGTTGATGTTGACGTTCAGCACCTCGTACGGATCGCCGACGTAGTGCTCGACGCCGACGATGCCGGCGAGGTGGTAGACCAGATCGGCACGCGCCGTCAGCGCGTCGAGGATGTCGGGATTCATCACCGAGTCGACGACGAGGCGGAAGCGCGGGTGACCCTGGAGATGGCGCACCTTCTTCTGTGACCCGGTGTCGAGGGCGATGACGGCGTCGCCCCGCGCCAGGAAACCGTCCGCCAGGTGCGAGCCGAGGAATCCTCCGCCCCCCGTGATCAGCACCGTCAGCACGCGGCGTGTCCCAGCCGGTCGCCGATGCGCACCCCACGGTGCCGCGCGAAGTCGATCGCGGACTGCTCCGGCGCGCCGTCGACCTGGAGCTGCTCGAGCCGCAGGCCGCCGCGTCCCGTCCCGATGACGATCCCGGCGGGCGAGACCGCGGCGACGCGTCCCGGCTCGTCGTTCGATGGTGCGTCGAGCGGGGTTGCCTTCCACACGAACAGCTTCGTCCCGGCCCACGTCGTGAAAGCGCCGGGGTAGGGGTGCGTGACGGCGCGGACGAGGTTGGAGAGCTCGCGCGCCGGCCGCTGCCACGCGAGGCGGCCGTCCTCCGGTCGCCGACCACCGAACCTCGTTGCGCGCGCGTGGTCCTGGGGAACCCGCGGCGCCGTATCCGCGAGGATCGCGGGGAAGGTGTCGCGGAGGAGCTCGCGCGCGGCATCGCCGAGCTTCCGGTTGAGCGTGAGCGCGGTGTCGTCGTCCGCGATCGGGACGCGCTGCTGCGCCACGATGTCGCCCGTGTCGGGCTGCGGCTCCATGTGGTGCAGCGTGACCCCGGTCTCCGTCTCGCCGTTGATGAGGACCCAGTTGACCGGGCACCGTCCGCGGTAGCGCGGCAGCAGCGAGCCGTGCAGGTTGAGCGCGCCGCGGGGCGGGATCGCGAGCAGCGACGACTTCAGGATCTGGCGGAAGTAGAACGAGAACAACAGCTCGGGTGCGAGCGCCGCGATCCGCTCGACGACCTCGGGCGCGTTGACGTCGGCGGGCTCGAGCACCGGAATCCCCGCGTCGCGGGCGCGTGCCGCGACGGAGCGAAACCAGATCGCTTCGCCCGGGTCGTCGCGGTGGGTCACGACCGCCGCGACGTCCGCCCCGAGCCGCAGCAGCTCATCGAGGCAGACCCAGCCGATGTCCTGGTAGGCCATCACGACGACGGACATGCACGGTCCCGCGACGCGCTATTCACGGCGCGCCTCTGTGACGCGCCGTAGACGGCGCGCACGACGTACGAGGGCCGGCGGCGTACCTCGGCATAGATGCGGCCGACGTACTCGCCGACCAGCCCGACGGCGAAGATGAGGAGCCCGAGGAAGACGAACAGGATTGCGAAGAGCGTGAACAGCCCCTCGCTCTCGGGTCCGAGTACCAGGCGTCGAAAGAGGAGATAGATCCCGAAACCGGTGCCGACCAGCGACACGCCGATCCCCGCGAGCGAGACGAGCTGGATCGGGACGAGCGAGAATCCCGTCATCAGATCGAAGCCGAGGCGCATGAACCGCAGCGGCGAGTAGCGTGATCTCCCGGCGACGCGCGGCTCGTGCGCGATCGCGATCTCGGTCGGCCGGGTCGCCACCCACGCCGCGAGCGCGGGGATGAAGAGCGCCCGATCGGCGAGCTGGACGACCGCATCGACCACGGGCCGCCGGTACGCGCGGAGCATCGAGCCGCAGTCCGTCATGGGCACGCCGACCGCGAGCGACGCGAGCCGGCTCACCGCGGCGGACAAGGCCCGGCGCGGGAACGGGTCGACCCGCGCGGCGCGGCGTGTCCCGACGGCGTCGTAGCCGGCGTCGACCTCCGCGAGCAGCCGCGGGATCTCCTCGGGCGGGTTCTGGAGATCGGCATCGATCGTGACGACGACGTCGCCGCGCGCGTACCCGAATCCGGCGAGGACGGCGGCATGCTGTCCGACGTTCCGGGCAAGCGCGACGATCGTCACGCGCGCGTCACGCGCCGCGATCTCCGTGAGGACGTCGAGCGACCGATCGCGGCTACCGTCGTCGACATAGACCACCTCGACGGATCGGTCGAGGCGGTCGCACACGGCGGAGAGGCGCGCGTCGAAGCGCGCGAGCCCGGCGGATTCGTTGAACACGGGGACGACGATCGAAACCGCCGGCGCCTCCGCGTCCGCCGGCGTGACGATCCCGTCCGGCGCGGTCGTCTCAGGCCGCATGGCGACGGAGCACGTCCGCGAGCGTGTCGACCACGTCGCGCACGTCGTTCTCGACCATCGCGGGGAAGAGCGGCAGGGACAGGATCGCGTGCGATGCCGCGGTGGCGTGCGGCAGCGCGGCGGTCACGGCGTCGTCGCGATACAGCCGATGGAGGTGTAGTGCCTTGAAGTGCAGCCCGACGCCGATGTTCGCGGCGAGCAGCTCGCCCATGACGTCGTCGCGGTCGATGCGGAGCGCGTCGAGCCGGAGCCGGACGACGAGCAGGTGCCAGGCGTGCCGCGCGGGATAAGGCACCGGCTCGAGCATCGCCACCGCGGGCAGCTCGCGGAGCCGGTCGGCGTACCACCCCGCGACCCTCGTTCGCGCCGCCACGAACTCCTCGAGGCGCGCGAGCTGCGCGATCCCGAGCGCGGCCTGGAGATCCGTCAGATTGTACTTGTAGCCGAGCGCGACGATCTCGTAGTCGGGGCTGCCGTGATTGCCGTATCGTTTCCAGGCATCCCGCGTGATGCCGTGGAAGCGCAGCAGACGGAGCCGCTCCGCGAAGTCGGCGTCGTCGGTGGTGACCATGCCGCCCTCGCCGGTGGTGATGGCTTTGATGGGATGGAAGCTGAAGACCGCCGCGGTGTTGCCACCGCCGACCGGCCGCCCGCGATACGTCGTCCCCAAGGCGTGCGCCGCATCTTCGATCAGTGCGACGCCGTGCCGTGCGGCGAGGGCGCGCAGCGGATCGAGGTCGACCGGCTGCCCCGCGAAGTGGACCGGCACGATCGCACGCGTCCGATCGGTGACCGCGCGCTCCACGGCGGAGGGATCGACGTTGAGCGTCGCCGGGTCGACGTCCGCGAACACCGGCCGCGCGCCGACGGCGAGAATCATGTTCCCGGTCGACGCCCACGTGAGCGGCGACGTGATGACCTCGTCGTCCGGTCCGAGCCCCGCGGCGAGGAACGCCACGTGCAGTCCGGCCGTCGCCGAGCTGACGGCAACCGCGTGCGGCGCCCCGACGACTTCGGCGAAGCGTCGCTCGAACTCCGCGACGCGCGGGCCGCTCGTGATCCAGCCCGAGCGGAGACATGTCACGACGGCCTCCACCTCGGCGTCGCCGATCGACGGGCGAGAGAGCGGGAGGAATTCTCGTCGGCGCCGTCCCTCGAGCGCCGGAGCTGCCGGCGGTGACTCCGACGGGCGCGATTCCGGCGCGGCGGCGTGCGATTCAGGTGAGGAGGCCCGCCCGCGGTGCGACGACGCTTGGATGTCGATCTTTCCCACGAGACGCGCGAACGTCTCACAGCGGGGCCGGCCGGGTCAACGTCCGCCGAGGCGTCGCATCGGCTCAGCGGGAGGCATTCGCCGCGTTGGCGAGGGCGCCGCGATCCCGCACGACGACCGGATAGACGCCGAGCCGGATCTCCGCGCGGTGCGCGCCGTACTCGCCGACCTCGCTATAGGGGAGATTCTCGAGGATGCGCTCCTCGAGCGGGATCCGGCCGTCGGTCTCCACGTTGCAGGCGTCGAAACCGACGAGATCGCAATCCATGCTCCGGTAGAACAGGACGCACGGAGCGTCGGGAGCCAGCTCCGCCACGATCCGATCGAGCTGATCGACGCTGCCGCTGGCGTCCTCTTTCTCGCCGAGATGGCGGACGCCCGTTCCGAACGCCAACCAGCGGTACCCGGTCTTGGTGTCGGATGCGCTCTCCGCGCGCGGCGCCTTGGCCACGAAGACGCAGCGCGGGTAGCGTGCGGTGAGATCGAGCAGGTAGCGCACTTCCGTCTGTTGGTTGCGTGCGAGGAATGCCTCCGCTGTCGACACGCCAGGTAGCTGCTGACGGCGGCCGAAGAATTCCCTCTGCCACGGGTTCCATGCGGGAACCGTGGCGACGAGCAGCAGCACGGCGACGCGCCGCCACCACCCCGGCCACGAGAGTCGCTCCGCCCAGGAGGACAGCTCGCGGAAGCCGAAGAGTGCGAGCAACAGCACGAACGGCGTGACGAACGTCAGGTAGCGGAACTTGTCCAGGAACGCTCCATGGGACGCGCTCGCATAGGCCTTGAGGAGTACGAGGAGGGTGATGGGCAGCAAGAAGGAGGCGAACCACCGCCGCACCCCATGGATGACGCCGAGCACGAACAGCACGACGATCGCGAACGGGAAGAACAGCCCGATCGCCTGCAGCCACGTGAGAAACGAGAAATTGAACGGCCGAAGACCTGCGCTCGCATACCGCCAGGCGTCCGGTACCGGTACGTATTCCAAGGCGAGCAGGCCGGCACTGACGAGGAGGAAAACGACCAGCGGGCCGGTGATGATCGTCCGGAGGTGCCGTCCGGCGCTCCGCAGCGCCCGCTGCATCCGCTCCTCGGCCCCGACGAGGTGTGCAACGCCGATGGCGAGCGCGGGGAGGCCGAGTACCAGGGCCTCGGTGCGCACCCAGGCTGCCAGGACCACCAGCAATCCCAAGCACGCGAGCGCGAGCCAGCGCAGCCGACGTGACGCGCCCCGATCCGACACGATCGCGGCCGCGATGCACGCGAGCCAGATGTGGATCGTCCATACCATTGCGGGCGTTTCCGAGAAGGCCGCTTGGATCGTGTTCAGATTCAATGCGTAGGCTGCGGCGAACGCGAGGCTGGCCCACCACGAGCGCAGCACCTGGCTCGCCAGAAAGAAGAAGACGACCGTGTTGACGACGGCGAGACCCAGGTTCGCACGGACCACGGATGGCAACGTGGCCGGGCCGTGTCCGCTCAGCCAGTCGATCAGCGCGTAGAATCCGGAGCCGGCATGCGTCCCGAACCCATACAGCTGCCGAATGTTCCGCGCGCTGCGGCCCTCCTGGAGGACCGTGATCCATCCGGTCGGGATGTCGGTCGGCTCGACGAGCAGGAGAACGAGCGATCCGCCGACCAGTGCGCACGCGCAGCCGGCGATCACTCTGCCGCGGACCGTCGGCCGCTGCCGCGCCCATGCGCCGAGGGTGGCCGCCAGCAGGATGATCGCGACGGTGGTGGCGGCAAGCCACGTGAACGCGTCTGGGGTCGCCCAGGGCGTCATCGGTCGGTGGGAGCGTCAGCGCGATGGATCAGCGTCGTTCACCCCGTTTCGCGCGGTTCCGGCAATGCCGGAACGTGTCACGCCTACCCGCCGGAAGTCCACTCGAAAGCGTGCGCGGGCTGCGGCGGGCGTCTGCCAGCCGTCAGGCGTCCGCGCGGGGGCCGGTCGACTGGTCAGCGTCCGCCGCGGGTCGTGGCACGGCGGGCGTCAGGTGGAGACCCCCGTCGGCACGATGCGACAGCAGGTCGAGCGCGGCCACGCGGTAGGCTTCGGCGAGCGTCGGGAAGTTGAAGATGTTCTCGATGAACGCTTCGACGGGGAGCGCGCCGATCATGGCGAGCTGCCCGAGGTGGACGAGCTCCGTCGCGCCCTCGCCGATGATCTGCACGCCCAGGATCCGCGCGCCCTGGGCGTCGGACACCAGCTTCAGGAACCCTTCCCGAGAGTTCGCGATGTGACCGCGGGCGACCTCTTTGAACGCCGCGCGCCCGACCAGGATCTCGCCGTCCCGCTCGCGCGCGGTCTTCTCGTCGATGCCGACGCAGGCCATCTCCGGAATGGTGTAGACGCCAACGGGCATGGTGTCGCTCACGCCGCCCGAAGGGAGTCCCATCGCGTGGCAGATCGCCCGCCGTCCCTGTTCCATGGCACTCGTGGCGAGCGCGGGTGGTCCGATGACGTCACCGACGGCATAGATGTGCGGCACGGCGGTTCGCAGGTGGGCGTCGACCTCGAGGAGGCCACGTCCGTTGGCCGCGAGCCCGGCGGCGGCGAGGTTCAGGCCGTCGACGGACGCGACGCGACCGAGCGCGCACAGGAGCTTGTCGGAGATCACCACCTCTCCACTCGCCAGCTCCGTGGTCGTGGTGACCCCATCGGTGGTGACGGTCGCGATGCTGGCGTTGCCGATGAAGCGGGCACCGCTTCCCTCGAAATGCCCCAGGAAGCGGTCGATCAGCTCGGGGTCGAGGAATCCGAGCGGGCGGGACGCCTTGTCGATCATCGTCACGTGCACGCCGAGCGTCGCGAAGATGCTGGCGTACTCGCTGGCGATCACCCCCGAGCCGAGCACCGTCAGGGAACGGGGAAGATACTGCAACGAGAGGATGGAGTCGCTGTCGAGGATGTTCTCGTGGTCGATCGGGACGTTTGGCGGCGTTCGCGGCGTCGAGCCGACGGCGATGACGATCGTGCTCGCCGTGAGGCGACGCCGAGAGCCCTGCACGCTCGTCACTTCGACCTCGGTCGGGGCGAGGAATCGGGCCCGACCGTGAATCAGGTCGATCCCGTTTCGGCGCAGTTGATCACCGATGTAGGCCTGATGGCTGTGAATGACCTCGTCGAGCCGCGTCAACAGGCTCGAGATCTTGGTGCCTTCGGGCATCTGCACGTCGAAGACGTTGCCGCTTCGTTGGCGAAAGCTGGCAAGAGCGACCGCGGTCTCGCGCAAGGTCTTGCTCGGGATGGTACCGCGCTGCACGCACTCGCCGCCGACGGCGATGCCGCGTTCGATCACGGCGACGCGACAGCCGGCCTTGGCGCCCTGGATCGCGGCCTTCTGGCCGGCGGGGCCGCTTCCCATGACGATGAGGTCGTACCGATCGCTCATGATGCGAAGGCCTCCGCTTGCTCGAGAATCGTCGTCCGCTTGGCGAAGAGCGCATCGACGTCATCGGGATAGAGATTCAACGCGACGCACAGCGGGTGTCCTTCCATGCGCACACGGGTCGCCTCGTACTCCTCGTCGCTCGTGGCGGCGGCGTAGGCGAGCAGGTCCGCGAGGGCGGTGATCTGGACCTCTTTGCGCAGGTGCCCCGCGGCTTCCGCCTCGTGGTGGAGGGCGATCGATTCGAGCACCGTCTCCGGCAACGCCCAGCGTTCGGCCAGGAGACGTCCCACCCGGGTATGAAACTCGTCGAGCGTCGCCACGCAGGCGGCGGACGTCGCGGTGACGCCCTTCTCCTTGCAGACGTCGAGGACGAGGCCGAGGACGACCGGCTTCCCGACGTCGTGCAAGAGGCCGCAGACGAACGCGTTCTCGACATTCGAGCGCAGGTGCCGTGCGATCTCCTTTGCGAAGAGACCGGCCAACGTGGAATGGCGCCACAATGCGGCAGTCAATTCCTGATGGCTGCGACCCTGGAAGATCTTGCCGTGCAGCGCCACGGTGATCACGATCTCCCGCATCTGTACGAGTCCGATGCGGATCAGCGCCTGCTGAATCGATTGGATCCGTACGTCGCCGCCATAGGCGGCGGAGTTGGCGACCCGCAGCACGTGACCTGCCAGCGCCTGATCGCGGTGGAGAAGGTCGGACAACTGGCGCACGTCCACCGCATCCGAGCCGCCTTGCGCCAGGATCTCGCTTGCGACTTGCGGTAGCATCGGGAGCGTGAGCGTACCGGTCGCGATGCGCTGTTCGACTATCTCGTGCAGCGTCGCCGGCAACGCCTCCTCCGGGGAGGTGGCAGTTGCCAACGCCGATACGGATTCTGCCATCGAAGGTCCCCCGGCATCTTCTATCGGCCGTCCGGGGCCTTTTCCTTAGCGAGAGCCTCAGCGCGGTGAGTCAGGGGCCGCCACCGGGTCTCGCGCGAGGAGCAGGATCCACTGATTGCTCGTGTCTCGACTCGCCGGATGGTGCTCGACGACGCGCAAACGGTGGCGCCGGGCGAGCGGGAGAACGTCCTCGCTCGCCAGGTTCCGAAAATGTTGGTGGCCCGCCCGCGGGGCTCGGTCCGCGGCGGCCACCTGCGCCGCGTCGCGCAGCATCGCGAAGGGTGTCATTTCGACCAGCATCAGCGACCCGCCCGGCTTGAGCAGGCGCGACATCCGGGACAGGGCCTCGTCGAGGTCGAGCACGTGGTTCAAGGCGCGCAGGCACAGCACGTGATCGTAGCTCGCCGGCTCGCCGTCGAAGTGCTCGATGTCGCCGACGTGCAAGCGTGCTTCCGGCAGCGCCGTGCGGAGTCGGGCGAGGCTCTCTTCGTCGGGGTCGAGGCCGGTGTAGGCGATCGCTTGCGAGCGCAACAAGGCCGCCAGCTCTTCCCGGTAGAGCTGCTCCCCGCAACCGACGTCGAGCACCTGCCCGCGCAGACCGCCGACATGCCCGGCGATCCGCGCCTCCTCCCGCGCGAACGGTTCCCCGTCGACGACGCGGAACCGTCGCCCGCACGCGGCGCGGTTCGGACACGGGTCGCAGACGGGGTCGGGCAGGGCCCGACGCATGCCGCTTTTGAAGTCGTCGAGCACGCCCGGGGCGGCGCGATCGACGAAGAGATGGCTCAACCCGGACTTCACCTGCGCGATCTCTGCGTCCGTGAAGTCCCCCGTGTCGGTGACGTAGCGCGTGAGCCGATCCGCCTCCACGAGCCAGAGCTGCCGGATCGGATCCAGGCCGCCGCTCCGTGCATGCGCGGTGCACGCGTCCGCCTCCGCCGTCCACGGGACCGCCGTCTCGGCGCGAACGTAGTTGAAGGAGTTGGCGCGCGTCTTGGGCGCCGCGGTACGCGTCTTCGCCGCTGCGGCGCGTCCTGGGGTGAACGGGACGAGCTCGCCTGTCCCGTGCCGCTTGGCGTACTGGCGCGAGATGCCCGGACAGGAACGCAGCGACGAGCACTGCCGACACACTTCGCCGAACGCGGACAGCTCCGCTTCGATGTGGCGCATCGAGTAGATGCGCTCCCCAGTCGCGTCGTCGAGATAGTGCGTCTCTCCGAATGCCGACCGTCCGAGGTTCGTCGCCTCGGGGTCGCCGAGAATGCAGTTCGGAAACGACTCGAAGAGGACGTGGGCTCCGAGCTCGAGCGCGGTCGACCGCAGGCGCCGTACGGTGTCACCGACGTCGGCGTACCGCAGCGTCGCGATCTCGGCCCACGAGCCGCCCTTGCCGAGCGTCGTCGGGAAGACGAACTTGAACAGCGCGCGCGCGCCGTAGCGCGCATGCTCCGTGCGCAGGTACTCGTCGAGCTCGCCGAGACTCAGGCGGGTGAGCACGCAGTTGAGCATGACGTCGACGCCTGCCTCGACGAGGCGGTCGATGCCGGCAACGGTTTCGTGATGCGCGTTCTCCCGGGTGCCGAAGATGGCGGCGCTCGTCGCCGGGACGTGGGAATGCAGCGAGACGATGGCGCGCTTCAGGCCCTGACCGGCGGCGCGGCGCGCGAACCCCTCCTTGGCGAACGTCCGGCCGTGCGTGTTGACGTCCCACGTGAAGCCGTCGGCGGCCAGGCGCTCCACGACCGTCCAGAAGCCGGGATGGATCGTCGGCTCGCCGCCGGTGACGACCGCGCGCCGGAAACCGTAGCGATGGAGAAAGGCGGCGCGCTGCAGCAGCGTCTCGGTCGGATGGAAGAAGAGTGAGGCCTCCCCAGTGTTGCTGCACATAGGGCAGTCGTTGTTGCACTGTTCTCCGAAGCGAAAGAGGGCCGCGCTGTCTGGCGTGATGGGCTCGTCGTCCGGGACCTTCTTCTTGAAGAGCCGCGGGGCGAGTGGCCCGGAAAACTCCTTGCCAGCGCTAGTCATATCGAACTACGATCCGCCCCCGGAATGGCTGCGGGCACGTACATCACCGAGGAAGATCGCCGCGCGGCGACCACGGTCACGTCCTCGGGCGCCGGGCACAAATTCGAGATCCAGCTCGGCCACCTCTGCAACAACCGCTGCGTTTTCTGCTCCAGCGGTCAGCTGACCGCGATGAAGATCGCCCGGGCGGTGCCGCTCGAGCCGATCCTCGAGGCGCTCGAGGCCGCCCGCGCCGCCGGCGCGTATCATCTGACGTTCCTCGGCGGCGAGCCGACCACCCACAAGCGCTTCCTCGACGCGGTCCGGAAGGCAGTGGAGCTGGGCTTCGAGCACATCGTGATCTTCACGAACGGCGTCATGTTCCCGCACCCGGGGTTCATCGACTCCGTGGTGGCCCTCGGACGGTTCGAGTGGCGCATCTCGATCCAGGGTGCCACCGAGGATGCTCACGTCGCGACGACCGAGCGCCCCGACTCGTTCCGGCGCATCCTCCACGGGCTCGGTGAGCTGCAGCGTCGCGGTCAGCTCGTGACCGCAAACATGTGCGTCAACGAGCGCAGCTATCGCTCGCTTCCCGAGTATCCGGCGCTGCTGAACCAGTACGGCGTCAGGCAGCTTCACATCGACATCGTTCGCCCCGAAAGCACGGGTGAGCGCGATCAAGAGTACCTCCGCGAGCTCATGCCACGGTACTCCGACATGGCGCCATATTACGACGAGATGCTCGCACGCTTCGAGCGGTGGGATCCGGATTTCGACGTGAACGTCGGCAATCTTCCCTACTGCATCCTGCCGAAATGGGGCTCGCGCATCCATCACGGCGGGCAGGAGACGGTGACGAAGTCGGCCGACGCCGTCGGGCTCGAAGACGCGATGAACAAGTACGAGTGGCACGGCTCATTGCGCACGTACCTGCCCGGCTGCGACACATGCGTCTTCCGCTCCCGGTGCACGGGGATCTTCCGCGTCTATCTCCGGCTGCATGGCGAGGACGAGTTCACGCCCGTGAGCCGCGAGGCGCTGGTCGCGCAGGATCCCGAGCGACGCAATTTCGTGTTGCTCGTCGAGCCGCACCTCGGGGCGCTGCGTGCGGCCGTTGCCACCGGGAACATCCCTCCCTCGTGGCGAACCGAGCGCGAGAGCAGCGAGGACCGGCGACGGCGGGTCGAGATCGCGTTCGTGCACGCCGCCGGCGCGCGGGCGCGCGTCGTCCTCGTGGCGCCAGGTCGCGGGCGCGCGCCGATGATCACGTGCGAGGCGTACGACGTCGACGTCGAGGTAGACGCCGGCGTGCCGGACGACGACTTCGCCACCCTGCTCAAATGGGTGCATGCGCGGCTGGCGGAGGCGCCGAAGGCGGCAAACGGAAGCTTCGCGCCCGTGCTTGCCCCGTATGTCGCGAGCGACCCCACGCTGCTCCGCGGCCGCCAGCGCGTCACGCTCCTCGCGAAGCGGGTGGCGGCGGAGCTCGCCGTGCCCGGGTGGCACGTCGAGCCGCTGCGCTGGCCGTCCGAGAGTAGCGCCGTGTTGGCGGTGTGTGGGTCCGGTGCTGCGTGCGTCGAGGTCCGATTCACCATCGGCGCCCGCGGGAGACGGTCGACGGTCGGTGTCGAGTTCCGCCCCGTGGATCCGGCGGGTGACGGCGGCGTCAAGGTCGTGATGGAGGGGCTCGTCGAGATCCTGCGCGAGCGCCCCGGCCCGCCGGCGTCCCGCGAAGACCGCGAAGCAATCCCCGCGTAGGGAGCTCGCCCGGTCCCGGGGTTGGTACGAACCCTCGGGTGTCACGACAGGTGCACCTCCGTCGCGACGTTCGACAGGCCGCGCGCTGCCCGCTCCGCCAGGTGGCGCGTTTCGAGTGCCTCGAGCTCGCCGAACAGGACGACGCCCGGCGGGGTGAACTGCCCGTTGGCGCGTAGCATCTCCATGCCTTCGTGGTTCTTGAGATCGATCTCGGAGAGGCGCGCTTCGAAGCCCGGACGTGCGGCCAACGGATGTTGGGCGTCGCGCATGCGCCGGTAGAGCTCCGCGACGGGGAGGAACGCGTGCACCGCGAGGAGAATGCCCCACAGCGGGCGGGGGTCCGGGCGGACCGGACTCGGGTAGAGCGGGTGGAACGGGTTCTCGAGGAAGTCGATACCGTACGACGCGACGTTGATCTTGTTGTGCTGGAACTCGTGCAGGACGGCTTCCGTCATCGTCATGACGTTCGGGTGCAGCGTCAGGTACATCGTGCCGATCGCCTCGCGGTAGGAAGCGGACAGGTGGCGCACCTCGTCGTAGCCGACGGGGATCACCTCGTGCAGCGTGAGCCGCATCTCGGCGAACGTCCGCGGCAGGAACGTCTCGACGAGCGCGAAGGCCTGGTCGAGGACGTCGACCCATTCCGCTTCCGGCCGATCTCCGAGGTCGACGGAGTTTCCGTCCTTGTTGGGATGGGCCTCGAACGCGGCGATCGGGTTCTGGTCCACGGTGGCGAAGTGCGTGACCTCGCCGATCGGGTAGTAGCGGCGCTCGAAGCGGAAGCCGCCGGCCGCCTCGCAGGCGGTGCGCAGGCCGTCGTCGTCCAGCGGCAGGTGCGCGATCTCGGCGCCACCCGTGACGGCGGCGACGCGCGTCGCAGAGAACACCAACCCGGTCGCGGCCGCGGGCGGAACGATTTCTCCGCCGAGGGCCAGCGAGGCGAGCCGCGGTGCACCGTGCTCCCAGACGACGGTCTCCCCGTCGGGGAGGAGCCCGCGGAGTCCCATCTCGAAGAGCAAGTGCGGCATCATGGCGGTGACGGCAGCGTCGATTCGCGTCCGGAACTCCGGCAGGTCGTCGCGGAGCCCGATGCAGCGGAGCGGTGTGCCGACCGTTGGCGACGCAAAGCAGTGGAGCAGCTGGCCTTCGTCGATCGCGAGCGCTCGGTGCACCAGATCGGCGACCCGGCCGTGCGTGTCGCGCAGCGCGGTCGGCAGCCGCGCCCCGAGCGTCACGAATTCCCGGGCGCAGCTCGCGAGGTAGCGTGCATAGGCGGCCCGGTACGCGCCGGCGTCGCCGCCAGGGCCGTCGCAGAGCACGAGGTGCTGGCCGGTCATTGCACGATGAAGTGATCGAGCGTGCGATTCGTCGTCCACCGGCGGAACATTTCCAGGTCGCGGTCGTCGGCCGATTCGAGCTTGTGCATGAGGTAGTCGAAGATCGACTTGTGCTTCTTGCACCAGTTGGAGTCGCGCATGTGCCCGTGCAGGCTCCCCTGCGCCTTGTAGTTGTACTCGACTTGCTGGCCGCACCACGGTTTGTACACGCAGGACACGCAGTCAGGCTGCCCGTCGTTCAGCCCCGCCATGACCAGCGCGCGCGTCGCGGCGTTCGTCATCAGTTGGTGGTAGCTGTCGTGCACGGTGCCGATCCTGAACATGTCGTCGCCCATCGCGGCGACGAAGCGACCCTCGTCCGACGAGTAGACGCCGCCGTCGGGAGCGTAGCCGAGCTGGCCGATGCACGCGCCGCCGGGCGTGCGGAGATCGAGATAGTTGGGCTCCTCGTCGATCAGGATCTTGTTCAGCATGATGGCCGCGTGTCGCTCCATCACCTGGACGCCCTGGCGGTTCAGCTCGATGATGTAGTCGACGGCATTGGCGTAGAACTCCAGGTACTCGTCCATCGAGTACCCGAGCGTCTTCGCGCTCTTCGCGGCGAAGCCGAACGGATCGAGCTTGCGGAGGAAGATGGCGCGGCAGCCGAGCGAAACGAACTCGTCGACGATCTCCTTCCAAAGGGTGAGGCTCGGCCGCGTGAGCGTGGGAAGTGCCTCGACGCGGTAGTGGTTCGTGTCGAGTCCCATCTCGCGGTAGCGCTCGTTGATCCTCTTCATCCATTGGACGAGCAGCTCGTGGCTGTTGCCGCCCTTGAAGATGCGGATCTTGTTGTGGAGGTCCTCCGGCCCGTCGAGGCTGGTGCAGATCTGGACTTTGTGGTCGAGAAGGAACGTCAGTCGCTCGTCGTCCATCAACGACAGATTCGTGACCAGCGCGAACGAGAGGACCTTCCCGACGTCGACGTTCTTCCGCGTCGCGTACTCGACGATGTGCCGCAGCGTGTCCCAGTTGGCAGTGGGCTCGCCGCCCTGGAACTCGATGGTGATGCCCCACGCGGTCGATTGAAAGGCGACGTCGACGGCGCGCTCGGCCACCTCGAACGACATGTCGGTGTCGTACCGCTCCATCCCGACGACCGAGCTGTGGCAGTACTGGCACCCGTGGTTGCACCGGTGCGTCAGCACCATCCCGTGGAGGGTGGGGCCGTGGAAGAGATACCCTTTCTTCCGTTGCCAGCGCTTGGCCTGCGCTGGAACGTCGACCTCTTTCGCGATGAAGTTGCCCGCCGCGAGCTTCTGGTAGAGCGGCTCGCCGGGCTGCGGGCGTCCTTCGACGAAGGAGCGGAACTCCTCGGGGGTGAGCAGCAGCCAGTCCCCGAAATCGTTCGTGACGAGGACCCTTCCGCGGATCATCCGCTGGTTGAACGGGGTCGCGAAGCCCGGCTTCCAACGCTCGGCGGGGAAGTCGCGAAAGTCGACCTGGCGGCCGTGCGGCAGGAGCTCGCGCTCAAGCATTGCTGCTCCTCAGGCCGCGCGCCGAGTTCGCGAGCGCGAAGTTGCAGAACTCCGCGACGACGTCGCCGTCGACGTCGCGGTCGATCTCGCTGACCTCCACGACGTGGTGCTCGCCGTCGGCGCGGACGGCGAACCGCGCGAGGTCTGCGAACGTCTCGGCCGCTTCGGTGATGGCCTGCTCCGTGTAGAGCGTCCGGTGGAACCGGACGATGGCCGCCTGCGTGTCGCCGGCCGTCATTCCGTTCCCGATTTCCCCGGCTCGAAGGGCTGAGCGATGCCCTGCGGGTCGGTGAGGAAGCCGTCCTCCGCGTCGCCGAGCTCCGGCGCCGCTCCGCCACCGCCGGGCGGCTCGACGCCGGCGGTCGCGCCCGCGATCGCGACCGCGACGACGTCCTCGATGATGCGCTGGTTCGCGTCGAACACCTGGTGCCGCAGCGCCTGCGCGAGCAGCTCGTTCTCGAACTCGCCGGCCATGGCCCGGAACGTTGCTTCCTCGAGCGGACGCTTGGCGCGGAGGTGCACGATGAACCGGGAGTCCTGCCGGTCGAGCAGCACGTATGCCCGGTCCAGGAACACGTAGGCGGCGGCATACAGGACGTCGCGCGGGTACAGGCCGACGTCGAGCGAGAGGGTCAGGGTCGCGGTCGTTGGATCCAGGGTTTCGATCTGTACGCTGGTCATGGTCCTCACGCGGCCGGAGCCGCCACCCGTTTGAGGGCGGATATCAGTGCCGCGTACGCCCGAGCGCGTCTGGAGACCTCGGAAGCGACGCGAGTGTGGCCCGATGGCGGCGGAGCGGAATGTAGCTCAGCTCCGATTCGGCCGGCAAGCAACTTCGCGCGCCGCCGTGCGCAGGCTGCGGTTTGATTGCCGGCGGGGTCGAAGACCCAGTTTCGAGAGCCTTCCACTTCGCTACCCCGCCCGTCCGGGCTCGGGGAGTCGACCTCGTCATCATGCGGCTCACGACGGAACGCGGATCCAAGCGCTGCTCGGGCTCGGTCAGGTGACGCACCGTGCATGGCGTCCGCGCTGCCGACTCGCCCGCGCGTGCCCGCGAACGCTCCATGCGTGTCGTCCACGTCGACGGCTCGGCGAACCGGGTGCGCGACGTCGAGATGTTCGAGACCGAGCTCGCACCGTTTTTTCGCTTGACCCCCGGGAAACCGCCGTGTGATGGTCGCGCGCTCGTAGGAGGCCCCCGATGCGCCACCTCGTCTTCGCAACCATCTGGGCGACGCTTGCGCTCTCGCTCGTACCCCACACCGCCCGCGCCGCGTGCGGCGACGGTGCCGTCGATGCCGGTGAGCAGTGCGACAGCGGCGGTGGCTCGAACCCCTGCTGCACGGCGTCCTGCAGCTTCGCCTCCGAGATCACGTTGTGCCGTCCGCAGAGTCAGCCGTGCGATCTGCCGGAGGCCTGCACCGGAACGAGCGACCAATGCGCTGCGGACACCGGCCTTGGGGATCGCGACGGCGACGGCGTCTGCGATGCGCTCGACCTCTGCCCGTTCGTGCCGGATCCCGAGCAGGACGACCAAACCGTGTGCGTACCGAAACCCCTCAAGAAGGCGACCGCCGACGAGCGCGCGCGCTTCGACGCCGGGTTCGACCGATTCAGGCACTTCACGACGGTCAGCGAGGGTCTCGGACCCGTCTTCAACGGTCGCGCATGCGCCATCTGTCACGATCACCCCATCAGCGGCGGATTTAGCCTGAGAACGGTCACGCGCTTCGGCCGCTACGACGCCGGCGCGTTCGATCCGATGACGTCCGAAGGCGGGTCGGTGATGCAGGCGTTGGGCATCACGACCGGCATGTGCTTCGTTCCCGGGGAGACCGTGCCGGCCGGCGCTACGGTCTCGACGCTCCGGCTCTCGACGCCCATTTCAGGCGCGGGGCTCGTCGAGGCGATTCCCGATCAGACCATTCTCGCCCGCGCGGACGCGAGCGATGCAAACGGGGACGGCATCTCCGGCAGGGCGAACCTGATCGGCGGCGCTGTCGGACGCTTCGGCTGGAAGGCGCAGATCGCCACGCTGCGCGCCTTCGCGGCCGATGCCTCGCTGAACGAGATCGGCATCACGAATCCCGATTTTCCGGAAGAGTCCCATCCCCAGGGCGGCCCCGTCACGTGCGACAACGTGGCGGATCCCGAGGACGACGGCAGCGGCGTCGCCGCGCTGACCGACTTCATGGCGCTGCTCGCTCCCCTGCCGCCCCAGAAGGTCAAGGGCGCCGGGCGCGGACGCGGCCTCTTCAAGAAGATCGGCTGCATCCACTGCCACGTGGAGAAGCTCAAGACGGGCGACAGCCCGAGCAAGGCGTTTCGTCGCCAACAGGTGCGCCTGTTCTCGGATCTCCTCCTGCACGACATGGGACCGGGTCTCGCCGACGGCATCGAGCAGGAGCAGGCGACCGGCAGCGAGTTCCGCACCGCACCGCTCTGGGGCGTCGGAAGACGCGGTCCATTCCTGCACGACGGCCGCGCCGCGACGCTGCTCGACGCCGTCCTCGCGCACGGGGGCGAAGCGCAGGCCGTCCGGAACCGTTTCACCGAACTCGATGCCGATGACCGCAATGCCATCATCCTGTTCCTGAGCTCGCTCTGAGCCGGAAACCCCCGCCGACATTTCGCTTGCTCTCGTTGGGAACGGAAGTCCGATAAGGCCAGTAGGGTCGCCCAAGACGCTCAGTGCGTCCTATCGACCCCTCGTGCCCAACGTAAACGGTGAGACGGCGCTGGTGACGTCTCGCTACGACGGACGAACGGATCCTTACCGCCTCGGGGCTTCTCCGCGGACTCCTCGCCGACGCGCCTGGTCAGGGAACTAGAGGAAGCTCGGGGGCGCGCGTGATCGCCGTCACGCCGCCGGAGCCGCCGCCGCGTCGTACGTCGGCCGCAGCTCCGCGTCGCCCCAGCGCTCGAGATAGTCGGCACGGAGCCCGAGACAGGCGCCGTGCTGGTAGCGGCAGCCGTTGCATTTCTCGGCATAGGTGTTCGGCGAGATCTTCGACTCCCAGAGCGCGAAGGTCGCGCGCGGGGTCACGACGAGGACCTTGTCCTCGCGCAGGTCGACGACATGGTCCTCGTAGCCCGGCAGCATGCAGCGCGGGATGTGCCGGGAGCGCACCGTGACGCCCAGCCGCTTGCCGCGCTCGAACGCTGCCTCGATGCCCGCCCGCATCTCGGAGACCATCGGCAGCGACGCGAGATTGTCCCGGTTGCGGTCGCTGAGCGACACGAGCCAGAGATTGAACGTGTCGATGCCCAGGCCCGCCCAGTGCTCGACGATGTCGCCGAGATGCATCCAGGTGTCGTGCTTGATGATGAGATCGCCGATCGGGGTGCGGCCGAGCGCCTTCAAATTGCCTACCCCTTGCGTCACCAGCGACAGCGCGTCCGGTCGTCCCATGATCTGCGCGTAGAGCGCGTCGGTGTGCGCCATGAACGAGATGTGGAAATCGGTGATCCCCGCGTCGCACGCTTCCTGAGCGTACGATTGGTAGGAGTACATCAACCCGTTCGACGGGATCTTGATGGACCGCCAGCCGCGGTCGCGGCACCAGCGCACGAGCGGCAGGAGGCTCCGCCGGATGGTCGGCTCGCCACCGCCGAAGGCGACCTTCGTGGCGCCGCGACGACGCGCGTCGGCGAGCGCCGCCATGACGGGCGCCGTCGCCATGTTTTCCTTCCGCATCGCGTCGGTGATCGAGCAGTAATCGCACTGCACGTTGCAGGCGTAGCCGATCATCACGTCGACCAGGACGTCGGCGTACTCGAACCACTCGTCGCGGAGCTTGACGAGCGTCGCGGTCATGCGGTCGCCACCAAGGGACGGCTGCGTTCGACCCGCATGTCGGGCTTCTCCTGGCGGAACACCTGGAACCCCTCGCACACCGTCGTCCACGGGCATTCCAGGCAGACGGCTTGCTTCTCCCGCTTCGCTCCGAGCCATTCGTAGAGATTGACCTGCTCGGGGAAGCGGGGATCCGCCGCGAAGACCATCGTGCGCCCCATCTTCTGGAGATCCCCGGCGACCCAGCGCTCGTAGCCCGGAAAGACGCAGAACTGCGCGTTGATGACGTGGATGGCGATCTCGTCCTTGTAGCGATCGATGACGCGCATGACCGCGTTCGCGGCTTCCTCGAGCGGCGGCACCACGTCCTCCCAGGCACGGCCGAACGGGGTCGTGAACTGGAAATTGATCTTGGAGAATCCTTTCGCCACCGCGAGGGCGGTGAGCGCCATGAGGTGGTCGACGTTGGCGCGGACGATCGTGACGTTGGTGCCGGTCTCCAAATGATCCGGTCGGAGCGCCATCACGTTGTCGATGCCGGCGACGGTCTCCGCGAAGCTGCCCGGCGCGTCGGTGGCTGCGTCGTGGACCTCGGCGGTGGCGCCGTGCAGCGAGATCAGCAGGTGCGTAATGCCGCTGTGCACGAGGCGCTCGGCCAGCGACCGGTCGCGCAGCAGGCGGCCGTTGGTCGTCAGGTTGATCGAGCGGTAGCCGAGCTCGCGCGCGAGGCCGATGGCGTCCGCGAGCCGGGGGTGGGTCGTTGGCTCGCCGCCGTCGATGTCGAGCTGGTCCGTTCCCTCGCCGCGGTGCTGCCGGAGGATCTCGTCGATCTTGTCCCACCCGAGCGCGGCCGACACCCTATCGCCGGTGGCGCAGAACACGCACCGGTTGGCGCACTTGTAGGTGATGTTCATGATGAGCTTCTGCGCCTCGCGGGCGGCGATCTTCATGTCGAACGCCGCGCGTGCCTTCTCGAGGTATCCCGGGGGACAGCCGGGGGGATCGAAGCAGGGGCGGTGCTGGAAGAGGGCGCCGTCCTTGAGGTCGATGCCTTCCGGCGGGATGAGACCCATGGCCACGCACTGCTCGTGAAGCGCGGTGCCGAGAATCGGGGTCGCGAACTGCATCGACGGCCACGCGCGGTGGCGGTCGTACAGCTGCCACGCCATCTCGAGGGTGCCGGTGACGTGCGCCGGCGTCTCCCACGGAAAGCCGATGATGTAGTGACACATGAGCGGCACATCGAGCTCGCGACACCACTCCGCGACACGATGGATGGCTTCCAACGGCTGGCCCTTGCCGATCGGCCCGTTCAGGTCTTCCTGCGTCGAGCTCTCCGCCGAGATGCTGAGCATCCCGACGCGGCCTTTCATGAGTGCGATCGCCTCGCGGCTCAGGTGATCGGCCCGCATGCCGTTCGGGAAGTCGTAGGTGAAGTCGAGCTCGTTCAGCATGCGAAGCATCGCTTCGAAGTCCGTCCGGACGTTCACCATCTCGTCGAGGACGATCAGCTTGCGGGCGCCGAACACGGTTTTCAGGAGGTAGGCCCAGTGCGCGAGGCGGGGCAGGGGGATCGGCCGGTAGAGCTTCCGTCCGGTCCGCCGCCAACCCGGATTGCTCGTGCAGAAGATGCAGCGATGGGGGCAGCCGATGCTGGTGACGAACGAGCGCGTCCCCGCGCCGACGCCGAACGTGTTCTGCCATGCCCCGTCGCCGAAGCAGCGCTCGAGGAAGCGATCGAAGTTGCCGACGTCGATGCCGTCGAGGAAGTAGAACGGCTCGAGCGGATCGGCACCGCGCCCCTCCGCGTCGCGCAGTACGACGCGCGCATCGCCGAGGCTCGCAAGATACTCCGGCTCGGCGAAAAAGCGCTCACCGGGATACTTCAGGATCGCGTCGAGCTCCGAGTACTGCGCGGCGACCCGCTCGGCGTCGTAGTCGGCGTAGTGCTGGCCGCCCACGTAGCCGTCGGCGAGCAGCAGGACGGAGCGTGGAAAGCGCCCGCGGAGC
>CAZWAX010000023.1:0-26252 GCA_964631985.1 uncultured Polyangiaceae bacterium | reverse complement strand
GAGGTGCTGCGGGCCGTGCGCGTGCTCACCCAGACGCCGGCACCGCAGCTGCGGGCGCAATCGGTCACGGTGTCGACCTCCGGAGTCGCGCCGGGCATGCGGCGCTTTCTGCGCGAGTGCCCGGCGAGCCTCGCGCTCTCGCTGAACGCGACCACCGACGAGCTGCGGACGCGGCTCATGCCGCACGGCCGGGTGTGGCCGATCGCGGAGCTCGTGGACGTGCTGCGCGAGGACGCGGCGCGGAACCCGCGGCGCGAGTGCTTCGTCGAATACGTGCTGTTCGCCGACCTGAACGACGCCGACGCCGACGCCGATCGGTTGGTCCGCCTGCTCGACGGGATCGGCGCCCGCATCAACCTGATCCCGCACAATCCGATCGCGACGAGCGATCTCCGCGCGCCCGCGCCCGAGCGCGTGCGGGCCTTCCAGGCGCGGATCGCCGCCCGCGGTCGCCGCGCCTTCATCCGTTGGCCGCGCGGGAGCGAGATCGCGGCCGCGTGCGGGCAGTTGGTGTTGGCGAAGACGGCGCCCGGTCGCTGACAGCCGATCCCTGTCGATGAGGCGGAGCGCAGCAGGATCGGAGGTGCCCTGGCTTGGCCCTCGAATATCTAGCTCGACGGACCTTGCGAGGGTGCCGAGGCGCTCATCGGGACGGGGGAGGCCGCCATGTCGCGGGTGTACCCGCCGGTGTGCTCGTCGTGGCGGATGTAGCCGAGCGCGTTCAGGTGGCGGAGCAGCGTGCTGCGGCCGATGCCGAGGCGACGGGCGGCCAACGTCTGGTTGCCGCCGCACCGTTGCATGACGCTGAGCAGATAGTCGCGCTCGACCTGGCGGAGCGGCGCGATGCCCGCGGCGACGTGACGGCGGGGCCGGGCCCCGAGCTCGGTACGGATGCGGTCGGCGGAGATCACCCCGCCGCGCGAGTGTTCGTAGGCGACGCTCAGGACGCAGAGCAGCTCGCGGACGTTCGCGGGCCAGTCGTAGGCCTGCAGCTGGGCGAGGGCACCGTCGCCGAAGGCCTTGATCGGCAGACCCGTGCGTTCGGCCCAGCGCTCGAACGCGGCGGGCGCGATGACGGCGATGTCCTCGCGTCGCTCGCGCAGCGGCGGCAGGCTCACCTGGACCGTTCCCAACCGGTCGAAGAGCGCGCGCTGGAAGCGACCGAGACGCACGTGCTCGTCCAGTGCCACCGCCGTCCCGGCGATGACCCGGACGTTCGGGGTGTCGGTCGTGGCCAGCGCCGAGGCCAGCCGGAGCTGCAGTCGATGCGAGAGCATCTCGATGCCGTCGAGGTAGATCGTGGCCATGCGCGCGCGCGCCGCGAGGCTGGTCATCCCGCGGGCGCCGAACAGGCACTCGTCGATCCGCGACTCGCTCATCCCCTCGAGGTGGACGGTGAAGAAGGGATGGCTGCGGCGGCCGCCGAGGCGATGGATGGCGATGGCACAGGCGTGCTTGCCGGTGCCGGACTCGCCGCAGAGCAGCAAATTCATGTCGAGCTGACCGAGCGTCGTCAGCGCGCCGCGGAGCGCGACTACCGAGGGGCCGCTCCCGAGCAGCGCGAGATTGAGATCGACGGCATCGAAGGGGGGACGATACGACCGTGGCTGGCTCATCATGGTACGACCCGAGAGCAAGCGTCGCGCCAGATTGCGAGGAGGCGGAAACCTGGGAGAGCGATGCGTCAGGATCGCGCACTGTCCATGACAGAGGACATCTCGCCTGCGGGCGAGTCTGGCCCAGAGGACGGTTCTCGGCCCGGAGTCGCGCGTTTCTGGTGCAACTCGCCGGGCGAGGTTTGCAATCTCCGGCCGGGAGTCGCTATGGACCGCCAACGTGATCGACCAGTCTTCGGACTCCCTTCTCGATCAGATCCGACGTGAACGTGACCTCTACCGCCGGCTTCTCGGGCTTGGAGCCCAGACCGAGCTTCGTCCCTTGTTGGAGGACGCCCTCGGTCTGGTGGTGGAGGTTCTGGGTGCCCGCCTCGGGTACCTCGAGCTGCTCGACGAGCAGGGGCCCGAGGGGGCGCGCTGGTCGATGGCCCATGGGCTGACCCCCGCCGAGATCGAGGACGTGCGCGCCGCGATCTCCCAGGGGATCATCGCCGAGGCGCTCGCGACCGGGAGGACGATCCTCACGCCGTCGGCATTCCTCGACAGCCGCTTCCAGGCGCGCGAGAGCGTCCGGATCCGCCGCATCGAGGCGGTGCTCTGCACCCCGATCGGCCACGATCCCCCGGTCGGCGTTCTCTATCTGCAGGGGCGATCGGGGGCGTCGCCCTTCACGGAGGAGGATCGGGGCATCGTCGAGCTCTTCGCCCTGCATCTCGCCCCCCTCGCCGATCGTTTGCTCGTGCGGGAGCGGGAGAACGCCGATGCGACCCGGCCCGCTCGGATCGCGCTCCGGCTCGACAACGTGATCGGCCGGAGCGAGGCGCTGGGGGCGCTGCTGCATCAGGTCGCGTTGATTGCGCCGCTCGACGTCAGCGTCTTGCTCACCGGACAGTCCGGCACCGGCAAGACGCAGGTCGCGCGCGTGATCCACGACAACGGTCCGCGCGCGGGCCAGCCCTTCGTGGAGGTGAACTGCGCCGCGCTTCCCGAGGCCCTCTTCGAGAGCGAGCTGTTCGGGGCGCTTGCGGGGGCCCACTCGACCGCGACCCGCCGGATCTTCGGCAAGGTCGCGGCCGCCGACCACGGCACGCTCCTCCTCGACGAGGTCGGCGACCTGAGCCTGCCCGTTCAGGCGAAGCTGCTGCACCTGCTGCAGGAGAAGCAATACTACCCCCTCGGCGCCACGGCCGCGGTCGGTGCGGATGTCCGGATCATCGCGGCCACCAACGTCGATCTCGAGACCGCAGTCGCCGAACGGCGGTTTCGCGAGGACCTCTTTTATCGCCTGCAGGTGGTACCGCTGCGGGTCCCGACCCTTGCCGAGCGGCGCTCGGACATCGCGGAGCTCGCGAGCTTCTTCTCTGCCCAGGCGTGTCGGCACCACGCCTTGCCGCGGATCACCCTCTCCCGTGACGCCGTCCGCGCCGCCGAGACGGCCGAATGGCCTGGCAACGTGCGCCAGCTCGCGCATGCCGTCGAGGCCGCCGTCATCCGGGCGGCGGGTGACGGCGTCGCCCGCATCGAGCGCATCCACCTGTTTCCCGACCCCGGCGTCGATGCCGAGGACACGAGCGAGGCACTGACCTTCCAGGAAGCGACGCGCCGCTTCCATGTGCGGCTGCTCGGGAGCACGCTCGAGGAGTCGGGGTGGAACGTGATGGAGGTCGCGCGCCGCCTCGATCTGGCGCGCTCTCACGTCTACACGCTGATCCGCGCCTTCGGCCTGACGCGCCACTCGAAAGCCTCGGGGTCGTAAGCGGTCCGGCGCGCTCGACCCGACGCCGGGCGACCGCCACGGCCGGGGTCGGCGTCGGGGAAAGTGGACCGTGGCTCCATCGCGGTCCATTCCATTGGACGTACGGATTATCGCGGGCTTGCGCGCGCTTCGGCGAGGGCCGCGGCGATCTTCTGCGCCGCCTCGATGGCATGCTCGGTGCGGTGCGCCGCCATCACGTGCAGCGCGAGCCGGGCCGTGTTGGGGGGGACGAACGGCTCTTCGAGGACGGCGCACACGACGCCGCGCTCGGTCGCGAAGGCCGCCGTCAGCCGGGCGTCATGCTCGGACCCGATCGCGATCGGCACCAGCGCGGCGTTCGTCCCCAAACACGGCAGCCCGCGCGCGGCGCACGCCTCGCGCAATGCGCCGACGGCCGATGCGAGGTTGGCGCGCAGCCGTTCGCCTTCGGGTGACGTGACGATCCGGAGACTCTCGCGCGCGATGGCCGCCTGGATCGGCGAGATGCCGTTCGACGCGGCGTAGGGGCTCGCGCGGAACCGTACGAGCTGCTTCGCGCTCGCCGACCGCGTGGCGAAGAACCCGCCGTTGACCGCGAGAGTCTTCGCGAAGCTGCCGACGACGAACTCCACATGGCCGAGCATCTGTTGAGCCGCGAGGACGCCCATGCCGTTCTGCCCGCTCACCCCGAGATCGTGACCGGTCGCGACGAGGAGCGCGGCGTTTCGGCTGCGGCAGCGCTCATGCAGGCCTCGCAGATCGGGGCTGTCGGACTCGAAGGGGAAGAGCGCTTCCGTCACGACCAGGATGCCGACGTGCGCGTCGGCATCGCGAAGGGCCGCAAGCGAGCGGTCGAGCGCGTCGTGATCGTTGTGGGCGTAGCGGTGCACGTGGGGGGTCGCCGCGAACGCGCCCGCGACGAGGGCCGCATGCGCACAGCTGTCGATCACCACGTGGTCGGTGGGTTGGAGAAGCGCCGTCAGGGCGCCGAACGCGGCCGCCCACCCGCTTGGAAAGAGCAGGACGTGTTCGAGGACGAGGAGCTCCGCGAGCATGGCTTCGAGTTGGACCGAGGGGCCGCTCGAGCCCACGAAGCAGGGGGACCCGGGCGCGTGGAGGCCGTGGTGGACGGCTTCGCGCGCCGCTGCGAGGAGCGCGGGGTGGGCGGCGAGCGAAAGCGGATCCTGCGTGACGAAGTTCAGGCCGTGGACGGCGATGCCGGCCTCGTCGCGGGCCGTGACCCGCGGGCCGAACGGGGCGTCGAGCGCACGTGCCCAGCCCCAGGCCCCGGCGCGCAGGCGGGCGTCCCGCCACGTCAACAACGGCTCGGAGCGCGTGAGGAAGTCCGGTCCAGTGGATTGGAGGAGCGCCGGGAGCGACCCGTCGTAGACGCGGCCGTTGCCCGGTGGCGGGAATGCGTGACCCATGACGGTGAGGCGCGAGCAAGTCCTGGGCCAGGGTTTGCGTCGGCGGCTCGGCTATCGCTATTCAGCATCGCCATGTCCGACGAGAAGCTCCGGCGCGAGCGTGACCTCTATCGGCGCTTGCTCGATCTCGACGTCCAGCGGGTGCTCGGTCCGCTCCTCCGCGAGGCGCTCGCGTTGATCGTCGACGTCACCGATGCTCGCCTCGGGTATCTCGAGCTTCATGAAGACCAGACCGATGCGGACGGTCCGCGTTGGTCGGCGGTCCACGGCATGACGGACGACGAGATCGCGAACGCCCGCGCGGCGATGTCGCGCGGCATCATCGCGGAGGCCCTGGCGACGGGCGAGACCATCGTGACGCCGTCCGCCGTCGAGGACGACCGCTTCCATGGGCGCGAGAGCGTTCAGCTGGCGCAGATCGAAGCGGTGCTGTGCGCCCCGATCGGTGCCGACCCCCCCGTCGGCGTCCTGTATCTCCAAGGATCGAATGGGGCGGGGCCGTTCTCGGATGAGGATCGCACGACGGCCGAGATCTTCGCGCGCCATCTGGCACCGCTCGCGGATCGGCTGCTCGTGCGCGAGCAGACCGAGGAGGACCCAACCTATCCGCTGCGGCGGACGCTCCGGGTCGACGGCGTGATCGGCAGGAGTGCGGCGCTCGCGACTCTGCTGCGGCAGGTGGCGCTCGTCGCACCGCTCGACGTGAGCGTGCTGCTGACCGGCGAATCGGGGACCGGCAAGAGCCAGATCGCGCGGGTCATCCACGACAACGGTCCGCGCGCCGACCGGCCGCTCGTCGAGCTCAATTGTGCCGCGCTTCCCGAGGCGCTCATCGAGAGCGAGCTCTTTGGCGCGCTTCCGGGGGCGCACTCGACGGCAACGCGACGGATCGAAGGCAAGGTGGCGGCCGCCGAGGGCGGTACGCTGTTTCTCGACGAGGTGGGAGACCTCTCGCCGTCCGCGCAGGCGAAGCTCCTGCAGCTGCTGCAATCGAAGGAGTACTTTCCGCTGGGGGGCGCCAGGACCGTGCGGGCCGACGTTCGCATTCTCGCCGCGACCAACGTCGATCTCCAAGCCGCGGTGGCGGAACGGCGATTCCGCCAAGACCTGCTCTATCGGCTGCAGGTCTTGCCCGTTCGCGTGCCGCCGCTCGTCGAGCGTCGCGAGGACATCGCGCCGCTCGCCACTTTCTTTGGTGGCGAGGCCTGTCGTCGTCACGGGTTGCCGACGCTGGCGCTCTCGCGGGCGTCGCTGCGGGCGGCCGAGACTGCCGAGTGGCCCGGGAACGTTCGCCAACTCGCGCACGCGATCGAAGCGGGTGCCATTCGGGCGGCGGGCGAGGGCGCCAAACACATCGAGCCGTGGCATCTCTTCGCCGACGTCGCCAAGGCCGGCTCGTCCGAAGCGCTGACGTTCCAGGAGGCGACGCGCCGTTTCCAGGCCTCGCTGTTGCGCGATGCGCTCGTCGAGGCCGACTGGAACGTCGCGGACGTCGCCGTGCGACTCGATCTCGCGCGCTCGCACGTCTACAACTTGATCAAAGGGTTCGGGCTCGACCGACGGTGACAGGCTCCGGGGAGACCGATGCGTCGACGATTCGTCGGCTCGGACCCTACGAGCTCCTGGGTGTTCTCGGTCAGGGTGCCGCCGGGGTGGTCTACCGCGCGCGTGACCCGCAGACCGGTCAGGAGGTGGCGCTCAAGACCTGCGTGAGCGCCGGGCCCGGTCGTGCCGAGAGTCTCCGCCGCGAAATCCTGGCGCTCCGTCGCCTCGACCATCCCGGTGTCGTCCGCATGCTCGCCGAAGGCGTCGCCGACGGTGTGCCGTGGCTGGCGATGGAGTTGTTGCGCGGGCGAACGTTGCGCGAGCGCTTCTCCGAAGTGCATGCGGCGCCCGCGCCCCGGGCGCCGGGATCGCGTCTCGAGGACCTCCTGGTCCTGATCGCCCGCCTGTGTGAGCCCTTGTCGTACCTGCACCAGCACGGGGTCGTCCACGGCGACCTGAAGCCCGAGAACGTGCATCTGAGCGCGAACGATGCGCCCGTCCTCGTCGACTTCGGGTTTCACCGGCGGGGCAGCGACGTGCGCGGCCGCGAGGGGCTCGAGGTCGGCGGTGTCGTGCGCGGCACGTACTGCTACATGGCGCCCGAGCAGATCTGGGGGGAGCTGATCGATGCACGCGCGGATCTCTACGCGCTCGGCTGCCTCATGTACGAAGCCGTCACCGGTGTCCCGCCGTTCGTGGGTACGCTCAACGAAGTCTTCCAGAAGCATTTGCACCGTGCTCCGGATCGTCCGTCGACGCGTGCCCCCGGCATCCCGGAGTGGCTCGACGTGCTCGTGATGCAGCTCTTGGCCAAACGCCGGCGCGACCGATTGGGATATGCCGATCTGGTGGCCCGACGCATCGTGGCGCACGTTCCCGAACGGGCGCTGCCGCCGCCTCCGGTCGCGCACTCGTACGTGTATCGGCCCGACCTCGTGGGGCGCGAGGACTTGGTCGCGACGCTCACCGCGACGCTCGTCGCGGCGCGCGGAGGGCGCGGGTCCGTCACGCTCATGGTGGGCGAAAGCGGCATCGGGAAGACGCGACTCGCGATGGAGATCGGAACGATCGCGGTGCGACGCCGGATGGACGTGCTGCTCGGCGAGTGCGAGACCGCGGCGGGCGAGAGCGCGGTGCTCAGTCGGACGGCGCTGCAACCGTTTCGGCCGTTTCTCGCCCACGTTGCGGATCGCTGCTGGACCGGCGGCCCCGAGGCGACCCAATCGCTGCTCGGGACGCGCGGGTCGGTGCTGGCCGCCTACGAACCCAGTCTCGCCAACCTCTCCGGTGTCTCGGGGCCGGCCTCGGTGCCGGAGGTGTCGCCCGAAGCGGCCCGCGAGCGTCTGACGCGGGCGATGTGCGAGACCCTGGCGGCGGTCGCGGCGGACCGACCGCTGCTCCTCATCCTCGACGACGTGCAGTGGGCCGACGAGCTCTCGATGAGCGTGCTCGAGGCGCTCGCCCTCCGCAGCCTCGACGGCGTGCCCATCGCCGTCATCGCGACGTGCCGCGCGGAAGAGGTCGACGGACCCCTGCGCGCGCTGATCGAGCGGAGTCGGAGTGTCGTTCGCGTCGAGCGGCTGAGGGGGGACGGCGTCGATCGGATGGTCGCCGACATGCTGGCCTTGCCCGCGCCGGCGGCCGAGTTCACGCGTGCGCTGTTCGAGCACACCGAAGGCAATCCGTTCTATGTCTCGGCCTATGTGCTCGTCGCCGTCGAGCAGGGGTATCTCCGCCGCGACGGCAGCGGCGCGTGGCAGCTCGCCCGGCCTCGTGAGGTCGGGCACGCGGCGTACACCTTGCCGATCCCCCGTACGCTGCAGGATCTGGTCCGCCTGCGCCTCGAGCGCCTGCCGTCCGCGTTCCGGCGGGTGGTCGAGATCGGGAGCGCGCTCGGGATGGCCTTCGAGGAAGCGGTGTTGTTGCACGCCGTCGATCTGCCGGAGACGACCGCGATGGCGGCAATCGACGAGCTGCTGTTTCGTCAGATCCTGCAACGCGACCAGCCCGGAACGTTGGCGTTCGCCCACGCCAAGATCCGCGAGGTGACGTACGACGCGGTGGCGCCCGCGGCGCGCATCGTGATGCACGAGCGTGCCGCCCATGCGATCGAGGCGCGGTGCTCCGACCCGGCCAAGCGTCCGGCCTACTACGGGGCACTCGCCTTGCATTGGAGTCGCGTCGCCGCCGCGCGCGTGCACGATCGGGTCGTGCGCGCGACGGCCCTGGCCGCGCTCGAGGCGGCCGGCCGCCAAGCCGTCGAGGCGAACGACCACCAGCAAGCGGTGCGGATGTTCGCCGAGGCGGTCCGTCTCGACGGAGCGGGCAGGGACACGGAGCGCGTGCCGAACGCGCGGCGCGCCCTCTGGCACCAGCAGCTCGGCGACTCGCATTTCCGCCTCGGGCACATGCGAGAAGCGCGCGACGAGCTGGCCACCGCGCTGGGGCTGGCCGGGTCGCGGGTGCCTTCGGGGGCGGTCGCCATGGCGATCGGTCTGAGCGGGGCGATCGCTACGCAAGCGCGGCGGCGCCTGCGTGCCGACCACCACGGGCCGCTCCCCTCGTCGACGGTCGATGAGCTCGACCAGGCGCGCACCTACGACTTGTTGAGCTTCGTGCAGTTTCTCCTGATGGAGCGCACGCCGTCCCTGGTGTCGAGCCTCCGGTCGCTCAACCGCGCCGAGGCACTCGCGCCCTCGTCGGCACTCGTCAACAGCAGCGCGATGATCGGCACCGTCGCCGGGACCCTGATCGGCGCCCGGCTCGCGCGGCGGTACTTCGACATGGCGCTCGCGAACGCGCGTCGCCTCGGTGATGATCTCGCGCTCGGTCGGGCCGCGGAAATGCAGGGGTTCTACCTCATCGGACAGGGGAGGTGGTCGGCGGCCGCCGCGAGTCTCCTCGAGGCGATCGCCGCCTTCGAGCGCATCGAAGATCGGCCGTGGCGCGCCATCGCGGTCCTCACCTTCGCGAACCTCCACTACATGCAGCACCGTCCCGCGCAGCAGTACTACGCGGACGGCCTGCGGAGCGGTGCCGAGCGTGGCGACGCGCAGTGCGTGGCGTGGGCGGAGCTCGGGCAGGCCAGCCAGCTCATTCAGCGTGGCGAGCATGCGGCGGGTCTGGCCATGCTGGACGCGAGCAGTGACGGCCGGCCCATGGCCCAACGCTTCGAGGAGCTCTCGGACGTCACCTCGCAACTCATCACCTGGGGGGCCCGCGCCCTCGGGCTCTACCGCCTCGGAGCGCACGAGGCGGCGATCGACGCCATCGTCGCCGCGTGCGCGCTGCTGCCGCAGGCCCCGTTGTTTCGCTACGATCCGCTTCCCGGCTACGTCCTCACGGCCGACGTCGCGGCGCGGCTCTGGGAGACCGCCCGCGCCGAGGGGAGCCCGCGCGAGCGCCAACTGGCTCACTTGGCGGCCACGACGTTTCGGCATCTGCGCGCGTTCAGCCGGTTCATTCCCATCGCGCGACCGCACGCGGCCGTCACGCACGGGTTGCTGCTGTGGGTGCGTCGCAGTCCGCGACGCGCGCTCGCCGAGTGGCGACGGGCCATTCGCCTCGCGACCCGTCTCTCGATGCCGTACGAGCGGGCACTCGCCTGCTTCGAGATCGCGCGCCACGGGAGCGACGACGAGGCGCATGCTTGCTTGGGTGAGTCCCTCGCGGCCTTCGAAGAGTTGGGGATGCGCTTCGAATGCGATCTGGTCCGGAGCGTGGGCGCTACGAATCCGACTCGCCCGTCACCGTCCGCGGGTGGCCGCTGATCTTGCGCGAGGCCACCATCGCCGAGGATACCGCAGCTTCGACGCACCCGAGGTTCACCGTGTTGCGCGTCCAATCGCCCGCCAGGACGAGATTGCGGAACCCGGAAGCGTCGCTCGGCAGACGGTGTGCCATGCTGGCCGGGACGGAGAGGACGTAGCGCTCCGTCGGATCGACGTTGGCGACGAGGAACTGCGACTGCAGGCGCTGCTCGTTGGTCGCGTCGTCGAGGTCGACGAGGAGCTCCCAACGGAACTGGCCGCCGGCGATGGCGTGGGGCCAGAGGTGTCCCATGTTGGTGGCGAGATGGGTCTTGAGCCACGCCTCCACCTTCTGGCGTTGACGTCGCGGGAATGCCGGGTCGGAGAACCACTCCGGATCCTTCTCGTCATGGGGCAGCACGCCGCAGAGATACGCGATCTCGCGCGGATCGTAGCCGGCCGGCCACGCCTCGGGGGAACGGGTCTGGTTCATCGAGGCCCAGGAATCGAGCGGAAAGGCGTAGGCGCCGTTCACCGGCTCCATCCACGTCCACCCGAGTTGCTCGAGTGTGGGCGCAAGCCAGAGCTGCGCCGCTTGCGTACGGACCGTGACCATCGTCGCGAGCATCGACTTCCACTTGGCGTCGCGTTCCGCGAGCTCGGCGCAGATCCGGCCCAAGGCGCCGACCGAGATCGCGAGCACCACGTGGTCGAAATGCGTCCCACGCTCGAGCGTGCATTCCGTTTCGTAGCGCTCGTCCCAGGAGGTCCAGACCGACTCGAGATTGAAGTATTGATCGCTCGCGGCCTTCATCGCGTGGATCTTGGCCACGTCCTCGCGTTTGATCTGCTTCTCGAGCGGTCCGTCCGGCCAACAATGACGGTCCGTACCGATCGAGGGGTCCCGCACGGTGATGAGCGGGTCGTATGCCGGCTCGTCGGGACAGCAGGACGGGGGCCGGGGAGCGTGCGCCCCCTTCTTGCGGAGGCTCACCTGGCGGCCGAGCGAGATCTTGCCGATCAGCGTGGGGTCGTCGCTCGCCACGTGCAACGCCTTCACCCGATGGAAGAACTTGAAGTGCACACCGCGGCGCCGGAGCAGGCGATAGAAGGGCCCGAACACGATGTCGCCCATGCCCGCGCGCATCTTGCGCATGAAGGCCCCGCGATACCCGAGCAACATGCGCAGCGCTGCCCGCAACGACGAGCCGGCCGCCATGCTGCGGTCTTCCTCGCGCCCGTTCGGAAACGCGAATGCCTGCGTGTAGAGCCCGCGCACCATCACGCAGTACTTCTGGCGCTCGGGAGCCCCGTGCTCTTCGAGCCATTCCCAGAGGTCGCGGTGGTCGATGACGTGGAAGCCGCGCCAGAGCACGCCATCGACCGCCATGCCGCGCGCGACGGCGAGGCCGATCTCCCAGACCATGCGCGTCCAGCGCGCCTTGTCCGCCAGCGTGCCGCCCAGCACCTCCGGCGCGCGAACCGGCGGGGTGTCCTCGCCCACGAGGCGATCGAGCTTGCGTTTGGCCGCGTCGCGCACGCGGTCGAGCGCCAGCACGAAGGCCTGGACGGTCTTCTCCTCGCGCGTGGACCGCATGGCGTCGAGCAGCCGAGGCGCCTCGTCGAGGTCCGAGGGGGGCGCCCCCAGCTCGGCCGCGTGGGTGTTCCAATCGTCGAGGATCCATCGCAGCACGGCCTTCGCGCACTCGAGGGCCGTCGGTGGACGACCCGGAGGGCCGGGAGGAAACACGATCGGGAAGTGCACCCACTTCCCCTCGTGCTTGTCCTCGAGCACCACGAAGCTCTGGTCGGTGAAGGCATTGGCGAAGGTGTCGTTGGGATCGCCGAGCTCGTCGTAGCAGCGCTCCATCATGGCGAGCGCGTTCTCGTAGAACCCGAACCAGATGTGCATGCCGTGCTCCTCGATGCGTTGAGCACGGGTGGCGCGGCTGCTGGCGCCCTTGCCGCCGAGGCGCCATCCGACCTGGTAGACGGTGACGTCGTATTTGTCGCGATTGGGGCCGTCGGTGAGCGAGAACGCGGCGGCGACGGCGCCGACGCCGCCACCGAGGATCGCAATGCGTTCGCGGCCTGCGGGCGGACTCGGCGCGGGCGTTCCCATCGGCGAGGGGTTGCTACCAGGGGCGACGCTTCGCGAGCAAGCCCGGTCGTGGAGGTGGGTGCCGCCCCGCGGGCGACCTGTCGCAAATTGGCGCAACATTCTGTCGCCACGAGGCGCTTCTGCGACCGGCGCCCTCGCTGCCTGGAGGAGGCTCGGCTACCGTGCGCGCGCAATGGGAGCGCGTCGTTCCCGTGTCGGCGTCTGGAAGGAGAATCCGCAGCGATGAAGGTCGCAATCCTGGGTGGCGGCATCGGCGGCATGAGTGCGGCGCACCATTTGATCGCGCTCGGTGCGGACGAAGTGCACGTGTACGAAGCCGGCGCGGAGGTCGGTGGCAAGGCCAAGAACCAGGCCGTCGATGGCGGATATCCGGGGGAGCACGGGTTCCGCTTCTTCCCGCATTTCTACCGCCACGTCGTCGCGACGATGCGGACGATCCCCCATCCGGACGGGGGGTGGGTGTGGGATCGGCTGCAGAGCTCCACCCACGGCGGCATCGCCTACAACCGCAAGCTGCACAAGGTCAGGCGCCCGATCAGCTTCAACGAGCCCGGCTCGTTCGTCGGCAACATGATGGCCCTCTTGCAGGCGGATGGGCTGAATGATCCCCGCGATCTCACACGCTTCGTGTCGGTGATGCTCAGGTTCGCGTCGAGCTGCGACGACCGGCGCCACGAGCAGTACGACGGGATGACGTGGGAGGAATTCACGGGGGGGCCGAGCAACTACAACGCGGCCTTCTACGCGATCGTCATCCAAGCGACCCGCAACCTGGCCGCGATGCGCGCCCACTCGAGCAGCGCGGCCACCATCGGCGCGATGTGCATGCAGATGATCTTCGATTTCGATCTGCACGACGACAACAAGATCGACGGCGTCCTCGACGGGCCGACGGACGAGGTCTGGCTCCAACCCTGGCGACGCCACCTGGAGAGCCGCGGGGTGCGATTCCATTGCAACGACCCCCTGATCGGGTTCGACTTCGAGGCGCCCGCGCTCCGGTCGGTGCGGGTCCGGTCGGGAACGGTCACCGCCGACCGCTATGTCTGTGCCGTCCCGCTCGAGCAGATGGCGGCGCTCGTGACGCCGGAGATGTGTCGCTTCGATCCGGCGATCCACGCGCTCACGAAGCTCGCCCCGACGGCACGCGGAGACATGATCGGAGCGCAGTACTTCCTCGAGCGGGACGTGCCGCTGCTCCGCGGTCACATCCACTTTCCGAAGGCACCGTTCGGGCTGACCGCCGTGTCCCAGCCGCAGTTCTGGGCCTCACCCCCCGCGTACGGCATTCTGTCCATCATCATCTCGGATTGGGATACCCCCAACGAGGCCGGGCGCCGCGCCAAGGAGTTCACCGATCGCCGCGAGCTGCTCCTCGAGGTGTGGCATCAGCTCCAAGCGAGCCTGCCGACCGGCACCCTGCGGGACGAGGACATCGTCGCGATGCACCTCGACGGCAACGTCACGCTCGATCCGTTGACGAACGCCACCCCGCTCCTCACGCATCCGAACGGGCAACGGAAGCTCCGTCCCGAGGCGAAGAACCGTATTGCGAACCTCTACCTCGCGGCCGACTACGTCCGGACCCACACGGATCTGGCCAGCATGGAAGGCGCCGACGAGGCCGCGCGGCGTGCCGTCACGGCGATCATGCAGGACACCGATCATCGGGGCACGCCGCCACACGTGCAGCCCCTCTCGGAAGGGCTGTATTTCCGCTGGGCCAAGCGGATCGATGCCGTCTGCTGGAAGCTCGGCTTGCCGCATCCCCTGGACTGGCGGGAAGCCGATCTCTCCGACGTCGTGGCCGTCCTGAAACACCTCGACGATGTGGTGGAAATCGGTGCTCGCGAGATGGTGGGCGCGGTGGGACACATGCTGCGTGCGCTCTCCCAGCGACCACGACGCGATCCCGACCAGCTCGAACAGGGGGAGCTGGAAGAGTTGGAACGCACCCTGAACCCGAAGTCGTTTCTGCCGTGACGTCCGCGTACGCGCGCGCGATCGTCGCCTACTACGACGAGTGCGAGATCGACTACCGGATGATGTGGCGCCTCGGGCGGAGTCTCGCCATGCACTACGGGCATTGGGACTCGACGACCCGGTCGCTGCGGGCGGCGCTCGAGCGGCAGAACGCGCTGCTCGCCGAGACGGCACGCATCGGTGCGGGGGACCTCGTGCTGGATGCCGGCTGCGGCGTCGGCGGAAGCTCGATCTACGTGACGCAACGAACCGGCTGTCGCGCGCTCGGCGTCACGCTCAGCACGCAGCAGGCGGCGACCGCGCGTCGCAACGCGCACGCCCGCCAGGTGGAGGACCGGGCGCGCTTCGCCGTCATGGACTACGCGGCGACGGGCCTCGCCGACGGGACGTTCGACGTGGTGTGGGCGCTCGAGAGCGTGTGCTACGCGGAGGACAAGGCCGCGTTCGTTCGCGAGGCCTACCGCCTTCTGCGGCCGGGCGGACGGTTGGTGCTCGCGGACGGGTTCGCGACCCGGGATTCCTACGGCGGCGTGCACCGACGCGTCATGGATTCGTGGCTGCACAGCTGGGCGGTCCGTTCGCTCGCGACGCCGCAAGCATTCGCGGGCTACCTGAAGGCGGCCGGCTTCCGGGCGGTGCGCTATCGCGACGTGACGCGGAACATCATGCCGTCGGCGCGGCTCCTCTACCTCCATTCGCTGTACACGCTCGGCATCGGCAAGATCGCGGAGCGCCTGCGGATCCGCAATCGCATCCAGACGCGCAACATCGTCGGGTGCCGGTGGCAGTACGCGGCGTTCAAGGGCGCGCTCGCCTGCTACGGGATGTTCTGCGCCGACAAACCCGGCTGAACCGCGGCGCGCCTCAGGGCTTCAGGCGTTCGAGTAGCACCCGGTTCACCACGCCCGGGTTGGCCTTCCCCCCCGTTGCTTTCATCACTTGCCCGACGAAGAACCCGAAGAGCTTGTCCTTGCCGCTCCGGTATTCGTCGACCTTGGCGGCGTTGGCGGCCAGCACCTGGTCGATCGCGGCGATGATCGGGCCCTCGTCCGAGACCTGGGTGAGGCCCTGGTCGGCGACGATGGTGCGCGGCGTGGCGCCGCTCGCGAGCATCTCCTCGAAGACCGTCTTCGCGATCTTGCCGCTGATCGCGCCCTCGTCGATGAGCGCGATCAGCTCTGCGAGGTGGGCCGCCGCGACCGGCCAGTGCTCGATCGTGGGCGCGTCGTCGAGCTTCTGCTCGCGGACGAGGCGGAGGATGTCGCCCATGACCCAATTGCTCGCCGCTTTCGCGTTCGGGTGGGAGGCCACGACCGCCTCGAAGTAGTCGGCGACGTCGCGCCGCGCGGTCAGCACGTCGGCGTCGTACTCCGGCAAGCCGAGCGCGCCGACGAAGCGGGCGCGCCGCGCCTCGGGGAGCTCCGGCAATGCCCGTCGCACCTCCTCGACGAACGCGTCGGGGACGACGAGCGGGGGCAGATCGGGGTCGGGGAAGTAGCGGTAGTCGTGCGCCGATTCCTTGCTGCGCATCGTCCGGGTCTCTTCCCGGTCGGGGTCCCAGAGCCGCGTCTCCTGCACCAGGGTGCCGCCGTCCTCGAGGACCCGCACGTGCCGTTCCAGCTCGTACTCGATCGCGCGCTCGACCGCCCGGAACGAGTTCATGTTCTTGATCTCGACCTTGGTGCCGAGCGTCGTCGTGCCCTTGGGGCGCACGGAGACGTTGGCGTCGCAGCGGAAGCTCCCTTCCTCCATGTTGCCGTCGCAGATCTGGAGGTACTGGAGGGTCGAGCGGAGCGTGCGGAGATACGCCCCGGCCTCCGCCGGCCAGGTCATGTCGGGCTCGCTCACGATCTCGAGGAGGGGCACGCCCGAGCGATTGAAGTCGACGAGGCTCGCGTTGCCGTGGGCGTCGTGGATGTTCTTGCCGGTGTCCTCTTCCATGTGGATGCGCGTGAGCCGCACGCGCTTGGCGACGCCGTCGACGCTGATGTCGACCCATCCGGCCTCGCAGATCGGCAGCTCGTATTGGCTGATCTGATAGCCCTTGCAGAGATCGGGGTAGAAGTAGTTCTTGCGCGCCCAACGGCTGACCGGCGCGATCCGGCAATGGGTCGCGAGCCCGGCCCGCACGGCGAACTCGACGACGCGGCGGTTCAGCACCGGCAGCACCCCGGGCATGCCGAGGCAGACCGGGCAGGTGTGTTGGTTCGGCGGCGCGCCGAACGCGGCCGAGCAGCCGCAGAAGATCTTCGACGCCGTCAGCAGCTCGGCGTGGACCTCGAGCCCGATGACGCTTTCGTAGGTGCCGAGCCTCATGGCGGCGGCGTTCGTCCCGCGGCGTCGGGGGGGCGGAGGTGGTGCCACGTCGTCGCGGCCTCGAACGCACGGGCCGCGCGCAGCACGATCTCCTCGCCGAAGGGCGGGCCGACGATCTGCAGGCCGATCGGCATGCCCTGCGCGTCCTGGCCGCACGGCACCACGATCGCGGGCAAGCCGGCCAGGTTGATCGAGATCATGAAGACGTCGGAGAGGTACATCTGCAGGGGGTCGGCGGTCTTCTCGCCGATGCGGAACGCGGTCGTCGGCGCGACCGGCGTCATGATGACGTCGGCGTCGGCGAAGACCCGCTCGAAGTCGCGGCGGATGAGCGTTCGCACCTTCTGCGCCTTCAGGTAGTAGGCGTCGTAGTAACCCGCCGAGAGCGCGTACGTGCCGAGCATGATGCGGCGCTTCACCTCGGCGCCGAAGCCGGCGGCGCGCGAGTTGCGGTAGAGATCGAGCAGGCTGCCGTCGGCCGGGGCGCGGAGGCCGTAGCGGATGCCGTCGTAGCGCGCGAGGTTCGAGCTCGCCTCGGCGGTGGCCAGGATGTAGTAGCAGCCGACCGCGTACGTGGTGTGCGGGAGCGAGGCGTCGTGCACCGCGGCGCCGGCATCACGGAAGGTCGTCGCGGCGGTGCGGACGGCCTGCTCGACCTCGGGCTGCATGCCCTCGCCGAAGTACTCGCGGGGGAGCGCGATGCGGAGGCCGCGGGCCCCGTCGATTCCGGCTGCGAGCGCCGCCTGATAGTCCGGGACCGGCCGGTCGACCGAGGTGGAATCGCGCGGGTCGTGACCGGCGAGCGCGCGGAGCACGAGGGCGCAATCGGTCACGTCGCGGGTCATGGGGCCGACCTGGTCGAGCGACGAGGCGTAGGCGACCACGCCCCAGCGGCTCACGCGGCCGTAGGTCGGCTTCATGCCGACGATCCCGGTGTAGGCGGACGGCAGTCGGATCGAGCCGCCGGTGTCGGTGCCGAGGGCCGCCAACACCTGCCCGGCGGCGACCGCCGCCGCCGAGCCGCCCGACGAGCCCCCCGGCACGCGCGCGAGGTCCCAGGGATTGCGCGTGCACCCGTAGGCGGAGTTCTCGTTCGACGATCCCATCGCGAACTCGTCGCAGTTCGCCTTGCCGACGATCACCGCCCCGGCGTCCTTCAGGCGCCGCGTGACGGTCGCATCGTAGGAGGGAACGAAGTGCTCGAGGATCTTGGAGGCCGCGGTGGTGCGGACGCCCTCCGTCGCGATCACATCCTTCAGGCCGACCGGGATGCCGGCGAGCGGGCCGCGGTCCTCGCCGCGCGCGCGGGCGGCGTCGGCGTCGGCGGCGGCCGCGAGCGCGGTATCGGCCGTGACGGTCAGAAAGGCGTTCAGAGCGTCGTCGGTGGCGGCGATCCGGTCGAGCGCGGCGCGCGTCAGCTCGACGGAGGTGAGGTCGCCGCTCCGGAGGTGCGCGGCGGCGGTGGCGATGGTGAGGTCGGCAAGCATCAGTCGATGGTCACTCGATGATTTTGGGAACCAGGAACAGGTCGGCGTCGCGCGCGGGCGCGTTGGCGAGCAGCGCCTCGGTGTCGGCGACGTTGGTCACGACGTCCTCGCGCCACGGGGTCTCGACGGCGACGATGTGCGCCGTCGGCTCGACCTGGCTCGTGTCGAGCTGGTTCAGCTGATCCATGTGCTGCAGGATCTCGTCGAGGGTGGCGGTGAGCTCCTCCTCCTCGGCCGGCGTGAGCGCCAGACGCGCGAGCAGGGCGACGTGACGGATCTGATCGACGGAAATTTTCACGGGCGCGCACTGTAGCAGCGGGCCGCGGGCCCCGCCAACGTAGGAATCCCTTCGAGACACGTAGGACGCACGGGCGCGGCTGGGTCAGTGGCGCAGCAGGGTGTGCAGGAAGGCGCGGGCGGCGACGACGTCGGCGAGGCAGTAGGGGGCGCCGCTCCCGTGGCTGCCGATCTGGATCGCGATGTCGTGGTCGTCGAGGGCGCGAAACATGTCGCCGTCGGTGTGGTCGTCGCCGAGGGCGCAGATCAGCGTGTCCGCCGGCGCGGCGGCGCGCACCATGCCGACGACGGTGCCCTTGTTGGCGCCGTGGGGACGGATCTCGATCACTCGGTCGCCCGGCACCAGGTGGACGGGCAGGTTGCTCAGGCGCTCGGTCAGGTGCGCATGCAGCTCGCGCGCCTGGCGCTGGCCGAATTCGGGGTCGCAGGCCCGATAGTGCCAGGCCAGCGACGCCTCCTTTTCCTCGACGAGCGATCCCGGTGTGCGCACCGTGAAATCCTCGAGGATCGGGGCCACGGCGGTCCGCCAGGTCATGTCGACGGTCGGTCCGCCGGTCCACGTGCGCGCGCCCGGCAAGCGCGACCAGAGGCCGTGCTCGGCGTGCAAGCCGATGGGCAAGGCGCCGAACCAGCGCTCGAGGTTGGCGCGCCCGCGGCCGCTCACGATGTGCACCTCGCATCCCGGGCGCGCCGCGAGGTCGGCGAGGAGCGCGATGAGCGCGGCGTCCGGTCGCGCCAGCTCGGGCGAGACCGCAAACGGCACGAGCGTGCCGTCGTAGTCGAGCAGGAGCCGGGTGACGCGCGCCGCCGCGAATCGCGCGGCGAGCGTGTCGACCACCGCCGGCCCGGCCGGCGTCCGCTGGGCGGGCGGTCCCTCGGGGATCTCCGTCAGGGTGGCGAGGAAACGCGTCGCCCAGCGCGCGGCATCGTAGGCGAGGACCCGCAGTCGGAGCGCCAGCATGCGCGAGCGCCGTTCCTCGTCCGGCATGCTGAGGGCCCGGTAGTAGGTCGCGGCGCTGCCCTCGACGTCGTACGGATTCACCATCAACGCTTCGGAGAGCTCCGACGCCGCGCCGGCGAACTCGGAAAGCACGAGCACGCCGTCCTCGTCGCTGCGGGCCGCACAGAACTCCTTGGCGACCAAGTTCATGCCGTCACGGAGCGGCGTCACCAGCATGACGTCGGCGGCGCGATAGAGCGCGAGCAACTCCTCGCGGGAGACGCCGCGATACATCCAGTGGACGGGCACCCAGCTCGGCGTCGCGAACGCGCCGTGGATGCGTCCGATCAAGGCGTCGGCTTGCTCGCGGAACGTCTGGTAGGCCTGCACGTCCGCGCGCGAGGGCACGGCGACCTGCACGAGGCGGACGCGCTCGCGGAGCTCGGGGTGGTGCTCGAGCAGGCGCTCGAACGCGAGCAGCCTCCGCGGAATCCCCTTGGTGTAGTCGAGACGATCGATCCCGAGCAGGATGCGGACCCCGGATTCCTCGCGCCAGGTGCGGGCCTGCGCTTCCACGTCGGGATGCGCCGCCTCGTGGGCGAGGGCGGTCGCGTCGACGCCCATGGGGAACACGCCCATCTGCACCTCACGCCCGCGCCACGCCAGCCGCTCGACGTCGCTCTGGGCCCCCAGCACGCGCAGCACGGCGGTCGCGAAGTGCCGCATGTAGGCGGCCGTGTGGAACCCGACGAGATCCGCGCCGAGCAGTCCTTCGAGGATCCGTTCGCGATGGGGCAACGTGCGGAAGACCTCCGAGGACGGGAACGGGATGTGGAGGAAGAAGCCGATGCGCGCCGACGGCAGGCGCCGGCGCACCAGCTCGGGCACCAGCATGAGCTGGTAGTCGTGGACCCAGACGAGGTCGCCTTCGCGGTACTGCGCTACGACGGCGTCCGCGAAGCGCTGGTTCACCGCTTCGTAGGTGTCGAACCCGGCGATCTCGAGCGGCAGGCGCTCGAAAAAATAGTGGAAGAGCGGCCAGAGGACGCCGTTCGAGTAGCCGTCGTAGTAGCGCTGGAGCTCTTCGGCCGAGAGCGTCACCCCCACCAGGCGCCGCTCCGCGAGCGCGCGCGCGAGCGCGAGCGGGTCCGGTTCGACCGCGTCGGTCGTGCCCGGCCACCCGATCCACAGCGTGTCGGCGCGGGCGTGCACCGTCGCCAGGCCCGAGGCGAGCCCGCCCGGGCTGGCCTCGATCGCGAGCCCGCCGTCGGCATCGGTCGCGACCGTGACGGGCAGGCGGTTCGCGACGATCAGGACGCGAGCCATGCCCGCCTCACGCCCACGCACGCACCCGGCCTTCGCGGGCCTCGAGCAGCTCGCCGATCGTCATGGCGGCGTGCACGAGGCCGACGTGGGTGTACGCTTGCGGGAAGTTGCCGAGCAGTCGCCCGGTCGCGGGCTCGATGTCCTCGGAGAAGAGTCCGACCGGATTGGCGTGACCGACCAGGCGCTCGAAGAGCACGATCGCGTCGTCGAGCCGGCCCATCAGTGCCAGCGCCTCGGCCCACCAGAACGAGCAGATCGTGAAGGCGCTCGTGGTGTCGCCGAAATCGTCGGGGTTGCGATAGCGCTGCATGAAGCCACCGGCGGTGAGGTGTGCCGCGTAGTGGTCGACGGTGGCGACGAAGCGCGGGTCGCGGGCGTCGACGATGACGATCGTCGCGAGCAAGAGGTTCGACGCGTCGGGAAACTGGCCGTCGAGCGCTTGAGTGAAGAAGCCGTGACGCGCGCTGTAGCCGCGGCTCAGTACGACCTCGCGCTCGACGTCCGCGATGGCCTCCCAGCGCTCCGCCTCCGCGTGGCGGCTGAGGCGGCGCGCGAGCTTGGCGCCGCGCTGGATGGCGGCCCAACACATCGCCCGCGAGAACGTGTACGGCCGCAGCATCGTGCGGAACTCCCAGATGCCGGTGTCGTGCACCGGCGCGAGCGCGATCGCGTCCTCGACCAGCCGCGTGATCAACGGAAAGTAGTGATGCGGGTCGTCGTGCACGATGCGCGGGTCCCCGAGAAACGTGTCGAGGCAGAGGATGACCTCGCCCATGAGGTCGTTCTGGCGTTGGTCGTAGGCGGCGTTGCCGCGCCGGACCCAGCCGTTGCCGCCGAAGCCGGCGAGGTGCGGCAGCAGCTCCTCCGTGAGGTCGCGCTCGCCGCCGATGCCGTAGACGGGTTGGAGCGGTTGGTCGCCGATCGTGTCGCGCAGATACCGAATGAACTGCTCGCCCTCCGAGAGATGACTGAGGCGCCGCAACGCCTCGACCACGAAGGCCGCGTCACGCAGCCAACAGTAGCGGTAGTCCCACGTCCGCGGCGTCCCCATGGCTTCGGGGATGCTCGTGGTCGTGGCCGCGATGATCGCGCCGGTGTCGTGGTAGGCGTGCAGCTTCAAGCACAGCGCCGACCGCAGCACGTGCCCCGGGGCGAACGTCGGGAGCGAGCAGGTCTTCGCCCAGGCTCGCCACCCGCTGACGGTGAGGTCGCGGGCGTGCTCGAGCGTCTCGAGCGTCGCCGGCTGCTCGCGCGCCCCCCAGGTGAGCGTGAAGAAGAGCGGCCGATCGAGCGTGAACTCGGTGCGGTTCAGGACGTAGGCGATCGGGAGGTTGGTCGCCAGGCACAGGCAGGTCGCGAGCCCGCGTACTTCCAGCCCCTGCGCGGTCTCGAGCAGCTCGGCGGGAACGCGGCCGTAGTCGGGCCTCGGATCGAAATCGACCCGCAGGCGCGGCAGTCCGCGGATCGGCCGCACCAGGCGGACGATCTCGATCGGCGCCTCGACGTCGAGGCCGCGCGGAATGCGCGGCGCGAAATCGATGACCTCCCACGCCGCGTCGTCCTCCTCGAAATGGGTGCGGACGACGTTGGTGTTGGGGAGGTACGCGAGCGTGCCGGGACGCTCGGCATCACGCGCGAGGCTGCTCAAGCATCCCCCGCGCTCGGCGTCGAGCAGGCGGCCGAAGACCGAGCCCGAGTCGAAGCGCGGGAGGCAGAGCCACTCGATGGCGCTCGTCGGAGAGACGAGCGCGAGCACCCGACCGTTGCCGTAGACGGCGTGGTCGAGCCGCGGGGGCGCGACGCCGGCCGTCGCAATGCCGGCAGTCGGCGCCCCCGGATCGGTCAGAAGCTCACCCGCTCGCACTCGCTCACGATCAGCTGCTCGACGTCGGTGCTGGTCTCGTAGAGCGTCAGGTGATTGCGGCTCGGCGAGTATTCGACGTCGAGGTAGCTCCCGTCATCGAGCTGCGCGATGCGACAGCCCTCGTCGAACGCATCGTAGTCGAAGGCCCCGGTCGCCGTGCTGAACGCCGTCCCGTTCGAGAAGAGCTGGAACTCGAAGGAGCCATCGCTCCCGCCGCAGTTCCAAAACGAGTCGGCACTCGGCGAATTCGGGCCGTTCAAGGCCCCGTCCAGGTCACAGGTCTCCGCTTGGGGAATGAAGAAGCTCAGCGGCAGGACGACCTCGTCGCTGATCAGGCTCCAGTCCCCGGAGGTGAACCCGCCGACGCCGCGATCGGCACCGTAGCAGCTGTAGACGAGATCGAGCTCCCCGACGCTGTCGTCGAAGTCCTGACCGGTCTTGTCGCACCAGATGAACGCCGGATCGCCGCCGTCCGAGAAGAAGACGTTCCCGGTGGCCGAGAAGTCCGACAGATTCAGGGTGATGGCCCAACGCTCGACCCCGACGTCCTTGTTCACCAGGACCCGGGCGGTGTCGGGCGTCCACTGCACGCCGCTCTGGGCGGCCTGGCCGAGGGCGGGCAGGGCGAGGGTCAGGGTCATCGCGGCACCGATCATCATACGCAGATTCATTGCACTATCCTCCGTGGGGCGCCCCCAAGGCGCCGGTCTCCAAAAAGTTGCAAGCCCGTACGTCGAGAGCAAGTGCCGCGGATTGCGCGGAAGGCCGCGAGGGATTGACTACTCGGCGCCATGCGCGGCGCCGGCGGAGGCCCTACGCTCGAGCCGTGACGCGGGACCGACAACGCTGCGGGCGCGACGGCGAGGCGCGGGCCGCCGCTTTCCTCGCCGCGCACGGCCTCACCATCCTCGCCCGCAACGTGCGCGCCCCGGCGGGCGAGCTCGACGTCGTGGCGCTCGACGGCGACACCGTCGTCTTCTGCGAGATCCGCACCCGGCGCTCGCGCGCCCAGGGGGGCGCCCTCGAATCGGTGACGCCGGCGAAGCAGCGTCAGGTGGTGCGGGTGGCGGAGTGGTTCCTCACGCGTCATCCCGCGCTCGCGACGCGGCCGATGCGGTTCGACGTCGTGGCGATCGACCTCCACGGCGACGCCGTCGTGATCGAGCACGTGCGCGACGCCTTCGGCGGCGGCTGACGTTGCGGGTCGCGAAGGCCGATGGTACGACGCGCCGGTGCTGGACATCCGCCTGATTCGCGACGAGCCGGATCGCGTGAAACGCGCCCTCGCGAGCGTCGGCGTCACCGCCGCGGAGGTCGACGCGCTCCTCGCCCTCGACGCCGAGCGCCGCGCCGCGATCACCACGCTCGAGACCCTCAAGGCCGAGCGCGGGCAGGCGTCGAAGAAGATCGGCGCCCTGAAGGACGCCGCCGAGCGCGAGCAGGCGATCGCGGCGACGCGCGGGCTCGGCGACCAGATCGCGGCGGCCGAGGTGGTGGTCACCGAGGTCGAGGCGCGCTTCGAGCAGCGCATGCTCGAGATCCCGAACCTGCCGCATCCCGACGTCCCGGTCGGGGCCGACGAGCACGCCAACGTGGTCGTGCGCGAGGTGGGGACGCCGAAGTCGTTCGCCTTCACGCCGAAGCCGCACTGGGAGATCGGCGAGGCGCTCGGGATCATCGACTTCGAGCGCGGCGCCAAGGTCTCGGGCTCGCGCTTCTACGTCTTGAACGGCGCCGGTGCGCGCCTGCAGCGGGCGCTCATCAGCTGGATGCTCGACCTCCACGTCGCGCACCATGGCTACACCGAGGTCTACCCGCCGGCGATGGTGCGGCGCGAGTGCTTGATCGGCACCGGCAACCTGCCGAAATTCGGTGACAACCTCTATCGCGACGCGGAGGAGGACCTCTGGTTCGTGCCGACCGCCGAGGTCGTCGTCACGAATCTCTACCGCGACGAGATCCTCGAGCCGGGGACGCTCCCGGTGAAGCACGTCGCGTACACCCCGTGCTTCCGGCGCGAGAAGATGTCGGCGGGGCGCGACGTCCGCGGCATCAAGCGCGGTCACCAGTTCGACAAGGTCGAGATGGTGAAGTTCGTCGAGCCGGCCACCTCGGACGCCGAGCTGCTGGCGCTTCTCGACGACGCCGAGGACGTCTGCCGCCGGCTCGGCCTTCCGCACCGCGTGGTTCAGATGTGCACGGGCGACCTGAGCTTCACCGCCGCGATGAAATACGACGTCGAGCTCTGGGCGCCCGGCTGCGGCGAGTGGCTCGAGGTGAGCTCGTGCTCGAACTTCCGGGATTTTCAGGCCCGGCGTGCCAACATCCGCTACCGCCCGGCGCCGCAGGCAAAGCCGGAGCTGGTGCACACGATCAACGGGTCGGGGTTGGCGCTGCCGCGCGTCTTGATCGGGGTGCTCGAAACCTATCAGCAGGCCGACGGGTCGGTGCTGGTGCCGGACGTGCTCCGCCCGTACCTGCCGGGCCTCGACGTCATTCGCTGACCGCGGCGGACTCGTCGTCGCTGGCGTTGGTGGCGTTCAGCATCGCGAGCGCGCGGGCGGCGATGCGGCGCTCGCTCGGGAAGGTGAGGCGGGTGACCGCTTCCTCGGCGGGGAACCAGCGGGCGTCGTCGACCTCGTCGTCGTGCTCGGCGGTCGTGCCGGAGCGGTATTCCAGGAGGTAGAAGTGCACCAGCTTGTGGCGTCGGACGGGCCGGCCGTCGTCGTTCACGCTGAACCAGATGTCGATGGTGTCGAGCGGGGCGCGCACGACCCCGCGGAGCCCGGTCTCCTCGGCGACCTCGCGGGCCGCCGTGACCTCGAGCGTTTCACCGGTTTCCTGCTTGCCCTTGGGGAGTTGCCAGCGGGTCCGGCCCTTGGTCGCGATCAGTCCGAACAGGAGGCCTTCGGGTGCCCTTCTATAGATGACCCCACCCGCCGAAACCTCCGAGCGAGTCTCGGGCCGTTGCCCGTGCGGGCGTTTCCGGGGCGGGGACGGCACAGCGGCATTGAACCATAGCCTCCCTAGACGCACCACCACAGGTCGCTGAAAAAGGGTCAGCTGCGTGGTTGCTCAGCCCAATAGAAGTTGATGGGCAGAGCAAAGCGATGCCCACACCACGCGCACGAGGCACCCCTGGCAGGTCGCTCAAAAAGGGTCAGCTGCTAGGCGCGACCGAACGAACGCGGAGGCGTAGCGGAGCTACGCCGCACCCTCTCCGAGGGCACGGCAAGTGAGAGAGGGAGCAACGACGCAGCTGACCCTTTTTCAGCGACCTGCCCGGGGGCGGCGGAAGGATTCTAGGGCTCGGGCCAAGTGATTCCGGTACGTGGTTTCGAAGTCGGCGTTGGTTTCCAGGAGGGATTCGAGCATGGGGCGGAAGAGTTGGAAGCCCAGGGTTGCGGTCAGGAGGAGGGCGGCGACGGCGCGGGCGTCGACGTCGGTCGCGCCCTCCGCTTGGAGATCGCGGCGATAGCCGGCCAGGAGCTTCGTCACCGTCGGGCGATGAGTCGCGAAGACGTCCTCGGTCAGCAACTCGGTGAGGATGCCCCACGCGATCAGTCGCACGTAGTGGGGATTCTTCTCTTGCGCGGTGAACAAGAGGTCGAGCATGGGGGCCGGACTGCGCTCGCCGTCACCGCGGGTGTAGAGCTCGAGCACGCGCGCGAGTTGGCGTGCGAAGGGTTGGCGCAACGTCTCTTTGAGGAGCCCGGCTTTGCCGCCGAAGTAGCGGTGGATGAGGCCGAACGAAACGCCGGCCCGCTCGCCGAGCTCGGCCAAGCCGAACCCGTCGGGGCCCTTGCGTGCCATGAGCTCGGTCGCGGCCGCGATGATCGCAGCGA
>CAZWAX010000022.1:0-26503 GCA_964631985.1 uncultured Polyangiaceae bacterium | reverse complement strand
ACGTCCGAGGTGTGGTGCGGGTACATGGACGGGGCCGTGCGGTCCGGCGTCCGCCGTGGCACCGCACCAAGCGACGATGCCGCGAGTCACGGCGCATGGCTGAGCCGCTGCCGGCGTCGTCGGGCCCGTGGCTCGCCGAGCGGGCCCGACGCGATCCCACGACGCTGGCGCCTCGCGCCGGCGCCGCGACGTGGATGTGGGGCGGACTGGCCGAACGGGTCGAAAGGCTCGCCGGACGTTTCGCCGCGCTCGGGCTTTCTCCGGGCGATCGTGTCGCCGTCGTGATGGAGCCGTCGGCGCGCCTGGTCGAGATCGTGCACGCCGCGCAGCGGGCGGGGTTGACTCTCGTGCTCGTCAACACGCGCTGGTCGGCGCCCGAGATCGCCACCGTGCTCGCGCACGCGGCGCCCAGGTTGGTGCTGCACGATCCCGCGTACGCGAACACCGTGATCGCGAGGAACGCACCGGCGCTCGACGCCCGCGGCGGGCTCGACGGTGTGACGGCGGCCGCAGTACCGCCGCCCGCGGCGATCGACGCCGGCGCGGTGCAGACGATCCTCTATACCTCGGGGACGACCGGGCATCCGAAGGGCGTGATGCTGACGCACGGCAACCACGCCGCGAGCGCGTGCGCGTCGCGGCGCCGGCTCGGCGTGCGCGCGGGCGACCGTTGGCTCTGCGCCTTGCCGCTGCACCACGTCGGCGGGCTCTCGATCGTCATGCGGAGCGTCCTCGACGGGATCCCGCTCGTGCTGCACGAGCGCTTCGATGCGCGCGCCGTGTGGACGACGATCGTCGCCGAGCGCATCACCTTGCTCTCGCTCGTCCCGACGATGCTGCACCGGATGCTGGCCGACGAGCAGGCGGAACGGGTCGATCATGCGCTCCGTTGCGTGCTCGTCGGCGGCGCAGCACTCGATCCCGCCCTGCACGCCAGAGCACGGGCCTGCGGATTGCCCGTCGTCGCGACCTACGGCCTCACCGAGGCCGCATCGCAGGTCGCGACCGCGATGGTCGGCGACGCGCGTGCGGACGTGGGGCCGGTGCTTCCGGGCACGACGGTCCGCATCGCCGACCCCGACCCCCACGGTCAAGGCGAGATCCTCGTCGCCGGTCCGACCGTCATGGCGGGCTACTTCCGCGATCCCGCGGCGACCGCCGCGGCGCTCCGCGACGGTTGGCTCCACACCGGCGACGTCGGACGGGTCGACGCCGACGGCCGCCTCACGATCCTCGACCGCCGCACCGACGTCGTCGTCACCGGCGGCGAGAACGTCTACCCGAGCGCGGTCGAGACCGTGCTGCTCGCCCATCCCGACGTCGCCGAGGCCGGCGTCTACGGTGTCGACGACCCGGAGTGGGGGAAGCGCGTCCACGCGGCCGTCGTGCTCCGTGCCGGCGCGACACTCGACGCGGCGGCGGTGCAGCGCTGGTGTCGCGAGCGGTTGGCGGGCTACGCGACTCCGCGCGTGGTGGTCGCCGTGGCGGCCTTGCCGCGCACGGTCTCCGGCAAGCTCCGGCGCGGCGCCTTGGGGGGCGTCGCGGCGTCGCGCGAAGACAACGGCGCCACCGATCCTGCCAATCGCGCCGCGTCGTCTTCCGTCGGCGCGGCTCGCACTCTATCGCCATCCGTCAGGAGGACGTGACGATGAAACTCACCATGGTGATCTTCGACGGAGTGACCTCGCTCGACGCGATCGGTGGCTACGAGGTGCTCTCGCGTATTCCGGGGATGGAGGTCGAGTGGGTGGCGCCCGAGCGCGGGGTGATCGTGGCCGACACGCGCGCGCTCGGGCTGCTCGCGTTTCGCTCGCTCGCCGAGGTGGCGAGCACCGACATTCTCTACGTGCCGGGCGGACCCGGCGGCGCGGTGCTGGAGACCGACGAGACCTTCCTCGGCCATCTGCGCCGGCTCGACGCGACGTCGACGTGGACGATCGGCATCTGCAACGGCAGCGCGACGCTCGCGGCGGCGGGTTTGCTGAAGGGCCGCAAGGCGACGACCAACTGGTTCTATCAGCACCGACTCGCCGAGTACGGCGCCGAGTTCCTGCCGGTGCGCTACCACCAGGACGGCAAGTACGTCACCGGCGCCGGCGTCTCGGCGAGCATCGACACCGCGCTGTTCATCACCGAGCTGATCGGCGGCGAGATGCTCGCGAAGACGCTGCAGCTCGGCGTCGAGTACTATCCGGCGCCGCCCTTCCCGGAGAGGACTCCCGCCGAAGCGCCGGCCGAGGCGCAGGAGCTGGTGCGGGCGTTCGAGAGCACGGCCGGGCCGGCGTTGCTCGCGATGGCGCCCGTCTTCCAAGGCTCGTTCGAGGTGATCGCGAACCCGGCGCGCTGAGAGACGCCGGCTACAGCAGGCCGGGGTACGTGCCGCCGTCGATCTGGAGGTTCTGACCCGACACGAACCCGGCCTGCGCGCTGCAGAGGTAGACACAGGCCGCCGCGAATTCCTCGGGCGTGCCGAGGCGGTTGGCGGCGATCGACGCGGCGATCTCCTGGTACGCCTCCTCGATCGTGATGCCGCGTCCCGCCGCCTGCAGGCCGGCCATGAAGCGCTGCCGGTCGGTGTCGATGCGCTCGGGCAGCAGGTTGTTGACGGTCACGTTGTCGCGCGCAACCTCGCGCGAGAGCCCCTTGCAGACGGCGGTGAGGGCGCTCCGCGCGGCGGTCGAGAGTCCCATCATCGGATGCGGTGCTTTCACCATCGCCGAGGTGATGTTGACGATGCGGCCGAAGCCCCGGCTCCGCATGCCGCCCACGACCGCGCGGCTGAGGAGCGCGGGGGCGAGCAGGTTCTGCTCGAGCGCGGCGAGCCAGGTCGCGTGGTCGCAATCCTCGAAACGGGCGGGCATCGGGCCGCCGTTGTTGGTGACCAGGATGTCGGGGTCGGGGCAGGCGGCGACGAGTCGCGCGCGGCCGTCCTCGGTGCAGAGATCGGCCGCGACGGCGGTCACCTCGACGTCACTCTCGCCGCGGATCGCCGCGGCCGTCTCCTCGAGCCGCGTGGGGTCGCGGCCATTCACGACGACGTGCACGCCCTCGCGCGCGAGCGCGGTGGCGCAGGCCTTGCCGAGCCCGCGGCTCGACGCGCAGACGATGGCTTTCTTGCCGGCGATTCCGACGTCCATGGTTGCTCCTTTGCTATGCGGCGACGAGGGTCGGGCGGTCGAGGATGCCGTCGAGGGCGCGGGTCAGCGCGAGGCGCGGATCGGCGACGGCATGCTCGGCGCGCCAGGCGACGTGCTGGTCGGGGCGCACGAGGATGGTGCCGCTCGGTTCCAGAGCGAGGAGCCGCGTCCACGTCCCGGCCGGGTCGTCGACGTCGCGACCGATCGTCACGACCGCGAGCGACTCCAGCTCGGCGGCCGCCTCCGCCCAGGCCCCGCCGTGAGGGCCGACGACGAGCGTGAACCGATCGTAGGTCACGAGGTCGAGACTCGAGATGCGCCGACCGTCGCGTACGACCCAGGCGTGCGGCAGCCGCGCGCCGGGCAGGGCGCTCGGGACGTAGGTGCGGATCGCCGACGGAGCGGCGACCGGGCCGTCGGCGGCGATCGCGCCGGCGTCGTACGCGAAGCCGAGCTGGAGGCCGAGCATGTCGAAGTGCTCGGCCTGGTCGGCGATCGCCGTCCGGAGCGCCGCGCTGACCGTGATGGTACCGGCGGCGCGCTCCGCGGGATCGACGTCGGCCAGGGCCCGGTACACCTCCATGAGCCGCATCGCGTTCTGCAGGCTCACGTCGGCGTTCCGTTGGGCGACCGGGCGGCGTTCGCGCTCGTAGGTGTCGAGGAGCGCATCGCTGGCCCGACCCGCGTCGACGGCGACGAGCTTCCACGCGAGATTGTGCGCGTCCTGCACGCCGGTGTTGAGGCCCATGCCGCCGGTGGGCGGGAAGCGATGCGCGGCGTCGCCGACCAGGAAGGTGCGGCGCTCGCGGTAGCGCTCGGCGACCTGGGCCGTCATCGTCCAGGCCCGCACGGTGCGGATCGTGAAGGGCGTGTCTGCCGAGCCGAGCGCGCGGCGCACGATGGCGGTGCAGCGGGCCTCGTCGTAGTCGGCGACCGACTCCCGGTCGGGATCGAAGGGGTGCATGTAGACCCAGGTGCGGTCGAGGTCGTGCGCGACGAAGGTGCCGGTCGCGTCGGGTGCCGACGTCCAATAGAGGACGCCGCGGCGCTCGCCGACGAGCGTGCGGAAATTCGCCTCCAGATGGATCATCACGAAGCTCTGCAGACGATCGGGACCGATCGGCGCAATGCCGAGCGCGCGCCGGACCGGGCTCGCGGCCCCGTCCGCCGCGATCAGCCAGCGGCTTCGCACCTCGTAGACGGTCCCGTTCGCGTCGTCGCGGACGCGCGAGGTCACGCCACCGTCGTCCTGGACGGCGCTCTCCCAGGTGTGGCGGTATGCGAGCGCCACGCTCGGCGTCCGGCGCACGGTGTCGGCGAGGATCGGCTCGAGCCGATGCTGCGAGAGATTGCGGAGGGGCGTTGGCGTGAGCTCCAACATGTCGTCGCCCTGCTGCTCGTACGGGAGCCGGCCGAGCTCCTGGCCCGCGAGCGTCGTCATGAAGAAGACGTGGCCGGCGTCGACGGGATCCTGGCAGGCGTCGGCGATCGCCTCCATGTCGACGCCCGCGGCGCGGAAGATCTCGAGGGTGCGGGCGTTCACGACGTGGGCGGCGGGCGCCGGCTGCGGGGTGGCGCGGCGCTCGACGACGCGACACGCGACCCCGAGCCGTGCGAGCAGGAGCGCCGTCGTCGTGCCGGCGGGCCCCGCGCCGACGACGAGGACGGGGGTGTCGATGCGCGTCATCGTCACCGCAGCCCGGCCTGATCGGCGACGATCCGCCGCGCCACCTCGGCGCGCCATTGCTCGTACGGCTGCCAGTCGCCGGTCGCGCGGCAGAGGGCCTCGGTTTGGCGGAAGATCTCGTCGTCGCCGAGGGAGAGGTCGAGGTACTCGCCGTTCGGTTGGTGCACGTACCACGGGCTGTCGACGACGAGCTCGAGCGCGTTGCCCTCGGGGTCGCGGGTGTAGATCGACCAGGAGTTGCCGTGGTTGAGGGGCACGAAGTTCGTATTGCCCTCGGCGATCAGTTTCTGCTGCACGCGACGCAGCGTCGGCAGATCCTCCAAGCGGAAGGTCAGCTGGAAGATCACCGATCCGAAGCTGCCGCCGGGGACGGGACCCTCGAGCACCGTGCCCTCGGTGCGGCCCGAGGCCAGCACGAGCTGATGGTGCTCGGACGGGTCGGTGGTGAGGAAGACGAGGGTCGCCATGCCGCCTCCGACCTCGCCGCGGTCGGTGACGGTCATCCCGAGGACCCGCGTGTAGAAATCCTCCATCGTGGCGAGGTCGAAACAGCTGAGTCCGACGTGACTGAGGGTCAACTTCCTGCCGGCTACCTGCGTGCTTGGGGTCGTCATGATGGCCTCCGTTCGAGTGTGTTAGTCGGGCGTATAACGAAATCGGCGCCGGTTAGTCAAGGGACTAAAGGCGTAGGTCATGGGGCGGTGGCGCCGGGCGCAGGGATTTCAAGGCCTTGCTTCGCCACGGTTGCCCGGTGCGACCGGTGCGGGTTAGGTCACGCGCATGCGAACGGAACAACTCGAAAAGCTCGCCACCGACAGTGACCTCGAGCTCGAAAAAATCGTGCACCGCTCGGCGCCGACCGACCACGCGACCCTCGAGCATCTGCTCTGGGCGCTCGACGCGCGTCGGCGCGGCCGCGAGTCGCTCGTGATCGAGCAAACCGCGCAAGCCTGCGTGCGCCGTAGCTGATAGCATTCAAAATATGGTTCGCGATCGACGGGGGTGGACGGGGGGCGGTGGGCCGGCGTGGCGCAACGCGGGCGCGTCGTGAGCCTGCGACCCGCTCCGAAGAGTCGCCGCTCGGCCGGGCTCGAGGCGACGGCCCCGGTCGCCGTCGAGCGGAGCGATCAGCAACGCTACCTCAACCGTGAGCTCAGCTGGTTGGAGTTCAACCGGCGCGTCCTCGCGGAGGCCAGCAACCCCGCGAATCCTCCGCTCGAACGCTGCCGCTTCCTCTCGATCTTCGAGTCGAACCTCGACGAGTTCTACATGGTCCGGGTCTCGGGACTGGTGGAGCAGGTGGAGGGTGGCGTCGTCGAAGCGTCCCCCGACGGCCTCGGGCCGAGCGAGCAGCTGGCGCGCATCGCCGAGATCGTCGCCCCGATGCGACGGATCGCGAGCGACGTCTGGACGCGGGAGCTCTCGCCGCTTCTCGCGGAGGCTGGCGTCGAGATCCTGCCGTGGGAGGCCCTCACCGGACGGCGGCAGGCGGGTCTCCGGCGCTGGTTCGAGCAGGAGGTGTTCCCGGTCTGCACGCCGCTGATCCTCGATCCCGCGCCGTCGGTCCCGTTCATCTCCAATCGCAGCCTGAACCTCGCCGTCGTGATCGACGACGGCCACGAGGGCAGCAAGCTCGCGCGAGTGAAGATCCCGACGGTCTTGAAGCGCGCGGTTCCCATCGGGCGGCGCGGCCACACCTTCGTCCTGCTCGAGGACGTCATCCGCCAGCATCTGCACTATCTGTTTCCCGACGTCCCGTTGGCGGGCGCCCATCGCTTCCGGGTCGTGCGCGACGCCGACGTCGAGATCCGCGAGCTCGAAGCCGGCGACTTGATCGACATGATCCAGGAGACGATCCGTCGCCGGCGGTTCGGCGACCCCGTGCGGCTCGACGTCGAGGCGGACACCCCCGAGGAGGTCCAAGACCGGCTCACCCGATTGCTCGACGTCGACGTGCGCAACGTCTCGAGGATCTCCGGCCTGCTCGGCTTCGAGGTGTTGGACGAGCTGGCCAACCTGCCGGTGCCGGCGTTGCGCTGGCCGCCGCACAAGCCGCACGTCGCGGAGGCGCTCAGCCGTAGCGAGGAGCTCTTCCAGACGCTGCGCGCGGGCGACGTGCTCGTCCATCAGCCGTTCGACAGCTTCAGCTCCGTCGAGACGATGGTGAGCGCCGCCGCGGCGGATCCCGCGGTGATCGGGATCAAGCAGACCCTCTATCGCGTCGGGGAGCATTCCCCGATCGTCGAGGCGCTGCTGGAGGCCGCCGAGGCAGGGAAGCAGGTCGCCGTGATGGTCGAGCTGAAGGCGCGCTTCGACGAGAGCAAGAACCTGGTCTGGGCGCGTGCCCTCGAGCGCGCCGGTGCCCACGTGACCTACGGTTTCACCGAGCTCAAGGTGCACGCGAAGCTCTGCCTCGTCGTGCGGCGCGAGGCAGGCGGTTTGCGGACCTACGCGCACATCGCCACCGGCAACTACAACCCGATGACCGCGCGGTTCTACACCGACCTCGGCCTGTTCACCGCCGATCCGGAGATCACGCAGGACCTGCTCGAGCTCTTCAATTTCCTGACCGGCGTGTCGCGCCAGCGCAGCTACCGCAAGCTGCTCGTCGCCCCGCTGAATCTCCGCAGCGAGATGCTCCGGCGCCTGCGCCGCGAGCGCGAGCACGCTCGCGCGGGGCGGCCGGCGCGGGTCGTCTTCAAGCTGAACTCTCTCACCGACCCCGAGCTCATCGACGCGATGTACGAGGTGGCGGCCGACGGCGTGCGCGTCGACCTGCTGGTGCGCGGCATCTGCTGCCTCCGCCCCGGCGTTCCCGGCCTGAGCGACAAGGTGCGCGTCACGTCGGTGGTCGGACGGTTCCTCGAGCACAGTCGCATCTTCTGGTTCGAGAACGGCGGGGAGCCCGAGGCCTTGATCGGCAGCGCCGACCTCATGGGTCGGAACCTGGATCGCCGGATCGAGACGCTGGTGCCGGTGACGCGCCCGGTGCTCGTGCGTCACCTCTACGACGGCATCCTCCACCCGTACCTTCAGGACACCGTGAACGCGTGGGACATGGGCTCCGACGGAACCTACCGCCGCCGCGTACCCGCGCCGGGCGAGGTTCCGTTCTCGGCGCAGGAATGGCTGTTGTCGCATCCGAGCACCGCGACGCTCGGCTTCCTGAAGCGTCACGAGTGAGGACCGTCGCCGCGCCCGTCGTGGTGTTGGCGGCGTTGCTCACGGCGTCGCTCGGCTGGGCCGATCAACCGGGAGCCCGGTCGTGGGTCGAGGCCAGCAATGCCCACACGCGCGTCGTGCTGGAAGCCCAGGCGGAGTTCTCTCCCGAAGGCGCGTCGCAGCGTGGTCTGAGCCGCTATGACGGGCACGTGGCCGACCTGGGCCCGCGGCTCGACGAGCGCTACGTCGCCGCCATGCAGACCGTGATCGCGGAATTGAATCGCCGGCTCGCGGCGGAGAAGGAGCCGAACGTCCGGCAGGACCTCCAGATCCTGCTCGAGGCGGTGAGCGACGACGTGACGGCCGTGCGCTTGAACGACAAGTACTACCTCGATTGGTACGACGCACCGCAGTTGGTCTTCGGGGGCATCCGCGGCTTGCTCGACGAGCAGGTGGCGCCCGAGCGCCGCGCCAAGGCCCTCGAGATGCTCCGGCGCTACGTCGGCCGGTTCCCCGACACCACGCCGCTGACCGAGCTCGCCAAGGCGCGCTTCGACGAGAGCCGCGCCGTCGATCGACGCGGGCCGTACAAGGCGAGCGTCGAGGAGGCGATCGCGAACGCGACGACGTACGCGCAAGGCATTCGGACGCTGTTCGGCGAGCACGGGATCGCCGGCGCCGACGACGCGCTCGCGGCGATGGACGCGCAATTCGCCGACTACGTCGCTTGGCAGAAGGCGGTCGTGGTGCCGGCGGCACGCCACGACTTCCGGCAGCCGCCCGAGCTCTACGCCTTTCTGCTCGAGCTTGCCGGCATCGACATCGCTCCCGAGCGCCTCATCGAGCGCGCGCAGACGGCGTTCCTCGAGACTCGCGCGGCGATGCAGGCGTTGGCCCCACTGGTCGCGAAGGAGAAGAGTTTCGACATCCTGGACTACCGGGCAGTGATCCGCCGGCTGAAGGGCGATGCCATTCCAAATGGCGAGCTCGTGGCGCACTACACGGCGGTCAACCGGAAGCTCGAGGCCGTGATCCGCCGCGAGCGCATCGCGGCGTTGCCGGCCCGCCCGATGGTGATGCGGCTCGCGTCGGACGCCGAGTCGGCCGCCCAACCCGCGCCGCACATGAAGCCGCCTCCGTTGATCGGCAACACGGGCGAGCGCGGCGAGTTCGTGCTGCCGCTGGCCAACCCGTCCGCGGCGCGCGGCGGCGACGCGTACGACGACTTCAACTTCCCGGCGGTGGCGTGGACGCTGAGCGCGCACGAGGGGCGTCCCGGCCACGAGCTGCAGTTCACCGCGATGGTCGAGCGCGGCGTGTCGCAGGCGCGCAGTCTCTTTGCCTTCAACAGCGTCAATGTGGAGGGCTGGGCGCTCTACGCCGAAGCGGAGGTCCTGCCCTACGAGCCGATCGAGGGTCAGTTGATCGCCTTGCAGTTCCGGCTGTTGCGCGCCGCGCGCGCGATGCTCGATCCGATGGTGAACCTCGGCCTGATCACGCCCGCCGACGCGGGCAGGGTGCTGGCCGAGGAGGTGGTCCTGTCGCCGGCCATGGTCCGCCAGGAGATCGATCGCTACACGTTCCGTGCGCCCGGCCAGGCCGGCAGCTATTTCTACGGCTACACCCGCCTTCTGCAGCTGCGTGCGGAAACGGAGCTCGCGCTCGGCGACCGGTTCGACCGCCTGGCGTTCAACGACTTCGTGCTCGGGCAAGGCCTGTTGCCCCCGGCCCTGATGGCGAAAGCGGTGCGCGAGCAGCTCGTGCCACGGCAACAGGCGCAGGCGGGTCGCCCGTAGGGGCGACGGGTGTGGGGGACGCTCAGCCGATGGTGATGATGTCGAGCTCGGCGTCGTTGGCGCGCAGGCGACCGACGAGCACCTTGAGCAGCCCTTCGTGCACGCGGCGGCCCGCCTCGGGGTGCGCGTCGACGTAACCATCGAGCGCCGACTTCTCGACCCAGGCTATGCGGGTGTCCTGCACGGCGAAGACGGTAGCCGAGACCGGCTGGCCGTCGAATACCGAGTACTCGCCGAAGATGTCGCCGGCGCCGAGCGTCGCGAGCCTCACCTCACTCACCCGACGCGCGCGCTTGGGGAGTTTCACGCTGACGGACCCCGCGAGAACGATGAACAGGCGCGAGTTCGTCTGACCTTCCTCGAGCACGGCTCGACCTGCCGGCACGTCCTCGCTGCGGAAGATGTCGATCAACGCTTCACGCGCCGTACCCTCGAGATCGCGCACCAAGAGATGCCCCGCGAGTCGCAGACGATCTTCTTCCGGTTGGGGCGGGGGAGTCGACATGGGTTTGCCTTACCACACGGCGGGCCTTCTCCTAGGACGCGTTACGCACCGTCCGGGATCGTCGGCTCCACCAGCTGCGCGAGCATGGAGAGCGACTCCTGCCACCCGAGGTAGCAGGCCTCGACGGGAATGGCCGACGGGATGCCTTCCTGCACGATCGCGAGCTCGGTGCCGCAGGAGACGGTCCGGAGCGTGATCGTCACCTGCATCTCACCCGGCAGGTTGGGGTCGTCGAACGTGTCGGTGTACCGGATGCGTTCGTGGGGTGTGAGCTCGACGTAGGTGCCGCCGAACGAATGACTCGTGCCGGTGCCGAAGTTCGTGAACGACATCCGGTGGCCGCCGCCGACCCGAGCGTCCATCTGATGAACCTTGCCCGTGAAACCGTGCGGGGGCAGCCATTTGGCCATCGCGTCGGGATCGAGGAAGGCGCGATACAGGCGGTCGGCGGGCGCGCGCAGCACGCGGTGAAGACGGACGGTGTTGGTGGACTGTGACATGGTCGATCTCCTTTGGATTCGGGCTTCACCTCCTCGTCGAACGAGGGGGGGCCGAATCGACAGTCGGAGAATCTCCGAGCGGTTACGCCGCGGCAAACGCGTCGACCGCGACCGCGGTATTCACGAACTCCGCGAACCGCGCCCAGCGTCCGTCGCGGAGCGCATCAACCCGACACTCGGCCACGCACCGGGAAGCATCCCGGTGCGTGGCCGGAGCGCAGGTCGTCCGGCTCAGTCCGCCTTGTCTTTGAATTGCACGGCGTCGTTCTTGGTGAAGGGCGAGCTGTAGGTGGCGCCGAAGCAGATGCCGCCACCGATCGGCTTCAGTTGGACCGTGAGCGGGGAAGTCAGCATGCCGAGATCGAGGTCGGGCAGATTCACACCCTTCCCCTTCACCTGGATCTTCGCCTTGCCGTCGGTGCCTTCGCTGAGCTGCAACTGCGTGATGCCGCTCGGCGAGGCTTCCTTGTCCTTGTACTGGTAGCCCTTCGGCTTGTCGGCCCAGCAGTCCTTGGTCGCGCATATGCCGCCCGCCGGGGCCGTGAGCGTCGCGACGAGGCCCGTGCCGTCGTAGAGGCAGAGGGCGTAGTCGTCGGTGGTCAGGGGATCGCCGAAGTCGGCCTTGTCGGTCGCGGAGCCCGCGGACCACTTCCACTGCAGCTGGTCCTTCTCGTCGTCCTTGTCGGTGAGGGCGAGGAACGCCTTGCCGCCGACGACGGGTGTGCGACAGATCTCGGGCATCGCGGCGCAGGCCGGGACAGCCGTGAGCGTCGGTGTCGGCGTGGGCGTCGGTGTCAGGGTCTGGGTGGGGGTCGGTGTCGGCGTTTGGGTCGGCGTCGGCGTATCGCCCGGTGCCGCGGTGGTGGTGGCCGTCGGCGTCGCGGCGACGGCCGGCGCGACGACGTCCCAATCACTCGCGGCCGAGCTGTAGGCGCTGATCTGGAAGTCGTCGCCGACCATGGACCGGTCGAAGACGCACGGATTCGGGTCGATCGGTTGCGGCGGGACGTCGGTGCAGGGGTCGACGATGACCCCGTTCCGACGGAGCTCGACGCTCGCGAGCGTCTGCCCGGACGTCAGCGACGAGTCGATCCGGAACACGAAGGTCAAGGGATTCGCGGTCGTGCCGGTCGGCGCGGTGATCTGCATGACCGCGCCGAGGATGTCGAAGCCCATGGGCGGCGGCGTCTGCTGGGTCGTCTCGAAGAGGGTGACCTCGCCGGCGGCGGCGCCGGTGGAGGTGGTGATGGCGGTCTCGACCGGGTCGCCGGCGGTCGCGCCGTCGCCTTCACCGTCGTCGCTGTTCACCTCGCTGCCGGGAGCGGCGTTGGCGGCGATGGTGAGCTCGCCGACCGCGCCGCCGAAGGTCATGCTGCCGGGGATGCGTGTGCGGCCGAGGCCAGGAAGACCGGTGGCCGCGTTGCTTGCACTGGACGTCAACGGGGGCACGCAGAAAAGGCCACCGATCGTCGTGGGATCGGCCACGCCACCGCTCGGAGGCGTCGCAACGCCCGTCACCGAGACGCTCCCGCCGAGCACGCCGTTGTCGAGGTAGCAGTGACGGTTCGTCGACTGGCAGGCGCCGAGTACGTTGTCGCAATCGGTATCGGTCGCGCAGCCGCGTTGCGGATGGTTCGTGCATGAGGAGGTCGGTGGCCCATCGACGCATTCCCCCATGCCATCGACCGGTCCGGTGTCTTGGCACGGATCGCCCGGAGTGTTGGTGTCGTCGAAGCAGCCGTTCGGTCGCGTCGCTTCCCCGGGACGGCCGCAGCCCCCCACGATCCCCGGGCACTGTGTGTTGGAGGTGCACGCCGCGCCGACGTTCGGACCGCCGAGGCAGCGCCGGCCGCCGCATATCGTCGCGCCCACGGCCACGCAGTCGGCGTTCGACGAGCACGGTGTCGCGGCTGAATGATTGCACGTGTCGCAGAAGCACTTGTTGCCCGTGAAGCCGCTCTGGGTGCAGCTCGGGTTCGCGCTCGAGAGCGTGCGCGTCGACGTGCCGGTCGCGACGGTGATCGGGTAGGAGTTCAAGGCCAGACTCCCGAGGAACGTGCCCGTGGACGGCGGGCAGTCGAAGCTGGTGGCACCGAAGTCTGGACGCTCGGGGACCGAAGCCGCGGCGTCACAGGCGAAGGTGTCGCGGGGCCCGCCGCTGCACGTGCCGCCCTGGAGGCCGTCGGCGGCCGTCGGATCGCCGATGCAGCGCGGGCAGGGGTTGTCGGTGGTGATACCGAGGTGGAGGTTCGAGCGCAGCGGCACCGCGGCGGTGAGCGCGCCGAGCTCGACGTCGACCGTGCCGGTGACTGCCGCGCGGATCTGGTTGGTGAGGCACGCTGAAACGCCGCCCACCGAAAGTCCGGTCGGCGCCGCCGTGAAGAACGCGCAGCGCCGCCGGCACGTACCGCCGGGACAGTTGGCGTCGATGGTACAGGTGGCGCCGTTGCTGCTTCCGTCTTCGCACACGCCTGGCTGCGCCTGGCAGGGTGCGTCGTCCTCACAGACGATCGAGGTGTCGTTGGCGCACCGTTGATTGGAGCTGATCGCGTTCGGGATCAGCCCCGCGATGGTACACTCGCCGCACGTGCTCATGGTGGCGTCGGGGCAGCTGTCGATCTTCATGTCGAGCGTCCAACCGAGCACCGGTTGATCGTGGGCGAGCCCGGTCCAGCCGGCTTCGAGCAGGCTCGTGCCGGACGGCTCGAAGGTGACCGAGCCAGGACAGATGATGGCGTGCGTCGTCGAGGCGGTAGCGACGATGACCATGAGCAGCGCGCCGACTGCGGCGGCGACGAGAGACCGAGAAGAGTAGTCGCGAATCATTGGATGGGCTCCGTGGTTGGTGGGGATCGGGTTTGGTCGCGATGATTATCGTGACGGCGCGCCGACGACCACTGCGATCCCCACGGAAAAGCCCGAAATCCAACAGATTTTCTGCGCCGCCTTGGAGCAGGTGGTCCGAGCTGGCACGCCTTCCGCTCGATGCGAGTCGTCGGCAGATCGAGCGCCTAGATGTTCGTGTCTAGCGGGCGGGGCCTCGCATGACGCGTCTTGCGATCATGGCGGCAATTCCCGCCATCGCGGCTTTCGCGATCGGCGATGCAAGGATATTCGTCAGCGGACTCGACCCCGCCTCCGCCCGCGGCTGGCTCTCGTCGCTGAGGATGTCGCGCAACTGCCCGGGCTTTTCGTGCAGATCGGTGACGACCTTGCCCAGGTCGCGCGGCTCGGTTCCCACCTGCTTCGGTAGGGCAATGCCGCGCGTTTTGGCGCGCTCCTGCAGCATTGCGACGAACTCGGCGCGCTCCTCGGGGGAGAGCCGCGCCAGCGCCTCCTGCGCTGCCTGCGCGTACTGATCGGGCGGCACGGCGTGTGCCACTTCCCGGTAGCGCTCGACGACTTCCTGGTCCGAATAGCCTTCGGCGGGATGACCGTTTTCGTAGCGCTTCACGAAGTCCCGATACATGTCCTGCAGTGGTCCGCCGCCGAGCATCTCATCGAGGATTCCCATGGCTCACTCCTCCGCTGGCGCAACGATGGGCGCGTCTATGCTGATGGTCTTCTGAATTGGCGGTAGGCGAAGAGAACGAGGATCGCACCGATGATCGAGGCAACGAATCCCGCTCCCTGTCCGGCTCCGTAGAGACCGATCATTCGACCCAAGAGGGTCGCAACGACCGCTCCAGTGATTCCAAGAATGATGGTGATGAAGAGGCCTCCGGGATCCGCTCCGGGCATGAGAAACTTCGCCAGGGCACCGACCACGGCGCCGATGATGATGATCCAGATGAGCTCCAACATCGTCAGTCCAACAGTTCCTGCGGAACGTTGCCGCCGTTCTCGGCGAGCTTCCGCAACACCACCTTGTGCAACCACATGTTCATTTGCGCCGAGTCGCCCATGTTCTCCGCCGGGCAGCCAATGATTCTTCCGAAAATGGACATCGTGGATCCTTTCGGTATGCGACCTCGGGGGTCGGTTGCACAGGTCTTCATTCAGAGGAGACCTGTGAGCATATCGAGCAATGAGTAGTCCCACGCGACAGTGGAGTCTACGTGTTCAAGATCAAAAACGTCGCGGTGTGCTGTATCCGAACACGCGTTTCGAGGGGGGCGCGATTTACGGCGGGGCGGGACGCGATGCGGGAGCGGGCGCGGCAGTGGGCGCCACCGTTGGCCTGCTGCAGGCCGCCCTGAGCGGAGGCGGGGAGTCGACCCAAATCTACCGGAACTTCGTCGCCGCGTGCTTGAGCGACCGTGGCTATCGCGTGATCGGCTGGGAGTGACGCGCAGGGCGTGCGCCGGCAACCTCGAAGCTCGTGGTCCGTGTCCTCGGCGCGAAGGTGGTTTCCGCGCGCATGTGCGCGCAGCTTCCCGAGGTGAACCCGGACGTGACGACGTGGGTCGCCGAGGTTGCGCCCGAGCTCGCCCGGCGGGGCATTCTTACGGGCACGGCACCGCCCGTGCTCGGGGGGCGCAGCCCCGAGAAGCTGCGCCCCCGTCGCCGCGTTTCAGTGGGCGATACGCTCGTTCAGCCTCCAGCCCTTGCTGGTGCGAATCCACGTCCCTTCCATGCTCCAGCGCTCGCCGCCGATCTCGATCACCGTGGTCATCGCCGCGGTGGCCTTGGTGAGCGTCCCGAAGCCCTCGAACGTGATGCGGTAGTGATCGGCGAATCGTCTCACCTTCACCGTCGAGACGCCCATCCCCGCCCGCCGTGCCGTGGAGTTCCGGTACCGGAAGTGTCCGGCTTTCGACTCCGCGAGTGCGCCGCTCGCCAGCGTGGCGCTGAAGATCTGGTTGTTGCGCGACATCAGTCGGACCGCGACCGGCTGGCCCGCGACGTCGAGCACCCGACCTTCGGTGTTGGTCAGACGCGCGTGGAGGGTGAGCGTTCCGCTCACCGGGCCGAGCGTGATGCGCGCCGGGTCCTTGCAGATGGCCTGCGTACAGTTGTTGTTGCAGGCATCGTTGGGCTTCTGCGGCTTGTCGGTGCGACAACCGGTCACGGTGTTGCCGTCGTCGCACGTCTCCTCGGCGTCTTCGTTGCCGTCGCCGCAGGCGGTGCAGTTCAAGCGACACACCGACTGGCTGGTGACCGGGTCGACCGCGAGGTTCGGCGGGTCGCAGGTCTCACCCGTGCCGACGGTGAGATCGCCGCACCCGGGCGTGCAGAGCGTATTGCGGTCGTTCGTGCAGCCGCCCGTCGGTTGGCAGCTGTCGTCCGTGCAGGGATTGGCGTCGTCGCAGCTGGCAGGCGGCCCGCTCTGGCACGTTCCGTTGCTGCACGTGTCGGGCGTCGTGCACGCGTCGCCGTCGTCGCACCCGGCCGTGTTGGGCGTGTGCCCGCAGATCGAGATCGGACCGCTCGGATCGCAGGTGTCGTCGGTGCACGGGTTGCCGTCGTCGCAATCGGTGGCCGTGGTGCAACAGTCGATCGCCGTGCCGCCGCCGCACTGGCCGTCGGCACAGATCTCACCCTCGGTGCAGAAGTCGCCGTCGCTGCACGGCGCGGTGTTGTTCTGGTACTGACACACGAAGCCGCCGGCGAGATCGCAGGAGTCGTCGGTGCAGACGTTGCCGTCGCTGCAGTCGGCGTCGTCGTTACACGCGACGCACGTGCAGCTCGGGCTGCAGAGCCCGGGACACGCCGCATCGAGCGCGCCGTCGCACGGCTCGCCTTGCTCGAGCGCCCCGTTGCCGCAGATCGGTGCGCTGCACGTGACCGTGAGCGTCAGCGTCACCACGGTCTGGCCCGGCGGGCTGAAGTTGTCGGTCGCGGTGAAGGTGATCGGATAGGTCCCGACCACCGGCGACGGCCAGCTGAGGCTCACCGTGGCGACGTTCCCCGGCGTGTTCCCGATCACCAGGCCGTTGGCCTGCGCCCCGTTCGGATCGGCGATGCCGACCGTCGTGGTCTGGCCGGCCTCGGGGCTCAGGAACTGCAGGTTGAGCGCGACGTCTTCGCCGAGACAGGTGTCGACCGTCAACTGATTGCTCGGGGGGAAGCCGGTCGCGATCGGTGCGATGTTGGTCGTGGTCGTCGAGGTGTTGAAACAGGTAGTGGTGGAGTCGAGATGGCTCACACCGTCGTTGGCGGCGAACGGCCCGTCGTAGTCCGTGCCTTCGTGATCGAAGCGGCCGATCTGGAAGAACTCCACGCCGTTGCCGCGGTTGGCGCCGACCGTCGCGGCGACGCCGCCGAACCCGCCCGACCCGCCCGAGGCGTCCCCTGTGGTCCAGCACATGTTGTCCCAGCTGAAGCACACGTTGTTGCCGAGGCCCATGTCGGGATTGGTGCCGTCGGAGATCGCGAGCTGGAAGGTGCTCAGCAGGTTGTCGTGTCCGGCATAGTAGCCGACGCGGTCGTACGTCACGACCAGCGTGTCGGCGAGCGTGTCGGCGTTGCTGTCGTAGATCTTCTGGTACACCAGGCCGCTCCCCGCCCCACGGGTGTCCACGTCGGCCCAGAAGGCCGCGACCATGGGAAACGTGCCGATGGGAAAGCCCGAGGCGGTGAAGTTGAAGAACGGCGAACCGAACGAGACGTTGCCGTTGTTGTTGATGAACGTGCTCGTGAACAGGTCGCCGTAGAGGTCGAACGTGAAGCCGAGCGGGACCGACGGGCTCGACAAGTCGTCGTTGCGGTAGTCGGGCGGAATGGCGCCCGAGAACGGAACGACGGAGTAGGTGCCGTCGAGCGGAAACTGCAACTGGGTCGCGTCGCCGGTACAGCTCGCTGCGGCTGCGATCGAGGAGTGGGCCAACAGGTGCAGGCCCAACGCGAAGGCGATGGCGATTCGAGCTCTCATGAGTGGGATCCTCCGAAGCAAGGGGTCGGAAGCGACCACCGCCCCTTTCGCAATCACCACTCGGGAGTGTCAACGAATTTCGATCATTTTTCCGATAGCTGCGAAAAAATGCTGCGCCAAAACTGCTCGCTGAGCTGATCTGGAGCAGGTTCGTCTGCCAACACTGCGCTATGCAGACTCACGTGCGTCGTCTGGTCGACGGTGAGGATGGCAACCTCTAGCCGGGGCATGGCGCCGTGCGCAGGTCGGCGTCTTCGAGCCCGGCGTGGCGGCTGGCGTGGCGTCCACGACGCCACGCCAGCCGCTCGCCGTCACTCGCAGAGACCCGGGAACGTCGTGGCCGCGCCAGGAGGGAACGTCAGCGCGGGGGCGATCGCGGGATGGCAGGTGCTGCACTTCGTCATCGGCACCGAGGCGTGCACCGAGTCGGGTCGACAGCGGCAGCAGGCGCATTGCTCGGCGCAATCGGCGTTGCTGCTGAACACGGTCCCGCTGTCGCAGTCCTCGCCGGTTTCCTTGACGCCGTTGCCGCAGAACGGACCCGCTGCGGTAGACGTCGGTGCCGGGGTCGGGCTCGCCGTCAGTCCCGCCGTCGGCGTGATCGTGACGGCTGCGGTCGCAACGGAGGTCGAGGTCGGGCCGACGTCCGGGGTTTCGGTCGCCTCCGGCGCCGGGGTCTCGGTCGCGCCCGGTTCCGGCGTCTCGGTCGCCACGATCTCGGTCGCGGTCTGCTGCGGTGTCGATACGACCGTCGGCGTCACGGCGACGGGCGTCGCCGTGCGGCTGCTCGTGTTGTCGTTGCCGTTGTCGTCGATGACGATGGTGTTGTCGTTGTCTCCGCAACCGGCCAGCAGCAATGTCGCCAGCACGACGATCCACAGTGGACGAAGCTCTCTCCTCATCGCTCTCCTCCTAGTCTAGTCGTTAGTCGAATCAGGGGTTGCACTCGGACGGATAGGGCGTGAGGCCCGTCGCGCCCGCCCGGTCGGCGCACCCCGCCTTGAAGCGGGTCACGCATGCCACGCAGGAGGTCAGGCTCTGCAGATCGCCGACCGGCGCGCCGCAGGGCGTGACGAAGCCCGGGAACGTCACGTCGCTGCAGCTCGTCGGAAAGCCGATCTCGGCGGTAGTGAAGTCGGCGTCGTCGCCGGCGCCGCCCGGTTGCTTGTCCTTGCCGCCGCACGCTCCGTTGATCGTGCTCGCGAGCTTCACCGCCGCTTTGCTGACGCTGTCCCCGACCGTCACGTTCGGACAGTCGTTCACCTTGCCCTTGACCTTGCCGTCCCAGCACTTCTGCAGGGCCTTCGACTGGGCGGCCAGGAACTTCGCGCCGGCCTTGCCGATCGTGGCCTGGCACTTGTTGAGGCCCTTCTCGTGCTTGTCCTTGCTCTTCGGGTCGGTCGGCTGCAACGCGCCGTAGTACAGCTCGATCGCCTGGTCGACGGCGGCCTCGCCGGTGCAGGCGACACATGCCGCGATGTCGGCACAGCTCGTGATCGCGTTGGTGCAGCCCTTGTCCTCGAAGTCGGGACACACGCTCGGCCAACCGAGGAGCGCGATGGCGACGTCGTCGCCGCCGGTCTCGCACGCCTTGTTCTTGCCGCCGCACGCCTTGGCAATGCCGCCTTCGAGCTTGCCTTCGGCCTTGACGATGCTGTCCGTCGCTTTCTGATCCGGGCACGGCCCGCTGATTTTCCGCTTCACGACGGCTTCCTCGCACTTCTGGAGCGCCTTCGCCTTCGCCTGCACGAAACTGGCGGCGTTCTTGACGATCGCCGCCTGGCATTTCTGCGAGTCCTTGTTCGAGGTCGGCGCCGGCGAAGGCGTGAGCGTCGCCGTGGGCGTCGGGGTCACCTCGGGCGTCGCGAGCGCCGTCGGCGTCGGACAGTCCGGGTCCGCGGTGTCGTAGAGGAGGTCGCCGTCGTTGTCCAAGCCGTCGGGGCTCGCCTCGTAGTCTTCCTCACCGTTCGGATTGCACGCGTTGATGGGTTTCAAGGGATGCGCACTGTCGGGCGTGAAGTAGTACGGCGGATTGACGTTCTCGCCGGCCGGCGTGAAGTTCGCGGGGAGCGCATCGGGGTGGCAACTCGCGCACAGCGTGATCCCGCTATTCTGGTGGTGCTGACGCAGGCCCGCGCCATCGCCGCATGGGCCGTTGGTGGTCGGCGCGTCGACGCAGTCGTCGGGACGCATCCCGCGGTCCTCGACGCGCCCGTGACAACCGACGCACGAGATCGGGTCGTAGACGACGGTGCAGGTGCCGCCGGGACACGCGCTATCGACCTGGCAATTCGCCCCCGCATTGGCACCGCCGACACAGACCCGGGTCCCGTTCGACTCGTTCAAGAACACCGGCGTCTTACTGGTGCCGATATGACAGATGTTGCAGCGGCCCGAATCCGACGGGTTCGGAGCCGCGCCGAGCATGTTGTTGCGATGGACGTTGTGGAGAGGTCCCGACCAGGCCGCACACGTGCCGCCCGGACACTGGCTGTCGGCGCTGCACGCCGCCGCTTCGTTGGAGCCTCCGACGCAGCTCCGGTACGGCGATGCGAGGTAGCCACCGTGGCACTGGGAGCAGTCATCCGTGGGGACGCAAGTGCTGCCGGGACACTCGCTATCCACCTTGCAGCTCGCCCCCGCATTGGCACCACCCCCGCAGAGCGTATTCCGGTAGAGGGGAAAACCGGTCGCGGTTACCGTCCAAGTCACGACCATGGCGAGCGCCAGTACCAACCTCGTCGAGAGCACACGCATCGCTGTCACCTCGTCACGGACGGATGAGGCCCGTGAGATCGCCGTCCAGATCGTCGATCGCGTCGTAGAGGATCTGGACGATGTACTTGTTGTTGTGAGCCCACGCTCCGGGCTCCTTCTGGAAGTACTGATAGTTGAACGCGGCGCGCAGGCTCTTGCTGTCGAACCGCATCGCGCTCGTCTCGTTGCCGTCGACGACCCCGTTCTTGTTGGTGTCCTTGAAGAAGTAGGGATACGCGGCGCCGTCGTAAGCCGTGTAGCTCGCTCCACTGGGCGGCATCGGGTCGTCTGCCTTGGCGGCGCAGTAGGCCTGGATCGCCTCGTACAGCCGCGCGGCGAATACCGTCACCTCGGCCTTCGGCTTGGTCATTGGGTCGCCGTCGTAGTTGGGCTCGCCGCCGGGCGGGGCGATCTCGTCGAGCGCCACGCTCCCGTGGCAGTCCTGGCAGGTGGTCGTCACCTCGACCTCGAAGCTGTGGCTGCCTTCCTGCATGTGGCAGAACGCGCAGCGTGCCTTCTCGTCGGCTGGCTGCGGATACGTACCGGAATACGCCACGCCGTGGTTCCAAGGCAAGGCGTAGGTCTTGCCGGTGTACTGATACGCGACGGCAGCCTTGTTGCCGTACTGCGTGCCGCCGGCGGGCAGGTAGTGGACGTTCCGGAAGCTCAGCGTGAAGGTCATGACCGTAGTCGGGTTGAACGCGTCGACCGTGAGCGTCGACTCGCGGCCCTGGTGGCACGTCATGCACAGGAAGGAATCGTCCTCCGCGGCCGAGCCCTCGGTGCCGTTCGCGATCGTGACGTTGTTGATCTGCGTCGTGGTGGCGGTCGCCGGGTAGGGGAACTTGACCGAGGCGACGTAGCGCCGCGCGGGCGCCTGGCCCGCGAGCGGCGAGAACGGCGTGTCGGCCTCGTGACAGGTCTCGCAGGTCATGGCGCTCGACAGCGGCGCCGGGATCGTCTGGTCGATGCCGTACTTGACCCGGAAGAGGAAGCCCTCGACCGAATGGCAACGGGAGCACGAAGGATCCACCAGATGATCGGTGTCCTCGTCCCAGTGCCGGTACACCTCCGCCGACGAATCGAAGTGGCCGCTGTCGTTGCGGACGAGAGTGGCGAAGCCGGGGACCGGCTGCGCAGCGTGCAGGTCCGCGATCGCGTCGTAGAGCACCTCGATCAGGTACTTGGCGTTGTGCGCGAAGGCGCCGGGGTCCTTCTGCCAGTACTGGTAATCGTACGCCGCGCGCAGCAGGCGCGCGGTCCAGGCGTTGTAGCCGGTCTTCTCGCCCGGATCGACGACGCCGTTGTCGTTCGGATCGACGAAGAAGTAGGGGTAGGCGGTCGGTGAGTATGCGATCGGCGTGGCGGGGACCGGCGCGCCGCTGCCGTTCGTCTTGGGCGTGTTCGCGTAGGCGCGGAGCGCGGCGTAGAGCACGTTCGCGAGCCCGGTCAGCTCCTCGTACACACCCTCCGCGGCGTCGCCGTCGCCGTCGAAGTCGTTGATGGTACCGGCCATGCGCACTTCGTGCAGCCTGTCGATGGCGCTCTCGTACTCGGCGTCGTTGGCGGGAGGCGCGGTCACGATCGGAGCGCCGTTCTGGTCGACGTGACAGGTCGCGCACTCCGTGACCCGGACCTTGAGCGAGTGTTGGTCGTGGCACTCGAAGCAGACGTCCCTTGCGGCGACGTGGGCGAACTTGCGGTCGTAGGCCATGCGCGGCTTCAACCCCGTGACCGGATCGACCTCGAGATCGGCCTTGGTGGGATCGGCGTACTCGTACGCCGTCTCGGCTTCTCGTCCATAGAGGCTTCCCGCCGCGGCAAAGTAGTGCACGTTGATGAAGCTCACGGCGGAGCTCACCGTGTCGTCGCTGCCGATTTTCATCGCGGCGTACGCGTCAGAGATTTTCTTCTCGACGCTCACCGTGGACTCGCGGCCCTGATGGCAGAGCATGCAGCGCGACTCGTCTCCCAGGCCCGTGACCGTGAGGCCGGAGGGGAACGTCACCTCGGTCAGGCCCGCCGTGACGGGATTGTGGCAGGCGTCGCAGTTGACGGTCGTGCCGACGGGCCACGGACCCGAAGCGACTTGTCCCTGCCCGGGCGAAGGCGCGGGATCGTCCAGGTTCGAGCTCGGCTCGGTCTCGGGCGGGGCGGCCAAGGGATTCGCGAGCACGCCGAGGAAATCCTGGTAGCCCAGCCCGCTATGACACTTGGCGCAGTTCTGCGGCACGACCGCCGGGCTCTCGTCGTTCCAGTGCGAGAACGGCTCGGAGGTGAGATCGGCGTGTGCCGAGCCGAGCCAGGCGGTGCGGATCTCGCTCGCGGTTCCGAGCGTGTTCTCGACGGCGTCGAAGGTGTAAAGGGCCCGACCGACCGGGAACTTGACCCTGATTCGCAAGTCGATCTCGTCGCCGTTCCCTCCGGCGATCGCGAGCGTGTGGAGGCCGGTCGCCGTGATCGCGAGGTTCTTGAGCGCCGTCGGATGATCACCGATCTCGACGAAGCCTGTCGGTCCGGAGAGCGAGGCGAAGGTCGGGGTCGCGGCGCTGCCGCGCGAGCGCTTCACCTTGGCGTTCAGCTTCGCGCCCGCGGGCAGCCCGATGTCGAACTCGTAGTTGTCGCTCGCCGGCGTCGTGATGTTCTTACCGCCGTAGCTCCGCGGATATTTCGCCGCCGTCCGGAGCGCGTACCCTCCGGCTCCGGCGGTCGTCTCGACTTGGATGGTGTAACGGCCGCGACCCGGAAGCGGCAGCCGCTTGAGGATGTGTCCGCGCAGGTAGCCGGCCGTGTCGATCGGCTGCATCTCGGGGTCGAGCACCCGGACGTCCAAGACCTCGCCCTCCGCGCCCTTCCAAGAGAGGCTCAGCGCGGTGCCGTCCGCCGCATAGAACGTGAAGGCGTGGCCCTCCACTCCGGGCGCGCTCGCGAACGTCGCGCGCACGCGATCGCCGGGCACGATGTGCTGCGTTCCGTCCCATGCCGCCTCGGCGAGTCCGCTCGTCGAGAGAACGAGCGTGAGGATCCAGAGGAAGCGGGCACGCATCTTTCGTCCATCGGCGATCGCATCCATGATCTCGCTTCCTTTCGGTTGAGAGGCGCGGCCAGGGACTCGGGAACTTCGGCGCTATCCGTGTCGCGACTTTGTGATCGAGACACACCCGCGGCGCCGCAGTGCGGTGAGCGCGTCTCGGTGTGTCCGGGCTTCGTCCGTGGAGGTCGGCATCGGGGCTCGAAGCAGCACGATCCATGCCGTTCACGAAATGCGACATCGCCCCGCCGTACCACCGCGTGTTTCTCAGCGATGAGAAGTGCGGCGCGTCGATTTCCGAAGTCGACGAATGGAACGCCGGCCGGCAGGGTCACGCGCCGTCCCCCGCGCCCCGTCGCGCCGCCCACCAGTGGCTGGTCGCCCGCGCCCAGTCGACGATCGTATCGGCGACCCCGGGAGCGAGCGCGGCGAGCTTCTCGATCGTGCCGGCACCGGGCGGGACCGAGACCTCGAGGAGCCCGAACCGCACGGAGGCGAAGACGGCCCATACGACCCACGACGGCGGCATGTTCAAGCTGCTCGGCCAGGTGTCGACGAACTCGGGGTCGTGATCGATCTGCTCGGCCATCGGCGTCTCGACGACGCCGGGCAGGACGAGCCCGACGTGGATCGGCTCGTCGCGGAGCTCGGTTCGGAGGGCCTCGGTGAGGCCGATGAGCGCGAACTTCGACGCGCAGTAGCCGCCGAGCGGAGTGACGCCGCGGCGGCCGGCAAGCGAGGCCATGTTGACGATCGAGCCCCCGCCCTGTTCCCGCATGACGCCGACCGCCTCCTGCATGACGAAGAGCGCGCCGAAGAGATTGACGCGCAGCATCTTGTCGAGGTCGGCGCTCGTGATCTCGACGACCGGCGCCGGCAGGAGGATGCCCGCGTTGTTCACGACGACGTCGATCCGCCCGAAACGTCTCTTCGCGTCGCAAAACGCGGCGCGCACGTCCTCGTGCCGCGTGACGTCCGTGGGGAGCACGAGCGTCTCGCCGCCGGCGAGACGCTCGACGTCTTCGAGCACGTCGCGGCGCCGCGCGACCAGCGCCACCCGGGCGCCGGCTGCCGAGAAGGCCAAAGCGACGGCGCGCCCGATGCCGCTCGACGCCCCGGTCACGAGGACGGTCTGATCCCGGAAGCTCGATAGCCAGTTCATGCCGGCGAGCCAGCAGCCGGCGTGCCAGCGACGATGTCGCCGTCGGCGTGCGGGGTTTCCCGATTTTCGGAGCCGGGGCGAGACATCCGATCGCACGCCTGCGAATCGCATCCAGCGGGTCGGCGGATCGAAGACCGGTCCGGGCCATTAGGCGCAATCGGGGCTGCTGGGCTGGAGGCTCCAGCGTCCGTCGTTCGCGAGGTCGAGCACGAGGTCGCACGGCGCCGCGACGTCCACGCCGCCCATCGCGACGTAGGTGATGTCGTAGCGCGTGAACAGGCGCAGGACCATCGCGAACTGTTCGGGTCCGAGCGTGCGGCCGAGGTTGTCGACGAACGCGAAGTGCGGTCGCACGACGGCGAGGTGGGCGACCGAAAGCAGCGTCTGCTCGCGCAGCGACAGGATCCGCACCCAGTCGCGCTCGACGTCGAGACCGTCGGCGTGCGCGATGATCGCCTCGGCGTCGAGCGCGGCGAGGATGGCGTGGACCTGAGCATCCGACGCGGACGGGTGCGCGTTGCCGGTCATCACCTCCCGCAGCGTTCCGGGCGGCACGTACGGTCGTTCCGGCACGAAGGCCACGCGTTCGAGCGACGGCCGCAGCACGCGTCCATCGCCGTCTTCCCAGACGCCCGCCGTCGCGCGCATGAGCGCGCCGCGCGCCATCGCATCCCGGCTGCGGACCACGACCCGGAAGCCGCGCGGGATGCTCAGCGTGAGCTTGTGGACCAGCACGCGCCCCGCCTCCGGGAGTCGCAGCGTCAAGTCCTCGTATGCGATGCGCTCGTCCTCGATCGTCGCGATCCGCCGCGGCGACGTCCGCCCGAGCCGGATACCGACGGTGAGGGCGTTCAGCCGCGAGAGCACGGCGGCATACGACGAGATCGTCGGGAATTGGGTCACGACGAGGGAGAACGCGCCGAGAAGCTGCGTGAACGCCATTGCAGACTGCGTGACGACCCCGAACTCGACCTCGCCGCGGATGAAGAGCGGTGCCACGATCAGCGCCGGAATGATCTGCACCATGTAGTTGTAGCCCGTGGTGAAGAATCCGAGGTTGCGGTTGACCGTGATGATGCGTCGCATGTTGCCGACGAGGGACCGGAGCCGGTCGAGCAGGCGGACCTCGAGCTCGTGCTCGCGATGCAGCAGCGCCACACGGTCGGCGTGCTCGCGGACGTGGATGAGGGCGGCGCGGAAGTCCGCCTCGCGGTCCGATTGCTGGAAGTTGAGGCGCATCAGCGGGCGGCCGAGGACGACGGTCAGCACCGATCCGGCGACCGCGTAGACGAGGCCGACCACGAAGAGCGTCCGACTGATCGACCACAACACGCCCGAGAACGCGATCACGGTGAGCGACGCGTTCAATTGCAGGAGCGCCAGCGACAGCGTGGTCGTGACGAAGTACCGGACGTCCTCGGCGATGCGCTGATCGGGGTTGGCGAGCCCGCCGGTGTCGGCGAGCCGACGGTACGTGCGCTCCGCGAGGTACGCGCGCACCAGGCGGCCGGTCAGCCAGTCGCGCCACAGGAGCCCGATGCGCTCCTCGCTGTAGCGGTACAGCACGGCGACGACCGTCGACGCCGCGAACACGGCGACGTAGCGCAGCGCCTCACGTACGAACCGCTCGTGATGCCGTTGCTCGATCGCGGTCACGAAATCGCGCCCGACGTAGCTGTTCAGCACGTTCAAGGCGTTGATGGCGACGAGGCACGCGAGCAAGGCCGAGAAGAGGAAGGTTGCCTGTCCGCGCACCTCGGACGTCGCGAAGCTCCGGATCGCCGCGAGGAAGCGACGCACGGTCTCGCGCGTGATCAGCCGCTCGCTCGCCATGCTCAGACGTACGCGACCATCTGCCGCACGTTCGGCGCGATCACCTTGATCGCCGAGACGTCCGTGAGGGCGCGGAGGGCGTCACTCCCATCCGATCACGCGATAGCCGCGCTCGCTCA
>CAZWAX010000021.1:15577-26846 GCA_964631985.1 uncultured Polyangiaceae bacterium | reverse complement strand
TCGAGTACCTGAAGCTCGCCAACTGGAAGGCCGTCACCTGCGGCGATCCCAACCCGGCCGTCTCGAGCACGACCAAGGTCTTCGGCAGCGAGTTCTTCTGCGAGGCGTATCGCCTCTTGCAGGAGGTCTACGGCCCGGCCGGCATGCTGCGGAACGACGCGCCCGGCGCCCCGCTCCGCGGCCGGTTGGAGCGCGCCTACCAGGGCACCCTCTTCCTCACCTTCGGCGCCGGCGTGAACGAGGTCCAGCGCGATCTGATCGCGCTCTTCGGCCTCGGCATGCCGCGCATCCCGCGTCACTAGGACACCCGACCATGGACCTCGAGCTCGACGAGAACCAACGTTCGATCACTGATCTCACTCTCCAGATCCTGCGCGAATCCCTCACCCGCGAGCGCCTGCACGTCATCGAATCGACCGCCGACCACGTCGCCGTCGACGAGTGGAAGAAGCTCGCGACCGCGGGGCTCCTCGGCGTGCCGCTGCCCGAGGACGTGGGCGGCGGCGGCTTCGGCCTCGTCGAGGCGTGCCTCGTGCTCGAACAGGTCGGCCGGACGGTGGCGCCGCTCCCCTATCTCCAGACCGTGGTCGGCGCGGCGATGACGATCGACGCGTTCGGCACGCCGGCGCAGCGCCACGCGCTCCTGCCGCGCGTCGTCGACGGCTCGCTCGTCCTCGCGGTCGCGTTCGCCGAGCTCGGCGACGAGCTCGGCGCGTCGCTGCCGGCAACGACCGCCGCGCGCGATGGCGCCGCGTGGCGCCTCGACGGCGAGAAGCCGCTCGTCCCGATGGCACACGTCGCCGACCGACTCCTGGTCTCGGCGCGCACGGGCGCGAGCACCTGCGGCGTCTTCCTCGTCGACCCTCGCACGCCCGGCGTCACGCTCGACACCACAGAAACGACGGCGCGCGAGCTCCGCTCCACGGTTCGGCTCGCGGGCGTGCGCGTCGCCGCCGAAGACCTGATCGGCGCGCCCGACGCGGGCATGGACATCGTCGCCGCCACCACCAAGCGGCTCCTCGCCGGCCTCTGCGCGACCCAGGCCGGCGTCTCCGCCGAGGCGCTCCGGCTCACGGCCGCGCACGTCTCGGAGCGCGAGCAGTTCGGCCAGAAGATCGCGACCTTCCAAGCCGTCGCGCAGCGCGCCGCCGACGCCTACATCGACACCGAGGCGATCACGCTGACGGCCCGGCAAGCGGCGTGGCTGCTCGCCAACGGCCGCCCCGCGGACGAGGCGCTCCACACCGCGAAGCTCTGGGCGGCCGAGGCCGGCTTCCGCGTCGCCCACGCCGCGCAGCATCTGCACGGCGGGATCGGCGTCGACACCGAGTATCCGCTCTTTCGCTACTTCCGGACGACGCGCCAGATCGAGCTCACGCTCGGCGGCGCTGCGGTGCATCTCGAGCAGCTCGGCGAACAGATCGCGCTCGGGGAATGATCGCGCTCATCCCGCACCCGTCGACCCCCGTCGAGGCATGGCACGTCTCCGCTCTGGCCGAACGCACCGGCGAGGGCGACCTGCGCCTGCGCTACGTCCTCCGCGGCGGGCTCGACGGCATGCGGCTCCCGCCGCCCGGCCCGCGCGGCCGCGGTGATCGGCTCTGGGAGCACACCTGCGCCGAAGCGTTCGTCGCCGCCGAAGGCGCGGCCGCCTACGTCGAGCTCAACGTCTCCCCGTCGCGGGAATGGGCGGTGTACGCGTTCACGGCCTACCGCGAGCGCGCACCGCTCGCGGCAAGCCGCCTCGGGCCGCGGATCGTCGTGCGGCGCGAGCCTGATGCGGTCGCGCTCGACGTCCTGATCGCGCTGGCCGATCTGTCGTCCTCGTATCGCGACGCCGTCCTCCGCGTCGGCTTGACGGTGGTCGTCGAAGCGACGGACGGACGGCGCTCGTACTGGGCGCTCCACCATCCGGGGGCGGAGCCCGACTTCCATCACCCGGACGGGCGCACCCTGCGGCTTCCCCCGTCGCGCGCTGCGGACTAAGAAGCGCCAGGATGAAGTTCGGCATCGACCGCCTGCTCGCCGATGCGGCGCTCCGGCGCCCGCTCGTCGGCAAACGCCTCGGCCTGGTGGCCCATCCCGCGTCGGTCACGCGCGACCTCGTGCACACGCTCGACGCGCTCGCGGCCGTGGGCGACGTGCGGATGACGGCGGCGTTCGGCCCGCAGCACGGCCTCCGCGGCGACAAGCAGGACAACATGATCGAGTCGCCGGACTTCTCGGATCCCGTGCACGGGATTCCGGTCTTCAGCCTGTACGGCGCCGTGCGCCGCCCGACCGACGCGATGCTGGACACGTGCGACGTGCTCGTCGTCGATCTCCAGGACGTCGGCTGTCGCATCTACACCTTCATCACGACGCTGCTCTACGTGCTCGAGGGGGCGGCCGCGAAAGGGAAACCCGTGTGGGTGCTCGACCGGCCGAACCCGGCCGGCCGGCCCGCCGAGGGACTGCGTCTCCGACCGGGCGCCGAGAGCTTCGTCGGCGCGGGACCGCTCCCGATGCGCCACGGCCTCACGATGGGGGAGCTCGCGCGCTGGTTCGTACGCACGCGGCGGCTCGACGTCGAGTGCCAGGTCGTGGCGATGGAAGGGTGGCGGCCGCACGACGCTCCCGGCTGCGGCTGGCCGCTCGGCGAGCGCTCCTGGGTGAATCCGAGCCCGAACATCCCGAGTCTCTGGACGACGCGCGCCTACCCCGGGACCGTGCTCCTCGAGGGCACGACGCTCTCGGAAGGCCGCGGGACGACCCGGCCGCTCGAGCTGTTCGGCGCGCCGGAGCTCGACGCGGGGGCGGTGCTCCACACGATGGAGGCGCTCGCCCCCGAGTGGATTCGCGGCTGTCGCCTCCGCGCCTGCTGGTTCGAGCCGACCTTCCAGAAACACGTCGGCGTGCTCTGCGCCGGCGTGCAGATCCACGTCGACGACCCCGCGTACGACCATGCCGCGTTCCGGCCGTGGCGGCTGGTCGCGCTCGCGCTGAAAGCGATCCGCCGCCTCCGCCCCGACTATCCGCTCTGGCGCGACTTCCTCTACGAGTACGAGCCCGGACGGCTCGCGATCGACGTGCTCAACGGCAGCAGTCTTCTCCGTGACTGGGTCGACGATCCGGCGGCGACGCCTGCCGACCTCGACGCGATGGCCACCCGCGACGAGACGGCGTGGGAAGCAGAGCGGCGCGACGTCGAGATCTATAGCGGGTAGGAACGCTCGCGATAGCCCCAGGTTGGCGCAGTAAATCTACGCCCGCAGGATGGTCGGTTCGCTTCCCGGTCTGGTAAGCCGCGACTACATCGCGATCGAGGCGACCGTGTCGCCGGAAAAGGACCGAGCATGCCTTCCATGCGCGTCGTAGTGTCGTTGTTGGCCGTGTTGCTGATGGCGTGGCCCTCATCGCGGTCGTGGGCCGTACCCGCATTGGGGCGTCCCACGGCGATCGTCAACGCCGACGGGACGACGTTCGTCGGCGTCACTCGCGGCGACGAATGGAACAACTGGATCGAGACCAAGGACGGCTTTACCGTGAGCCGGCACGTCGACGGCAACTGGTACTACGTCGCGAAGTACGACGGCCGGACTCCGGTCCTCGACGCGACGCCCGCGCGCGCGAAGGCGCCCGCGTACCTTGCCAAACACGTCCTGCCGGACGCGTCCGTCCGGAAGAGTGGACCGGCGCGCGGACGCGCCGCGCTCGGGCCGCAGGCAGGACCCTTCGGACCGTTCACGGGTCCGGTGCTCTTTCTGCTCGCCGAGTTCACGAACCGCAGCGGCACGACGACGCCGGCGAGCTGGGCGAGCTTCATCACCAACGAGATCGCCGATTTCTACGACGCCGCATCGCACGGCGCCGTCGCGCTCACGCCCGCGGCCGAAACGTCGGGAACGGCCAACGACGGCGTCGTCGGGTGGCTGAACCTCGGCTACGCGCACCCCGCTACCGACGACCTCATCGATGATCGCAATCAGCAGATCACCCGCGACGCGCTCCTCGCCGCCGATCCCTTCGTGAACTTTGCCGCCTACGATACCGACAACAACGGCTACGTCGCGCCCGACGAGCTCGCGGTGGTCGCGATCGTTGCGGGGTTCGAGCGCTCCTATGCGCCCCTCTCTCCCAGCGTGTGGGGGCACCAGTGGGCGATCTATTGCTGCGGCGGGGCGCCGGTCCTGGACGGCGTCATCGTGGGCGCGGACGGTTACGCACAATTCGGCGAGCGCCACGACTCCGGCAGCGATGGCCATCAGGCGACCATGGGCATCATGGTGCACGAGCTCGGCCATCTGATCTTCGACCTCCCCGATCTCTACGATACGGACTACTCGTCGTCCGGCATCGGCGCATTCAGCGTCATGTCGGGCGGCAGCTGGGGCGCGAAGAGCGGCGACGCGTACGCCGGCATGACGCCGGTCCTGCCGGATGCGTGGGTGAAGTACGATCGCGGCTGGGTGACCGGCACCGAGGGCAGCGGCATCGAGTCGATCGTCGGCAGCGGCGCCCCGGCGGCGACCGCGGCCAACACGGTCTTCCGCACGTCGTCGCTCGTACCGACGCAGTACTTCCTCGTCGAGAACCGCCAGGACGTCGGCTACGACCGCGGTCTCGAGACCATGATCCCCGGGTTCGTCGGCGGCGTCGCGATCTGGCACGTCGACGAGACCCAATCGAGCAATACCAATGACACCCATCGCAAGGTCGACCTCGAGGAGGCCGACGCCAACGAGTCGTTCGGCGAGGGTGACGATCTGTGGTTCGTCGGCAACCTCACGAGCTTCTCGGACGGCTCCACGCCGAACAGCCGCCTCTATAGCGGGGCGAGCACCGGCAAAAGCGTCGAGGCACTGACCGCGCCTGGCGCGACGATGGACGTCCTCTTCTCGATGCCGATCTGCGGCAACGGCACGGCCGAGACCGGCGAGGCGTGCGACGCGCCGGACGTCGGCGCGTGCCCGACCGGTGCGTGCGATCCCGACTGCACGTGTCCCGATCCGATCTGCGGCAACGACATCGTCGAAGAGGGCGAGAGCTGCGACGGTACGAGCGACGCGGCATGTCCGGGCTCGTGCGGGCCGCCGAGCGATCCGCTCGAATGCCTCTGCCCGACACCGGACGAATGCGCTTCGCCGCGCGTGATCGGCGCCCTCCCCTACACCGACCTGCAAGACACCACGAGCGCGACCATCGCCCCGAGCGACCCGACGCTCGGCTGCGGCGCAGGGGTCCCGCAGCCAGGTCACAGCGTCTGGTACTCCCTGGTGGCGCCCGGCACCGGCACGCTCACCGTCGACACCTTCGGCAGCAACTACGACACCGTGCTCGCCGCGTTCACCGGGACGTGCGGGGGCCTCAGCGCCGTACCCGGCGGCTGCAACGACGACAACGGCGGACTGCAATCCGCAATCGCCATCAGCGTGACGTCCGGCACCACGTACCTGCTCGAGGTCACCGACTACGGGTACGGCTTCGGCGGGAATCTCGTGCTGCACGTGAGCTTCGTACCGACCCCCACGCCGACCCCGACCCCGACGCTCCTGCCAGGCTGCGCGGCGACGCCCGAGGTCTGCCGCACGCCGATCTTGAGCGGCAAGGCGCAGGTCGCGCTCACCGACAAGTCGCCCGACGACAAGGATCAGCTCCAGTGGAAGTGGGCGAACGGTGCCGACACGCCGCTCGCGAGCTTCGGCAACCCGGTGCTGAGCGGCGCCTACGAGCTCTGCCTGTACGACGGGAACGGCTTGCTCACGACGCTCGTCGTTCCGCCGGCCGGGATGTGTGCCGGGAAGGCGTGCTGGACGGCCAAGCCGACGGGCTTCACCTACAAGGACAAGGCCGGCAGCGCCGCCGGGATCACGCAGATCGCGCTGAAGGCCGGCCCCGCGGGGAAGGCGAAAATCCAGGTCAAGGGGAAGGGACTGAACCTCCCGATGCCGTCACTCGTCGGGCTCGCGTCGCCGCTCACGGTGGAGCTCCGCTCCGCCACCGCCAACAGCTGCTGGAGCGCACGCTACACGTTCCCGCCGGTCGTCAAGAACGATGGCGTGCAGTTCAAGGATAAAGCCGACTGACCGCCACGGGCAGTCGGCAACCGGTCATGTGCTCCAGCCGCTCCGGGTAGCGGGGCTGTATGCGAGCGCAAGGACTTCCAAGCCGCGCTTTCCGAGTGTGCGCTTTGCGATAGTCATCTTCGGAGCTTCCGCCGCGGGCACCCGGCAACCAAGCCGACGCGCTGGACACGCCCCGCCGTCGCAATGCTAAGGAGTCGCCCCATGCGCCTAGGCCTCGACCTCCGGCGGGCACCGCTGACGAGCTTGGGCTCATGAGCAAGGCCTTCACGAAGGAATCCGACGACGACGAGGGGCCCGAGCTCCCTGACGACGCCGGCGTCCCCGCGGACTTCACGAACTACATCACGCCCGCGGGACACAAGCGCCTGAACGACGAGCTCTCGCACCTCTGGAAGGTCGAACGGCCGAAGCTCGTCGACACCATCGCGTGGGCGGCCAGCAACGGCGACCGATCCGAGAACGGCGACTACATCTACGGCAAGCGGAAGCTCCGCGAGATCGACCGTCGCATCCGCCATCTGTCCAAGCACCTCGACAGCGCGGTCGTGGTGAACAACGCGGGCAAGACCCACGACCGGGTCTACTTCGGTGCCACCGTCACCGTCGCCGAGGAGTCCGGCACCGAGCGCACCATCAGCATCGTCGGCGTCGACGAGCTCGACCCCGCGAACGGGCGGGTCTCGTGGATCTCGCCCATCGCGACCGCGCTCCTGAAGGCGTCGGTCGGCGACGTCGTCACGGTGCGCACGCCGCGCGGCCCCGAGGAGCTCGAGGTGCTCGCGATCCGCTACGACGAGCTGCCCTGACGCGCACGGGAATGAGCGAGACCGTCTTTCCGGATCACAGGGTCTACGTCGGCAAGCCCGAGTGGTTCGACGTTCTCGGCGGCCGCCACTTCATGCTGCTGTTCCTCCTCGGCCTCCGCGAGCATCACCGGGTGCTCGATTTCGGCTGCGGGGCGCTGCGGTCCGGTCGCCTCCTCATCACCTATCTGCTTCCCGATCGGTACTTCGGGATCGACCCCAACACCTGGCTGATCGATAAGGCGATCGACCAGGAGCTGGGTCGCTCGATCCTCGAGGTGAAGCGGCCTCGCTTCGATTCGAATGCCGAGTGCCGCCTCGACGTCTTCGGGGTCACCTTCGACTACGTGCACGCGCACTCGGTGTTCACCCACGCCCCCCGGAGCATGATCCGACGGTTTCTGGCGAACCTACGCTCGGCGCTGGCGCCCGGTGGGATCTTCGTCGGCACCTGGGTCGTGGGTGAGGAGGACTTCGCGGGGACCGAATGGGCCTACCCCGTCACGGTGACGTATCGCGTCGCCTCGTTCCGAGCCATGGTCGAAGAGGCGGGATTCACGCTCCATGTGCTGCGGTGGCCCCATCCGGAGCAGACCTATTTCGCGATCTGCGAGCCCGGGTTGGATCTCCGTAGCCGTCTGGAGATGCATCAGTCCGCCTTCGGCATCGATCTTCTTCAGAAGGACCAGTACCAACCGTAGCGCCGCGTCGAGAACGCGCCCTTCGTGAAGAACATGTCGTCGCCGATCCCGATCTGGATCGTCATGGTCGGCAGCGTGGCCGCGCTGAAGTCGCCGTAGGCCTCGATCATCACGACGAGACTGTTCCGAACGCCGCGGCGGAGCCGCACTCGCGACAGACCTTCGCGCGCGCCTTCACCGCGCGCCGCGCCCTTGTCGACGAACGCCATGGTCGACCAGTGCCGCTTGAGGTCGCCGGGCAGGAGGCGCGCCTTGTAGATCACGCCGTTGGTGTTCGTGACCACGAGGGTGAGCCCCTCCGTGAGCGCGTCGTGCGCGCTCTGCGGCTCGAGGCGTCCGTGGACCCGGAAGAAATCCGGCCGGTTGCGCGCCTTGGACGACTTGGGACGCGTGGCGGCGAACTTGATGACCGCCGGATCCCGGAGGATCGCGAGACAGCCGCAGTCGGTATCGTCGCAATCGATGGCGCCGTCGCCGTCGTCGTCGGTGGTGTTGGTGCAGATCTCCTGCAGATCGCAGGTCGCGTCGCAGCCATCGGCGCTCTGCACGTTGCCGTCGTCGCACTGCTCGCCCTGGTCGACGATGCCGTTCCCGCACACGGCGTGGGTGCAGTCGGACTCGCAGAGATCACCGTCGACCTGATTGCCGTCGTCGCAGAGCTCCCCGGCGGTGACGATGCCGTTCCCGCACAGGGTGGTCGAGCAGTCGCGATCGCAGCCGTCGCCGTCGATCGCGTTGCCGTCGTCGCAGAGCTCCCCGGCGGTGACGATGCCGTTCCCGCAGACGGGGGGCGTGCAATTGGCGTCGCAGGCGTCGCCGCTCGCCTGGTTCGCGTCGTCGCACTGCTCCGGCGCGGTGACGACGCCGTTGCCGCAGGCGGTGGTGGTGCAATTGGTGTCGCAGCCGTCGCCGTCGACCTGGTTGCCGTCGTCGCACTGCTCGCCGGCGGTCGTGATGCCGTTGCCGCAGCCCGTCGCCGTGCAGTCGGTGTCGCACGCGTCGCCGTCGATCTGGTTGCCGTCATCGCACTGCTCGTTGCCGGCGACGATGCCGTTGCCGCACACGGTGGGGGTGCAATTGGCGTCGCACCCGTCGCCGTTGATCGCGTTGCCGTCGTCGCACTGCTCGCCGGTGGTGACGAGGCCGTTGCCGCACGCGGTGGCGGTGCAATTGGTGTCGCACGCGTCGCCGTCGATCTGGTTGCCGTCGTCGCACTGCTCACCGGCGGTCACGACGCCGTTGCCGCAGCCGGTGACCGTGCAGCCGGTGTCGCACGCGTCGCCATCGGTGGCGTTGCCGTCGTCGCATTGCTCGCCGGGGCCGGCGATGCCGTTGCCGCACCGTGGGGTCGTGCAGTTGGTGTCGCAGGTGTCGCCGTTCACGCTGTTGCCGTCGTCGCATTGCTCGCCGGTGGTGACGACGCCGTTGCCGCAGGCCGTCGGCGTGCAGTTGAAGTCGCAGCCGTCACCGTCGAGCAGGTTGCCGTCGTCGCAGATCTCGTCCGACGTGACGACGCCGTTGCCGCACACCGTCGGCGTGCAATTGTGGTCGCAGCCGTCGTCGTCGACGAGGTTGCCGTCGTCGCACTCCTCGCCGGCCTGATTGACGATGCCGTCGCCGCATGCCGCCGGCACCCAGTGCTTGGTCGCCGTGCCGGTGACCGTTCCGGGTCGCGGTGCCCCGGCGAGCACGATGCCCTGGATCCCCTGGGCTTTGAACTTCAGCCCCACGGGGACGGTGAACGCGGCGCTGGCGGTGATCGTATCGACGCCCGGCACCGCGAGCGTGTTGGCGTAGGTGACGGCGAAGGTGCCTTGCGCATCGGTCGAGCCCTGGAAGGTCTGCGGACCGGCGGCGCCGGCGATCGTCACTTCGAGGGGGTAGTCGGCCATGACCTGCCCGTTCGTGTCGCGCAACGTCGCGGTGACCGTGTGCGTATCCTCGTCGGGCAGGTAGTTGGTGGCGTCGCCGGGAGAGAGCGTGAGCTCCTGCGGGACCGGCGGCACCTGACCGCACTGGTTGGTGGCGGCGGCGATGATCTCGGCGGTGCGGCTCTGGACGTCCGCGGGGCCCGTGATGACGAAGCCGTCGGTGAAGTACCAGATCGCCGACTGCACCGCGGCCGCCTCGCGCGACAGGTCAGCAAGGGGCGTCCCGATCGTGCTCGGATTCGGATACGCGCTCGCGAGGATGAAGACCACCTCGCACGGATAGTCGGGCGGGACCTGCGGCTGCGAGTCGCCGAAGGTCAGCGGGTTGTGGATGTCGACGCAGTAGGCCTCGCTCGACGTGCCGCCGTCGATCGAGATGTGGAACGAGCCCGCGAACTCCGCGGTCTCGTCCGGCCCGCCGGTCGTGCCCGTGACGGCGTCGTAGAGCCCGACGCCGAGACTCGTGAGGGTCGCCTCCGCCGCCAACGCGGGAGTGCCCCGCATGGCCGCCACCAGGAGGGCGACGGCCAGCAGCACGCGCGTCGCGACGCGACGACACATCGCAGAGCATACGAAATGATATTCAGTCTCGAATACACGTTTATGCATGGGATTTATCCTCACGAGTCGTATCAGTTGCTGAAACGGGTAATGCTAGACTCGTGCCGAGAAACCCCTCGCGGAATCAATGGCTTGGAAATGCCGCCTCGTGCGTGCGTGCGCGACGTCGCTCGAGTCTCGCATTCCGGTCCGACTGCCCTCGTACGCGCACGAAACGTCGCATGCGAGGTGGCGAAGCAGACCACGAAGAGGGCTCTACGCTCGCCGGCGTAGCCCGAGGCGCGCAAGACGTCTATGACCCACGCATGAAAACCCGCCGCCTCGGTACCAGCCCCATCGTCGTCTCCGACATCTGCATGGGCACCATGACCTTCGGTGCCCAGGCCGACGAGGCGACGGCGTTTCGCGTCCTCGACGAGTCCTTCGAGGCGGGCATCAATTTCTACGACACCGCCGAGAACTACCCGGTCCCGCCCGACGCCAAGTGGGCGGGACGCACCGAGGAGATCCTCGGCCGCTGGATGAAGACCAAGAACCGCGACGCGCTCATCATCGCGACCAAGGTGTCGGGTCCGAGCCACGGCTGGATCGTGTCGGCGCAGCGCGCGGGGATGACGGCGCTCGACCGCCACAACATCACGCGGGCGATCGACGCGAGCCTGCAGCGCCTGCAAACCGACTACGTCGACCTCTACCAGACCCACTGGCCGGATCATGGCACCCCCTATGAAGAAACGATGGAGGTGCTCGACGAGCTCGTGCGCGCCGGCAAGGTCCGCATCGTCGGCTGCTCCAACGAGACCAGCTGGGGTTTGATGAAGAGCCTGCAGGTCTCGGAACGGCTCGGGGCCGTGCGCTACCAGACGATCCAGAACAACTTCAGCCTGAACAACCGCCGCTTCGAGGACGAGCTCGCGCAGGTCTGCCGGCAGGAAGGGGTCAGCCTGATCCCCTACTCGCCCCTCGCGGGCGGCGTGCTGACCGGCAAATACCGGAACGGCGCGACGCCCGAGGGCGCCCGCTTCTCCGCCTATCTCACCAAGGGCGGCCGCTTCACCGCGATGGCGCAGCGCTTCGTCAGCGAGAAGGCGCTCGCGTCGACGGACCGCTTCCACGCCATCGCCCGCGAGGCCGGCCTCGACCCGGTGACGCTGGCGGTCGCCTGGTCGAAGCAGCACGACTTCGTCGCCTCGACCATCGTCGGCGTG
>CAZWAX010000021.1:0-15567 GCA_964631985.1 uncultured Polyangiaceae bacterium | reverse complement strand
GTCGGCGTGACCCGCACCGAGCACCTGCCCCCGATCCTCGCCGCGGCGGACCTCACGCTCTCCGACGACGTGATGAAGGCCGTGAAGGCGGTGAGTCGCGACCTCATGTACCCGATGGGGTGAGCGCAACGCCCAGATCAGTCGCCGCCCTGCCTGCCCTTCCGGCTCGGCACACCATGCTCAGACCTCGCCGATCCCTTCCATGACCGCGCCGAGGATCGCGGCCGGCGACTGATCGTAGGGAATCTCGAGCGGACGCCCGTAGCGGACGCCGAGGTCGACCCGGGTCTTGCGGAGCTTGAGGCCCGTCACGTCGAAGGCGTCGCGCAAGCCCGACAGCTGTACCGGCACGACGATCGGCCGGAACTCTTTGATGATCCGCGCGCAGCCGATCCGGCCGGGTGCGCCGGGCGTGGTCGTGCCCTGTGGGTACGTCAGCACCCACCCGCCTCGCAGGCCCGCGTGGATCTTCTCGATGTCGGTCGGGTCGACCGAGCGCTCGATCGTCTGATCGCCTTCCTTCCAGGTGCGCTTCACGCAGATCGTGCCGTTGTATGCCATGAGGCGCGGCAGCCAGCCGCGCGCTTTCATGGTTTCGAGCGCGGCCACGATGTAGAGATTCGTGCGCGGCCAGACGAGGTACGGCCGGCGCAGATAGCTGACCGAGTGAAAAACGACGATCGAATCCATGAAGTGCGTGAGGTGATTCGACACGAGCAGCACGCCGCGCGACGGCAGATCGCGGAGGTGCTCGACACCCTCGATGCGCAGCCGGTTCAGCACCCGCAACTGCAACACCGTGAGATAGCCGCCGAGGTTGATCATGCCCCAACGAATGGGACGGAGATGACCGAACGCGTCTCTGAGCATGGCGGCGGAGCATAGATTCGCCGCGCGGGATGGGAAAGTGCCCCACCGGAGTCGAAAAACGACGCCCGCCGTGCAAGAGGTCGCGGCATGACGCTCACTCTCGAGGATCGGGCCCTCATCGGTGATCTCGTCGTCGCCTACGCGTTCGCGATCGACGAGCGGGATTGGAAAGCGTTCGAGGCATTGTTCACGCCCGACGCGCACATCGACTACGCGTCGGCGGGCGGCATCGCCGGCGCGCCGGCCGAGGTCGCGGCTTGGATGCCGCAGGCGATCTCGCTCTTCACCTGGACGCTGCACTCGGTGTTGACGCACCGGCTCGCGGCGACCGGTCCGGACACCGCGACCGGGTCACTCCACATGTTCGCGCGTCACGGGGTGCTCTGGGACGGCGTGAACGAGGTGATGGACGTGAGCGGCGTCTACCACGACCAGTACGTCCGGACGCCCGCCGGATGGCGATTCGCCGCTCGCCGGGAGCACACGCTCAGCATCACCGGCGGCAAGTTCGCCGCGATGGCCGCCGCGCGCATGCGACCCTGACCTACGAGACGGCGCCGCTCGGCACGTCCCACGTGCCGGTGGTGACGCCCCCCGCCGCGCTCGTGAAGGTCCACTTCACCACCTTGAAGACGAAGGCGACCTCCTCCGTCACCAGGCCGTCGGCGGCGCCCTGGGTCACGCTGGTGACGAACAGATCCTGCATCTCGTACACCATCGTCGAGGCGGCGGCGCCCTTCCCGAAGGTGACGGTGAAGACCGCCGACGGGTGCGACGCTCCCGTCGTGATCTTCAGCAGCGTCGGCACCGAGCTCGGATCGATCAGCTTCGTGAAACGGATCGCACCCGGATTGGGCTTGCCGACCGAGGCTCCGCCGCCCTTGGACCAGCTCGAATCGGCCGTCACCTGCCACGAGTACGCCGTGACGGCGGACGACACACCCGCGAGCACGAGTTGGCCGATGACCGGCTTCGGTTTGGGCGCGGCGGCATGCGCGTTGGTGGACGCGATGATCGCGAGCGCGGCAACCACGAGCGCTCCGAGGCGACCGACGATCTCTCTCTTCATGTGGGCTCCTTCCAGCCGGCTATATCCGCCTACACTCCCCGGACGCCATAGCGCCACGGATTCGATGGCACGTCGGTCACCACGGTGCTACATCGCGGCGACCGTCGCCGATCGGAGATCCGGGATGCTCCACGCTCCTCCACTCGCCGCGCCGTAGGGTTCCTGTGCGCTTCGTTCGCGACCCCCGCCCTCGCCCCCCCGCGCTTCCGCGCGGGCTCTACTACGATCGCGAGTTCGTCGCGCCGGCCGAGCGCGCGGCGATCCTGGAATGGCTCGCAACCATCCATCCGATCTGGGAACGCCGCTACGCCGCGCACCACCCGCCGCCGCCGGGTCGCGAGCAACGCTGGCTGCTCCGCCCCGTCTACTGGCTCGGCAACTGGCAGTTCGCGTGTCTCGACTACTACCATCCGCCGAAGGGCGTCGTGCATCGCTGCGTACGGGCCGAGCCGTATCCGCCGGTGCTGCAACGACTGGTGGCCCGGGCGGAGAAGATCGCACACCGGCTCTACGGCGGGCCGGACATGCCCACCGGCTGGCATCTGAACACCTGCCTCGTGAACTTCTACGGGAACCGCATCGAGGGCGAGCGGCGGATCGATACGGCGCGGGTCGGCGAGCACAAGGATTTCGAGCCCGGCCCGGTCGCATCGCTGTCGCTCGGCGCACGCGCGTTCTTCCAGTTCGTCTCCGGCGCGCGAACGCGCGAGCCGGCCGCGGTCGCGTACCAGCAATGGCTCGACGACGGATCACTGCAGATCTTCGGCGGCGAGCGCTGGAAGCGCCAGCTCTTCCACCGCGTCCAGCGCGTCGATCGGAAAGGCGCGGCCTTCGCCCTCGACACCGAGAATTTCGTCACGCGCCGGGTCAACTTCACGTTTCGCTACGTGCCCGACGAGCACATCCTGCCCTATGCGCAGCTTCCCGCCGACGCGGCGGCCGACGTGCGCGAGTACATGGAACAGCTCGCGCGCCACTCGCCGTTCTTTCGGCGCGCGCTCGAGGCGCGTCCCCCGACCTGAGCCGACTACCGTCGGCCCTCGCCGTGAAGCGCGCGCGCATCGGCCATCTCGCGCGGGGTACAGCCCTGGCGCGCAAGAGAGAGCGCCACTGCCTGCCGCCTCCCGCCGCGCGTCCGCATCAGCCGAAATTGCCAGGCCGAGCAGCGCGAGCGCGCTGAAGACAGCCCTTCGCACGAAGACGCACCGGTAATCCGACCCGGTGGCCGTAGTCAACGCGGCTCGAAAGATCAGGAATCTGCCACTTCCTCGTTGACTCCCCGCGGCCCACCGGCGCTAGAATGCGCCGCCTTTCGGGCCCCAACCGACGTGCGTGACTCCACGAGCAGAAGGAGCGCAGCAGCCGAGCTCCTTGCCGACCGCGTGCCGCCATTCGGCGGCGCCTGGCTCGTCCTCGTTGCCGTCACCACCGTCATCGAGACGCTGCAGGGTCGGCTTCCGATCGGGATCGCACTCGCCTTCCTCGGGCTCCACGCCGCGATCGTCGGCGCCGCCGTGGTGTGGCGTTCCGCGGCAAACGCGCAGGCGATCGTCATCGCCCTCGCCGGCGGGCTCGCGGCCTCGATCACGGGCACCTTCGCGTCCTTCGGCGGATCGGCGGAGGTGCTCGGGGTCCTGCTCTTCGCGCTGACCGCGAGCTCCGCCGCGCTCTTCATGTGGGGCTGGCGGGCCCAGCTCGCGCTGAACGCGATCACCGGCACCGTGTGGCTCGTCGCCCTCCCCCGGCTCGACGTCTCGGCCACGGCGCTCGAGCTCGTCGGCGTCACGGTGATCGGCTGGGTGATCACGGTCGGCCTCGCCGAGAGCATGGCGCGCACGTTCCGCTCGGGCGTCGAGCTGCGCGAGCGCGAGCGGGCCGCGGTCGACGCGCTCAAGGCGTCGTACGACGCCTACCGCGACCTCGCCGAGAACGCCCGCGACTTCCTCTGGACGGCCGACCTCGAGGGTCGGCTGACGTTCGTGAGCAAGTCGACGGCACGACTCCTGGGCGACACACCGGCCGCGCTCGTCGGCCGCTCGACCTTCGACTTCGCGACCGACCACCCCGACAATCTCGACATCATGGCGACGCTCGCGAACGTGGCAGCAGGCGAGGCGATGGCACCCTCGCCGATCCAGTGCACGACCACGCTCGGCATCCGCTGGTTCGAGATCGCGGGTACCGGGATTCGCGACGAGCGCGGCACGGTGATCGGCATCCGCGCGATCGGTCGCGACATCACCGAGCGGCGCGCGGCCGAGGACGAGCGCCGGCGCGCGGAAGAGGCGCTGCACGACAGCGAGGCGCGTTACCGCGGCATCGTCGAGTCGACGCAGTCGGTGTTCACCCGCACCGACCTCGAGGGTCGGCTGCTCTACGCGAACGACGCGATCTGTCGCCTCGTCGGGGTGCCGCTCGAGGCCATGCTCGGTCAGACCTTCTTTCAGTGGGTGCACCCGGACGATCAGGCCGCGACCCTCGCCAGCATGGAAGCGGCGCAGCAGCCGCCCTACCGCGTCCTGGTCGAGAACCGCGTCCCGACGCTCCTCGGGTGGCGTTGGTTCGAGTGGGAGGCGTGCCCGATCCGCGACGCCGACGGCCAGATCCGCGAGTTTCAGACGATCGGTCTCGACGTGACCGAACGCAAAGAGGCGGAGCGCGCGCTCCGGACCAGCGAGGCCCGCTATCGGAGCCTGGTCGAGTCGGGCCTCGAGCTCATCGCCCGCGCCGACCCGAGCGGACGCCTGCTCTTCGCCAACGACGCTTACCTCACCGCGTTCGGCTACCGGCGCGAGGACGTCGAGGCCGGCCGCGTGAACATCCTGCCCCACATCCACCCGGAGGATCGGGATCGGGTGCTCGCGAGCTTCCAGCGCGTGCAGCAGCCGCCCTACCGCAACGTCATCCAGAACCGACTGCGCATCGCCGGCACGTGGCGATGGTTCGAGTGGGAGCAAGGCGTCGTCCGCGACGAGCACGGCGTCATCACCGAGATCCAGGGCGCGGGGCGCGACATCACCGAACGGCGCGTCGCCGAGGAAGCGCTTCGCCGTTCGCTCGACGAGCTGCAGCGCAGCGAGGACACCCTCCGTCGGCTCACCCGGCGGCAGGCGACCATCCGCGAGGAAGAACGGCGGCGGCTCGGGCTCGACCTGCACGACAACGTCTGCCAGGAGCTCGCCGCGATCGGCGTGCTGCTGGAGGTCGCGCGGGTACGGCAGGGCGAAGGCTCGGAGCTGGCGCGCGCCACGGGGCATCTCACGGAAGTGATCGAGCATCTGCGGCTCGTCGGTCGCGATCTCCGGCCGATGATGCTCTCCGATCTCGGCCTCACCGAAAGCCTGCGGTCGTTCACCACCAAGGTGTCGTCGCTGCAACGGCGGGTCGCGGCGCGGTTCCCCACTCCGATCCCACGGCTCGACGACGAGACCGAGATCGCCGTCTACCGCGTCGCCCAGGAGGCGCTCGGGAACGCGCTCCGCCACGCCGACGCTCGCAACATCGACCTCGTCATGCGCAGCGAGGACGGCCGGCTCCGGCTGGAGGTCCGCGACGACGGCCGCGGTTTCGACCGCACGGCCCCGCGCACCGATTCCCTCGGTCTCGCCAGCATGGAAGAGCGCGCCCTCGCCCTCGGCGGCCGCCTCGAGATCGTCACGAGCCCCGGCCAGGGCACGTGCGTGCGGCTGGAATGTCCGCTGAGCGTCAGGAATCCCGCGAGCGCCGCGTGAAGCGCACCAACCCCCTGACCGGCACAGCGTTGATCAAGGAGACCTCCCGCCGCATCCGCCTCGCCCGGAATCATTGGGACGCCCACAACAACGGCGCATGCCGCGGCGAACGGGAGAAGGCGCTCGTTCTCTACGAATCCCTCAGCAAGGAAGAGCGGCAGAGGATCCCGCAGGCGCTCCGCGTGTGGCTGCGCTACCGGAGCGAGAAGTATTTCGGCGAGCACCGGACCCCGCCCGGCACGAAGCGTTCGCCGCGGTGACGCCGCTGTCGGTACCCGGTGCCGCGTGAAGCTCAGCCGCAGACCTACTCGGCCAGCAGGCAAGACTGGGAAGACCACGTAACGCGTCGGCCGCCTCCGGTACGGCCTACCGGATGCGACCTATGCCCGGATCTTGCAGATGATCGAGGCGGCCATGTTGTGAGCCGCCTGACTGAGCGAGCTACACGTTCCGACCTGCGAGCAGTCGTCGAGCTTCGTCTCGGCCTTGGTACAACTCGCGGTGAACTTCTCGTCGCATTTGGCGGCCGCCACGGGGTCGGCCGGGAGGCCCTTCTTGTCTCCCTTCGCCTCCGTGCCCAGGAGACACTGGGTCAAGGAGGCGGCGGCCTTGAACTTCGCCGCGTCGCACTTCGACACGATCATCTGGTGGCTGAACGGGAACGCGTTGCTCACCTGCCCGCTGGTCGTGACGCGCACGTCCGGCGGCGCGCCGCTCGCGGGCGGCGAGGTGCACGCGATCTGGGTGTGACTCTGCGAGACGTCCGAGCAGCTCGAGCCGCCGACGGTGACGAGGCTCGCCGCGCCGAAATTCTGGCCGGTGAGCGTCAGCCGGACGCCGCCCGCGGCGGAACCCCTGTTCGGCGCGACCGCGGTGATCACCGGCGGGTCGTAGCTCAGGTGACCCGGCGCGCTCGATCTCTGGCCGTCGACCTCGACCTCGACCGGGACGTTGAGGCCCTCGCCGGGCGGGAGCGGGCACTCCAGCTGGACGTGGTCAATCGTGGGTGTCGCCTCCCCGCACACCGAAAGACCGATCGTCAGGTGCGGTGAGGTGCCGGCCGCCCCGAAATTCTGCCCGGCGTTCGTGATGATCGTCCCGCCCGCGGTCGGGAAGCTCGTCGCCGTGATGCTGGTGATCGACGGGGCGTCGTAGCCGAACGGGAACGGCGGGCTCGCCAGCCCCCCGCCGTCGAGAAGGCGGATCGGCCGGCTCGCACCGCTGCCTTCGGGGAGGGTGCACACGACCTCCGTCGGCGACTCCGCGATGACCGGACACAAGCGACCACCGATGGCCACGGAGTTCCCGGCAGCGCCGAATCCGCTGCCGACGATCGTGATGCTGGTGCCGCCGGCGGTGGGACCGCTTCCCGGGATCACGGAGGTGATCTGCGGCGCGGCGACGGCGGACGCCGTCCAGAGCATGCTCACGAACGTAGCGGCGAGAACGGGTCGAATCATGGCTGCCTCCTGTGGTGGGGGTGCCGAGGCAGTAGCACGCGCCGCCACGGGGGCGGAAGGAAAAACGCGCCCGCTTTCCTGACCCCCTGTCCGCCTTTCTGACGCCGGAGCCCGCGGGTGGAGCCCATCGCTCGTGCCCGGTCGGATCGAACCGGCATGGCACGGCGACTGCATTTCGCCTTTCGTGCCCACGATGGCCCTGCGGCACTCTGCCGCGATCCTCGTCCTTTGCCTCGCGTCGCCGAGCCCCGCGGGCGCCGCCGACGTCGCGGTTCGCTATCTCGTCGAACGCACCCCGCTCCGCGCCTCGGCGGCGACGACGCCCGTCACCGTCGAGTTGCACGCCGACGCGACCTGCAGTGCCCCGTTCGCGTCCGCAACCCTCCCCCTCGGAGACCTCCAGCCGCTCGTCGACCTGCAACGCGTGAAGCTCCGCGGCGCGCGTCCGGCGCCGCGGGTGGTCGAGCTCCGGCCCACCGTGAGCGGGGCGCCGGCGGTCGCGACGATCTACGCCCGCGTCCACGGCGACGGCATCACGCCGGTCGGGGGCGCCTGCCAGGTGCAGGCGTTCGTGCCGCCGCCGTCGGTGACGCAACCGATCGCCCGCGACGCCACCGGCGCGGTGATCGGAGCCCTGTCCTTGATCAGCTACCCCGAGCCCGGTGGCGCCCAGACCGCGGTGCTGCGCGACGACGGGTACGGCGCCTACGGTCTCGCGATCGGCAGCATGATCTTCGCGTCGCTCGACATCGGGTTGGTCTTTCCGACCACCGACTGCTCCGGGGCACCCTTCCTCCAACGCTTCGGCGTGCTCATGCCGACATCGCGCTTCGACGACAGCGAGGTTTTCCACGGACCCGGCGGCCCGCCGTCGATCATCACCGTGCGCTCGGCGCTCGGATTGGAGACGGACGACTGCTTCGAGGACACGACGCCGGGAGACCGGCTCGCGGTGCCGGCCATCCCGCTCGGGCTCGAGCGCTTCGTCCCACCGTTCCGCATCGACCACGAAGGATCTCGACCATGACGACCCGAACCGCTGTCCTGCTCCTGGCCCTCCTCGGTGCGACGCTCGGCACGCCGAACGCGTTCGCGGTGGACGTCCGCGTGCACTACCTCCTCGAAGAGCGCGCGATCCGCACCGTCGACGCGGCGTCCGAGGTACAGCTCGCGCTCTTCACCGACGCGGCCTGCACGGCGTCGACGTTCGCGACCACGCTCGCGCTGCGCGACGTCGACCTGTTGGCGCGCGTCGCGGCGACCACCCTCCGCGGCGCCCCGAAAGCGGCGAAGGCCGCCGAGCTCCGCCATACGTTACGAGACGTCCCCGCGGCCGCACCGCTCTACGCCCGCGTCGTCGGGGCCGGCGTCGTCCCGATCGGCACCGCCTGCCAGGTCCAGAGCATCCCCGTGCCGCCGCGCCACACGCCCGTCGTCGTCGATGCGGCCGGTACCGTGCTCGGGCCGTATGGCATCGCGGCGGACTGGGGCTATCCGGTATGGCTCCGCGCGTCGGGGGATCTCACGTACGCGGCCTTCGTCGAAACGACCGAGATCCGCGGCACCGCCGACGACCTCTACTTCGAGGCGACCGACTGCTCGTCCCCGCCGCTGATCTACGCCGACATCTACTGGATGCTGGTGTTCTTCCCGAGCGTGTCGCGCGGCGACACGCTGTACTATCCCGTCAGCCCGTTGAGCCAACGCGTCGTCCGTTCACACGGCTACGAGGCGGAGACACCGGCGGACTGCAGCGCGGGCGTGTTCGTGCCACCGCACCACTGCTGCCGCGCGATCCTCCCGGGACCCTTCGCCGCCGACTTCCTGGAGACGCGCACCACGGACATCGGACAGTACGAAGCCCCGTTCCGCGTCGAGCTGCGCTAGGGAGCCGCTACACTTTCGGACTGACCGGACTGACCGGCGGACTGGCCGGGCGCGCCGGCTTCGGCTGCGGCGCCGGCCCGGAGTTGTCCGCCATGAGGAACGTCGCGCGGGTGACTTCCACCACCTTGCGGCAGCTCGGGCACTTGGGGGTCATCGTGCTGCCGGTGACGCCCTGAAGGTAGGAAAGCTGTCTCCGGCAGTGCGGACAGGGCCCGAACCATGCGGTTGCCATTGAATCTCCAGTACAAAACGTGGCTCGGGAGGGGCGGGCTGCGACGCGGACCGCGTCGCCCCGAGGTCCGTGCGTGAGAGCCGTGCGCGGGCGGACCAACAGAGCTGAAGCTCCTCCGAGACATAGTCCCTACGGTCCCGGCGTACAACCTCGAATTCCCCGCCACGCAAGTTTCGTTTGAGGTTCCGCACGATGGTTGGTAGGCCTCGGTTTGCCACTGATTGTCCGGCGCGCTTCCGTTTCTCCTCGCTCCCCGCATTCAGCGACGCACCATCGGCGACCTCACATGCGAGGCGCCGCAACGCTCGCAACGGCTGTACAGAGGGACATCTCATGGGACGGAAGTTGTATGTCGGCAACCTCGGGTTCGACGTCACGAATCAAGAGCTCGAGGACGAGTTCAAGGCCATCGGCGCATGTGAGTCGGTCGCGGTCATCACCGAGCGCGAGACCGGCCGCAGCCGCGGCTTCGGCTTCGTGGAAATGGCGTCGGAAGCCGATGCGCAGAAGGCCATTCAGGAGCTGAACGGCCGCGAGATCAAAGGACGCGCGATCCGCGTCAGCCCGGCCCAAGAGGGCGGCGGTGGCGGTGGTGGCGGCGGTCGTGGTCGGGGCGGTGGTGGCGGCGGTGGCGGTGGCGGTGGCGGCCGGCGCTGGTAGTGGCCGGTAAAGCCTTCGTGCGCTGGACACGTCTGCGTGATCGCACCCAGCCGCGACCCGGCGATCCGCATCGGAATCTCATGGCGGCCGTCCTGCGCGCCGCCGCCGAGGACGTCAGCGACGCGGCGGCGTGCGCCAACGCCGTCGCCTACGTCACGAGCACGGACCGGCACTGGCCGTTCAGCTTCGAGAACCTCTGCGAGGCCCTCGACATGGACGCCGGCGACGTGCGCCGGGAGCTCGATGTGCAGCGTTTGATGACGGTCGAGTAGCCGCGTCGCCCAGCGCGGCTACGGAACGGTGAGATTCTCCCACAGCTCGACGGGCGGGCCCTGCCAGTTGGCGCCCACCACGTCGAGATCGCCGTCGTTGCCGATGTCGGCGACGCGCACGTTGTGCGAGCCGTTCGTCGAGAGCACCTGCAGCCCCCACGCGAGGCCGCCGCCGTTGTTGCGGAGGATCCCGACGCGCTTCCCGGTGGACTGCGCCATCTCGGCGAAGACGACGTCGCGGTCGCCGTCGGTGTCGATGTCGACGAGCTCGAACGTGTGCACGTAGTCGATCGGGTCGGCAATCGGGTGCTCGATCCAGTTGGCGCCGATCCGCGGGTCGGGCGGCGCCTCGTACCACGCCATGCGGCCCGTGCTCTCGCCGAAGGCGAGGACGACGTCGGGTCGGCCGTCGCCGCTCAGGTCGCCGACGCCCGCCGCGACCGTGCTGGCCTCCCAGCTCGCGTCGAAGCTCCACTTGGTCCAGGCGCCGCCGTCGGACGGATCGGGCGGCGCCTCGAGCCAGTAGCCGTTCTGCACGATGTCGATGCGGCCATCGAGGTTGACGTCGGCGAGGCTCGTGCCCTCGTTGGCGATGGCGGCCGTGATGCCGACCGCCGTCCAGGTGTTGGGGTCCACTTGCAGATACAGCGTCGTCGGCCCGAAATGGCCGCGGATCACGACGTCGATCTTGGTGTCGCCGTTCATGTCGGCGACCTCGACGTCGTGCGCGGTCACGCCGGTGCCGATCGGGACCGCCGTCCAGCCGCCCCCGCCGATCAGGGGATTCCGGTACCAAGCGACGCGGCCGATGTCGTACTCGGGCGTGACGATGTCGACGTCCCCGTCCTGATCGACGTCCGCGACCTGCATGTCGGTGGTGAAGTTCGCGCCCGGCGCGATCACGTGCTGAGTCCAGCCCGGCGCCTCGTACCAGACCAGCTGGGTGTCGGTGCCGATCACGATGTCGGGGAGCCCGTCGCCGTCGAGGTCGCCGACCGATTTGTTGTCGAGGAAGCCGGAGAGCCCGCCGTCGACGATCTCGTGCTGGAACGGCAACGTGCCGTCCGGCTGCGTGAGCGCGGTCTCGACGTCGTCGACGAGCACGTCGATCACGCCCTGGATCGCGGCCGCGTCACCGCCCGTCGTGCAGCCCGGCTTGCTCTCGGCCTTGACGAAGGCGGCAGCGAGCTGGTCGCGGCACTTCTGGAGCTTCGACGGCACGGCCGGGACGTCGGTCTGCGCTTCCTTGGCGAGAAGGCGGAGCAGACAGGGCGCGGTCTTTCCGGCGCTCCGGAGCTTCGCGGACTGGCACGAGTTGGGAACGCCGATCGCGAGCGCCAGGTCGAGGTCCTCGACGAACGTGTCGGTCCGGGTCTCGGTCGCCGTCGCGTCGCCGCTGGTCACGCAGGGCGGCTTGGCCTCGGCCTTGGTGAAAGCGAGCGCGAGCTTGGCGCGGCACAGCTGCGCCTTCGCGGGATCGGCGGGCACGCCGCTCTTGGCCTCCTTGGCCGCGAGCGCCGCCAAGCAACCGGCGCTCTTCGCGACGGCCTTCAATTTCGCGGCGGCACACTTGCTGGCCGCGTCGGCCGGGGCGGCGGCGAAGGTCGTGAGCACGAACACCAGGAGCATCGTCGCGGACCGGGTCATGGGGCCTCCGTCGCCGGCTACCCTGCCCTGCGCCGCGTGTAGCGGTCAACGACGAATACAGCGGCGATCAGGCGCCGCGGCCGGGATGCTCGCAGGATCGCTGCCGTACTCCGCCTCCGGGTTCGTCTACGGCTGCGGCTCCTCGTTGAGCAACGTGAACGGCGCGTCCACCATGGCGGCATCGTCGGCTGACAATCCCAGCGCATCGCAGAGTCTCCTCACCTGCTTGCGCGTCCCGGCAAGATCGCCCGCCATCGTGGGATGCCGATCGATGACTTGCTGAAACAGCCTGGTCGCATCCTCGAGCCTTCGCTGCAGCAGATACACCTCACCCAACGTGCAGGACGCCCACAGATCGTTGCCGTCGTTCGCGGTCGCGACGAGCGGAAGCACCTCGCCCGCCAGGCGCTCGGCTTCGGCGAGCTCTCCGAGAAAGAGCGACTTCGAAGCGGCATTGATGCCGGTGTAGTAGTCTTTGGGGTCGCGCTGGAACGCCATGCGATAGAGCTCGCGCGAATGCCGAAGATCGAGTTTCCTGCCGGACTTCTGGTAGAGCCCGTCCCAGGACGCGCCGAGCATCCCCAAGGTCTCTGGATCCTCATGCCCGGCGGCCTTCAGCTCTTCGAGGAGCTCGATCGCATCCTCGTATTGCCCGAGTCGCCGCAGCGTCAGCCCATCGAGCTGCTTCGCCCGAAGCGATTGCGGAAAGTTTCGTCGGACGTTCGCCAACACCTCGCGAGCCTGCGGAAGATTTCCGAGACTGATGAGCGCTTGCGTCGCCGCAAGTCCCGGTCCCGGCGAGGCAAGCGCACCCGGCGACGTCGAAAGCCCGAGCGCCTGCAGTTTGGTGTAGTTTCTCGTTTGCTTGGCCGCTGCGATCTCGAGCAGCATCTTCTTCGCAGCCGCGTCGACTTCTTCCGCCATCTTGACGGCCTCAGGCGAGAGCGGGACACCACGCAACCCGCAGAGGAGCCGGAGAAGCCTCACACCACCCGGCCCTTCCGGGCTGCCATCGAAGTCCTCGTAGAGATCCGCGCGCGCGAACAGCGGTAGGGGTTCGTAGTCGAGCTTCGCGAAGATGTACCGGAACGCCTTGTTCTCACCCTTGAGGGTGGTCATGGCGTCGCGCTCTCGCTGGCACCATTCGGAGTCCTTGGTTCGACTCGACCACAGAATGACACCCGACGCGCTCGCCTCGAGACCCTTCGTCAGGGACTGCGTCAAGTTGGATCCGGGCACGAGAGCATACTGATCCAGGAAGGCGCTCCATCCCGCGAGCTGGAAGGCGTCGTACAGTGCCATCGCCCAGGCCCGATCCGACGAGCGGTAGCTGATGAACGTATCGTACGTCTTGGAATCGCGAGGTGGTGGTGTCGGAGCGAGCTGCAGCCAGCGCTGCAGATACGCTGCTTGTTCAGTCATCATGGTCGCCTCCTCACGCGGTCGTCGAGTGTCGCGTGAGGATAGGTACCCGCAAGCATTCCGGGTCGCCAAGCTCGACCGCGTCGGAAAACAACGGCAGACGTGGAAGTCGACTCGATTTGGGGCAGGTTTCGGAACGACCGGTCGACGACGTCACGGCCACTCGACCCGTTGCGCATCTTGGACCAACACCGCGTCGACCCGGAGACGCCGATCAGCGGGCCCCCCGCGGCCTTGATCTTCGCGATCGTGCACTTCTGCACTGGGTCGGCGGCGACTCCGCCGCTCGGAATTGCAATCCCGAGCGCGATCGTCAGCACCAGCGCGAGCTTTTGCATGATCGACCTCCTTTTTACGGGCCATACGCACAATCCTGCTTGCGCCAACTGCGACCGGCGTGACACATCGGTGCGCATGCGTTTTCTCGCCCTCGCCCTCGTCGCCGTGCTCTTCGGAACCACCGTCCTCTCGGACACTGACCCCGCGTTTGCAGTCGGCAACGAGCCTTCCACCTCGACGATCCGCATCCGCCTGAAGGGTCCGACGCTGCGCGTCCGCTGCCGCGGCGGTGATTGCACGATCAGCGTCGTCCGCACCGGCACCTCCTACGCGGTGAGCATCACCCGCGTCCGCGACGGCGAGTCGTTCACGTTCAACCGCACCGTCGAGAACCCGACCAACGTCGCGGTCGAGACCGGCGCCGGCAACGATTCGATCACGCTCGTCGACCTCGCGGTTCCCGGCTTCCTCCGCGTCGCGACCAAGTTCGGCGACGACGTGCTCGACATCTCCGCCACGAGCACCGCCGGCAAGACCAGCATCGACACCGGGCCCGGCAACGACACCGTCCTCCTCCAGCCCGGCACCTTCGGCGGCAAGTTCGCGTTGGTCACCCACGGCGGCAACGACGCGGTCGCGATCGAGGGCGGTCTCTTCACCGGCAAAGCGGGTTTCGACGGCGGACCCGGCACCGACAGCTTCCTCACGTCGACGCAGCCGTTCACCCAGCCTCCCGTCATCCGCGGCTTCGAGCAGTAACGGTCACGGCAGCCTCCCCCCGCCGCTCCGCCAAGCGCCGTAGCGCACGGTCAGCTAGCCTCGATGTGACAGAAGTTTCGCGAGCACCAGCGGTTTTCACCGCGAAACTTCTGTCACATCGAGGCTAGGCAACCCCGGGCCAGTCGGCGAAGCGTCGGGCCGTGATGCGTTCATACGCTTCCACGTAGCGGGTGCTCGTCGCATCGACGACCGCGGGCGGCGGCGGCGGCGGGGGCGGCTTCTTCCCCCAATCGAGCGTCTCCAGGTAGTCGCGCACCGGCTGCTTGTCGAACGACGGCGGCGTGGTGCCGGGCTTCCACTCCGCGACCGGCCAGAAGCGCGACGAGTCGGGCGTCAGCACCTCGTCGCACAGCACGAGCTCGCCCGTGCCGGGGATGCGGCCGAGCTCGAACTTGGTGTCGGCGATGATGATGCCGCGCTCGCGCGCCCAGGCGGCCCCGCGCGAGTAGAGCGCGCGGCTAACGTGGCGGAGACGCGTGGCGAGCTCCATGCCGATCAGGTCGGCGGCGGCCTGGAAGGAGATGTTCTCGTCGTGGTCGCCGACGGCGGCCTTGGTCGACGGCGTGAAGACGGGCTCGGGTAGCTTCGAGGACTCGAGCAACCCGGCCGGCAGCGAGGTGCCGTGCATCGTCCCGCCCTGCTTGTACTCCTTCCACGCCGAGCCCGTGATGTAGCCGCGGACGATGCATTCGACCGGCAGCATCTCGGCGCGCCGGCAGAGCATGATGCGACCGGCCAGATCGGCCTCGCGGGCGTGCTCGCGCACCGTGGTGGGCAGGTCGGCGAGGTCGGTCGAGATCAGATGGCTCCCGACCGTGCCCGCCATGTCCTTGAAGAGCTCGAACCAGAACGCCGTCATGGCGGTCAGCACGCGCCCTTTGTTCGGGATCGGCTCGGCCATGACGACGTCGAACGCCGAGAGGCGATCGCTCGTCACCATCAGCAGCTGGTCGTCTCCGACGGCGTAGATGTCCCGAACCTTCCCCGAGTGGACATGCGGCAGCGGTAGCTTGGTCATCGGCCTCTCAAATCAATCGCCGACGAGGGACGCAAGTGGGGTCAGTCGAGTGCGACCCCGGCCCGGCCGAGCAGCTCGCGCACGCGCGGCGTCGCCGCCTCGACGAGCCCGGCACTGCCGCAGACCTGCTCACGGGTGAGACACGTCGCGAGCGCCGCGGGCCCGTCGAGCACGGGGAGGCCGAGGGCGGCGCAGCGCGCGCCGGCGCGGCCGAACCCGAGACCCTTCGCATCCTGGAGC
>CAZWAX010000020.1:0-26935 GCA_964631985.1 uncultured Polyangiaceae bacterium | reverse complement strand
TTAAGGATCTGAGCAATATGGAGCTCAATCCGCGGCTCGAGGGCCGCAACATGTCGATGATGCTCCAACCGCGCTGAGCGACGGGTCCGGGGCGAGGGGTACGATGCCGAAGATCAAAACCTGCCGCGGAGCGGCGAAGCGTTTCAAGACCACCGGAAGCGGGCGCATCAAGCGCGCGAAGGCCTATCGACGTCACATCCTGTCCCACAAGGGACGGAAGCGGAAGCGTCAGCTCCGCAGCGACGGTTTGGTCGCGATGGTGGACCATGAGAACATTCGGAAGCTCATCCCGTATCTGTAAACGCGGGCGAAGGGATAGAAGTTCATGCCACGGGTAAAGCGAGGCACGAAGGGGCGGCAGCGCCACAAGAAGCTGTTGAAGCTCGCCAAGGGGAACGTCGGTGGTCGTCGCAAAGGCTACCGTCAGGCCCGGTCCACGGTCGAGAAGGGTCTCACGTACGCCTATCGAGATCGCAAGGTACGCAAGCGCGAGTTCCGGGGGCTCTGGATCATTCGGATAAATGCGGCGGCGCGCACGCATGGGGTGACCTACAGCCGCTTGATGGCGGGCCTGAAGAAGGCGGGCGTGGACCTCGATCGCAAGGTGCTGGCGGATCTCGCAGTTCGCGACCCGGGTGCGTTCGGCGATCTGGCGCGGCTCGCTGTCGCCTGACGTTTCGTTCCGACCCTTGTCGCGCCAACGACCCGACAGGCGCGTCTTCCTGATGATCTGGGTCGGTTCTATCCGGTCGCCTCGGCCATGAAGTCCACGCTCGACGCCCTCGGGTCCGAGATCCAGACGGCCCTCGATGCGTGCCATACCGACGAAGACCTCGAGCGGATCCGTATCGAGTACCTCGGCCGCAAAGGGCGCTTGACCGAGGTCATGCGAGGCGTGGGTGCGTTGCCGGCCGAAGAGCGCCCGGCCGTCGGGGAGCTGGCCAATCAGCTCAAGCGGCGGGTTGATGATCACATCGCGGCTCTCCGCGAGCGGTGGGAGGCGGAGCGCCGCGCCACGGCACTCGCGAGCGAGCGCATCGACGTGACGCTCCCTGGTCGGCTGATCCCGCATGGGCACGTCCACCCGCTCACGGTCGTGCTGGATGAGGCGGTCGGTATTCTCGTCGGGCTGGGGTTCTCGGTGTACGAGGGCCCCCACATCGAAGACGAGCACCACAACTTCACGGCGTTGAACATTCCAGCGGATCATCCCGCGCGCGACATGCACGATACGTTCTTCGTCGACGAGTCTCACGTGCTACGCACGCACACGTCACCGGTGCAGATTCGCGTGATGGAGAATCAAGAGCCGCCGATCGCGGCGATCGTCCCCGGTCCCGTCTATCGCCATGAGGTGGAAACCGTGAAGAACTCGGCCATGTTCCACCAGGTCGAGGGATTCCTGGTCGACCGTCGCGTGACGTTTGGTGATCTGAAAGGCGTGCTCGGCCTGTTCGTGCAGCGGATGTTCGGTGACGAGACGCGCGTGCGGTTCCGACCGAGCTTCTTTCCGTTCACCGAGCCGAGTGCCGAAGTCGATATCAGCTGCGTGATCTGTCGCGGGACGAAGCGGCTCCCGGGCGGCGATCCGTGTCGCGTCTGCAAGGCGACCGGGTGGCTCGAGATCCTCGGGTCCGGGCTCATTCATCCCGAGGTGTTTCGCGCCGTCGGGTACGATCCCGAGGCGGTCTCCGGGTTCGCGTTCGGCATGGGGGTCGAACGCATGGCGATGTTGAAGTACGGCATCACCGACATCCGTCTCTTCTACCAAAACGATCTTCGCTTCTTGCGGCAATTTTGAACCGACCGTGAAGATCACGCTCAACTGGTTGCGGGAATTGGTGGACGTCGTGCTCTCTCCCGACGAGCTCGCCGATGCCTTGGTGATGGCCGGGCTCGAGGTGGAGTCGGTCGAAGAGCGCCGTCCGAGCTGGGCCGACGTCGAGGTTGCGGTCATCGATGACGTTGTGCCCCATCCGAATGCGGATCGTTTGAGGCTCTGTCAGGTGCGACGGGCCACCGAGACCGTCGCGGTCGTCTGCGGGGCGAGCAACATGAAGACTGGTGACCGCGTCGCCCTGGCCGTTCCGGGCACGGTGCTCCCGGACGGCAAGCGGATCGAGCACGCGGCGATTCGCGGACAGACGTCGCACGGCATGTTGTGTTCCAGTCGCGAGCTCGGGCTCAGCGAAGGGGATACCGGGGGCATCATGATCCTCCCGGTCGACGCCCCGGTAGGTACGCGCCTGGTCGCCTATCTCGGCGCCGAGGATACGATTCTCGAGCTCTCGGTCACGCCGAATCGAGGCGATTGTCTGAGCGTTCTCGGCGTGGCGCGGGAGGTCGTGGCGCTGACCGGTGCGAGCTTGCACGACCGTCCATTGGCGGTCGTCGAGGAGAAGACGTTGGCGAGCCGTCTCGCCCGTGTCGAGCTGCAGGCCCCGGACCTGTGTCCGCACTATGCGGCTCGAATCGTGCGTGGTCTCCGCATCGGGCCGTCGCCGCTCTGGATGCAGACGCGCCTCGACATGGTTGGTTTGCGTCCGATCAACAACGTGGTCGATGCCACGAACTACGTCATGCTCGAGCGCGGACAACCGTTGCATGCGTTCGATTTGCGGCGTCTACGCGGCGGGCGTGTCGCGGCGAAGCGTGTCGGAACGCGGCAACGCTACGGGACGTTGGACGGCCAGACGCGCGAGCTCCTGCCCGAGGATCTCGTCATCGCGGACGCGGAAGGTCCCGTTGCGATCGCGGGCATCATGGGCGGCGCGGACTCCGAGATTCGGCCCGAAACGGCCGATGTGCTCATCGAAAGTGCTTTTTTTACGCCAGAGACCGTCCGACGAACTGCCCGTCGCCTCGGGTTGACGAGCGACTCGTCGTATCGATTCGAGCGAGGAGTGGATCCGGGCGGAACGCGAGCGGCCCTCGAGCGTGTGACGCATCTGATCGGGGCGCATGCGGGCGGTGAGGTCGCGAAGGGCGTGCTTGAAGATCGTGCGCCGGGTCGCCGCGCACGGCCGGCGATTCGGCTGCGTCCGGAACGGGTCAACGATCTCCTCGGTACCGGGCTGAAAGTCGCCGAGATGGAGCGACCATTGCGCTTGCTCGGTGCGAGCGTCTCCGGTAGCGGGCCGCTGGCTCGCCGGGTCGTTCCTCCCTCGCACCGGTTCGATTTGCAGACCGAGGTCGACCTCATCGAAGAGATTGCACGGCTCGTCGGGTACGATGCGATCGCGGCGTCCGTTCCGGCGATTGCGGCCGGGGGCCCAGGGATCGGTCCGATCCACGATGTGGAGCGCCGCCTGCGGGAACGTCTGCGCGGAGCCGGCTTCGACGAAATGATCACGCACGCGATGGTCGGTGCGGACGACAATCGCGACTTTCCTGGGCTCCCGGAGCTGACGGGTCGCGCCGTCGAGCTTGCGAATCCCTTGTCGCTCGACGCCGCGGAGCTTCGACGCAGCCTCCTTCCTGGCCTCGTACGCGCGTACGGCGAGAATCGGCGACAGGGGGCCGCCCACGTCGCGGGCTTCGTCCTCGGGCGGGTGTTCGCCCGGGAGGACGATCGCTACCACGAGGTTCGCGCGTTGGGGCTATTGCTGGCCGGCGCCTGGCCGCCAGCCACGGTTGGCGAGGCCCCGCGGGCCTGCGACTTCTTCGATCTGAAGGGGGCGCTGGGAAGTGTGTTCGCCGAGCTTCATCTCGAGGTGGTTCGCTTCGAGCCAGTCGGCTCCGAGGCCGCGTATCTGCACCCCGGGAAGGCCGCCCGGATCGAGGTCGGCGGTGTCTCGTGCGGCTATGCTGGCGCGTTGCACCCCAACCTCATCGCCGCGCGCAACCTCGAGGGTGCGCCGTGGGTCGCCGAACTTGACTTGATGAGAGTCGTTCAGTACTGTCCCGGCCGCGTTATTTTTCGCCAACTTCCGCGATTTCCAGCCGTTTCTCGAGACATCGCGGTGATCGTGGATGACGGGTTTCCGGCGCAGCGAGTCCTCGACGCGGTGAAGGAGGAAGCAGAGCCCTTGGTGGAGGAGGTGAGAGTGTTCGACCACTACACCGGGTCTCCGATTCCCGCGGGGAAAAAGAGTCTCGCCTACACGATCGCGTATCGAGCTCCGAATCGAACGCTCACGGACGACGAGGTCAACGCCATGCACGATCAGCTGGTCGCACGACTAGTTCGGCAACTGCCCTTGGAGGTGCGCCGGTGAACGACGGGACGCCCGTGGTTGCGAAGGGTGCGACGATGACCAAGGCGGACATCGTCGAACGCATCTACGAGAAGGTCGGCTTCTCGAAAAAGGAAGCCTCCGAAGTCGTCGAGTCGATCTTCGAAGTCATCAAGAGCCGGCTCGAGCACGGAGACAAGGTGAAGATCTCCGGGTTCGGCAACTTCGTCGTCAATCAAAAGCGACCGCGAAAAGGTCGCAACCCTCAGACGGGCGAAGAGATCATCATCACGGGCCGGAAGGTACTGACCTTCAAGGCCAGTCAGGTCCTGAAAAAGACCATCAATCCGAGTTAGCGCGCTTCAGCGTTTGCCACCCTTCGCGCGCGCGTTCAGCCGGACGATGCGGGCAGGACGAGTGTAGGTCCGTGGACGCTCCTGCGTCATGAGGTGCTCGTACTTCATGCGTAGCAACGCATCTCGCATGCAATCAGAATCGATTCCGAGCGCTTCGCAGACGTTGTTGAAGGAGAAGGGCCAGTTCCAATCGCGCGTGCGGATCCAGCGCTCGGCTTGACGCGACAGCATGCGCGGCCGAGCCCGCGTGGTCCGGAAGTACTCCTGGAAGCACCGAATGGCGTCTTCGAGGATCGCGAGCATGAGCGCTTTCTCGGGTGAGAAGTCGCTGTCGCCGCGCGGGCCGTCGAAGAACTGTTGGGGGAGGATCACGTCCGGGCCGAGCAGATCACTCAGGCTGTCGCGGACGGGAAGACGCCGTGGTTCCGATTCGGTCATCATGTCGAGCGATGCCCGCTCGCCAGCCTGGCTCTCCATCATCGTGACGTCTCCTTCCAACCCCGGTTGTTCGTCCGAACGATCGGACGAGGTACGGAGACAGCAAACGAGAGGCCACGGGCGCGTTCCGACGATCAGCCACGCAGATGCGAGACTTCGGGCGACCGTTCGCATCACACAGCATCCTGCAACGATACAAAGTTGACACCCGAGCCTGCGTCCGTGCGGGCAAAAATGACGCGCGCGCGCATTCTGGCACTTGCTCCCGCAGGAGACGCATGCTTCGCGCGCGGGGTCAGAATCCTGACGACTTTGTTGCGCGCCTGAAAGACGCATGGTACGCCTCGATCGTTCGCCTGCGCGAACACTCGGGGCGTGGCGCAGCCTGGTAGCGCACACGCTTGGGGTGCGTGTGGTCGCCGGTTCAAATCCGGCCGCCCCGACTGCAGAGCCCTCCACGCCACGGCTTGGTCGGGGCCTTACGTTGCTCGGACCGCCTTTCGGGCGGCCGAGCCGCGTCTGGCGTGGTGGAGGGTAGAAAGACGTTGTCCGGAACGTCTCCCATGTCGTACGGTGGCGCCCCGACGCAGGGTGGGGCGGGCGGTGAGCGATGATCATTCTGGTCTGTAACGACGACGGTATCCGCTCAGAGGGTATTCAGGCCCTCGCACGTGCGCTCGGTCCGCTCGGGGAGGTATACGTCGTGGCTCCCGATCGCGAGCAGAGCGCCGCCGGTCACTCCCTGACGCTCCATCGCCCCTTGCGCGTCGAGGAGATCGCGCCGCGCCAGTTCGCGATCGATGGCACGCCGACGGACTGCGTGAATCTGGCGGTGTCGGGCATCCTTCCGAGCCGGCCGGGGCTCGTCGTGTCGGGCATCAACAAGGGGGCCAATCTCGGCGACGACATCACGTACTCGGGGACGGTCTCGGCCGCCATGGAGGGCACCCTGCTGGGAATCCCCTCGCTCGCCGTCTCCCTCGCGGGCCGAGCACAGTTCGACTTCGACGCCGCCGCGGAGTTTTCGGCGCGGCTCGTCGCACGGGTCCTCGAACGTGGGTTGCCTCCGGATACCTTGCTGAACGTCAACGTTCCGGATCGTGCGCGTGACGCGATGACCGGGTATCGGATCACCCGCCAAGGCAAGCGTCGTTTTGGTGAAGCCTTGATCGAGAAGACCGATCCGCGCGGCAAAAAGTACTACTGGATTGGCGGAGACGAGTTGGGCTTCATCCACGAGCCCGGAACCGACTACGCCGCGATCCTCGAAGGGGCCGTCTCCATTACCCCCGTGCACCTGGATCTCACGCACTATCCGTCCTTTCCGATTCTGGAGCAGCTCACGCTGGAGTGGCCATGAGCTTCGAGCGCGCCAGGGAGCGCATGGTGGAAGAGCAGTTGGTGAATCGGGGGATCACGGACCTCCGGGTGCTCGCAGCGATGTCCAGGATCGAGCGACATCGTTTCGTGGCCGAAGCACTGCAGGCGCGAGCCTACGACGACAAGCCTCTGCCGATCGGGGAACGGCAGACCATCTCGCAACCCTACATGGTCGGCCTGATGACAGAAGCGCTCGAGCTTGCCGGCGGCGAGCGCGTCCTCGAGATCGGTACGGGGTGTGGCTATCAAACGGCGGTCCTCGCCGAGCTGGCGGCGACGGTCTACACGGTGGAACGCTTGGCGGTGCTCGCTGCCGCCGCCCGAGCGACGCTCGAGGCGTGCGGCTATACGAACGTCGTCACCCGGGTCGGGGATGGAACGCTCGGGTGGGCCGAAGAGGGTCCATTCGACGCGATCCTGGTAACGGCCGGCGCGCCTCAGATCCCGAGGCCCCTCGTCGCTCAGCTCAAACTGGGGGCGCCGATCGTGTTTCCGATCGGCGAGGAAGAATTGCAAAGCCTCGTCCGAATTCGTAAGGAAGAGCAGGGGTTGCATGAGGAGCATTTCGGCGACTGCCGGTTCGTGAAGCTGGTCGGGCGCTATGGGTGGCGGCGGTAGCTGAAAGAGCTGCACAGGGCTCGGGGAGCTCGGGAGGCTCGCGTGGTGGAGTGGGGGAAGGGGTTGAGGCAGGCGATCGCCGTCCTGATCGTCGTCGCGCTTGCGGGCTGCGGCCTGGGGCACCGGTTGTCGAGTCCGGTGGCGCGAGGCGAGGGCGTCTACCACCAGGTCCGGCGGGGCGAGAATCTGTATCGAATCGGCAAGGCCTACGGCGTCTCGCATACGGAGCTGGCACGTGCGAACGACATCGCCGACGCCAGCCGGCTGGAAGTCGGGCAGCGCATCTTCGTTCCCGGCGGCAAGCGCGCGCTGCCGGTGAGCCTGATCACGCCGGAGCATGCGCTCAATGAGGCGCCATCGCCAGGAGAGCTTCCCCAGGGCGAGGGAGTCTTCATATGGCCCCTCGCGAGCGGCACCCTGACGTCATCGTTCGGACCGCGCGGGCGAAGCCATCACGACGGCATCGACATCGGTGCGCCGCCCGGGACGGTCGTTCGTGCCTCGCGGGATGGGGCCGTCATCTATAGCGATACCCTGCGCGGGTACGGCAACGTGGTGATCGTTCAGCATGCCGGGAGCTACGTGACCGTCTACGCCCACAACGAGCAAAACCTCGTAGACGCCGGCACGAAAGTCCGCCAAGGTCAGCCGGTCGCGAGGGTTGGGCGTAGCGGACGGACGTCCGGCCCCAACTTGCACTTCGAGATTCGCAAGAACAACGTGGCGCGCAACCCGATCTACTTTCTTCCCAGCCAGACCGCACAACGCGCAAAGGACAGCCCGACATGACCGATGCAGAGCTCCGGACGTATGTCCGCGACATTCGCGACTTCCCGAAACCCGGTATTGTCTTCAAGGACATCACGCCGCTGCTCGCCGCGGGCGCAGCCCTGCAGGAGGTCGTCGACCGGATCGCGGACCGCTATCGGGGTACGGTCGACATGGTGCTCGGCATCGAGTCGCGGGGATTCATCATCGGTGCGGCCGTGGCGTATCGCTTGGGGTTGGGCTTGGCGCTCGTTCGGAAGCCGGGGAAACTGCCACATCAGACCTATGCCGCCCGCTACGAGCTCGAGTACGGCAGCGATACACTGGAGATCCACCGGGATGCGTTCGGCAACAAGAGCCGGGTGTTGGTCGTCGACGATCTGTTGGCCACGGGGGGGACGGCATCGGCGGCAATCGAACTCGTCCGACGCCTGGATGGGGAAGTGGTCGCGTGCGCGTTCATCATCGAGCTCTCCTTCTTGAATGGACGCAAGAAGATCGATGCACCCGAGATCTTCTCGCTGATCCAGTACGACGGCGAGTGACGTTCGCGGCCTCCCGCCCGATCCAACCGGCGACTTCCACGTTGAGGACGGTCGCGGCCATCGGCTAAGTTGGCGGTGATGCACGGTCATCACGGTCTGGGGCGGGTAGGGCATACCCACGGGTCCGGGTCGACGACGTCCGCGACGCGTGCGGCGATCGGTCGCCGGACGGGCAAACGCGCCCTCTCCACCGCTCTGGCGCTGACGCTCACCTACATGGGGGTCGAGATCGTCGGGGGCTGGATGACGAACAGTCTCGCCCTGCTCAGTGACGCCGCGCACATGTTCACCGACGCGATCGCCCTCGGCCTGGGATTGTTCGGGATCTGGATTGCGGATCAGCCCGCGACCGAACACAAGACCTACGGCTACCATCGGGCCGAGATTCTGGTGGCGTTGCTGAACGGTCTGGTGCTGTGGCTCGTGGTCCTGGGGGTGTTCTGGGAAGCCTGGGAACGGGTCCAGTCCCCGCCGGTCGTTCACGGTCCCGGCGTGCTGGCCGTGGCGACGGTCGGGTTGGCGGTGAACCTCGTCGCGGCCTGGTTCCTCTCGGGCGCGGCGAGCGCCAACATCAGCGTGCGCGGGGCGCTCCTGCACGTTCTCTCCGATCTCCTCGGCTCGGTCGGTGTCATTGCCGCGGGGATCGTGGTCATTGTGACGGGCTGGAACGCCGCGGACGCGGCCGCGAGCGTCATCATCGCCGTACTCATCCTGGTCAGCTCGTTCGGGTTGATTCGCGAGGCGGTCGACGTCTTGATGGAGGCGGTTCCGCGTCACATCGACCTCGACGACCTCCGCCGGACGCTCGAGGCGGTTCCGGGCGCGACCGAGGTCCACGACCTCCACGTGTGGAGCCTGACGACCGGGCATTGCGCGTTGTCGGCACATGCCGTCGTCGACGAGAGTACGAGCACGGACCACGTCCTGGCCGAGATGAGCGATCGCCTGGCGGAGCGATTCGACATTCACCACGTGACGATTCAACTCGAGGTGAGAAACCGTCGCCACGCCGAGCCGACGCATTGATGCACCCAGCTGCGACGCTGTTCTTCGACGTCTGCGTGCAACGCGCCCTCTGGCCAGGTGGCTGCTGGCCGTTGGTCGGCGCCGAGCACGTGGAGAACGTCGCCAGACTGTTTGCTCTCGCCGGCGCCTTGGGCATCCGACAGGGTGGGGTCATGTGCCGCCACGGCCAAGGGGGGACGACGCCTCCGCCCGGTCCGACGCATTGTCGTGCGTTGGACGGAGCTAGTGATCGGCCTGACGGATGCCTTCCCACGTTGCCGATCCAGGTGGGACAATCGAGGAGTGGCATGTCCCCTGTCGTCCCCGACCGCGGACACGCGATCTACCTGGACAGCGGATGTCATCTGGCTCCCGATGAGGGAACCGAACGAAGACAATCGTTCCTCCACTTGACGGCGGGCGTGCGCGACGCCGTCGTATTCGGTGCCGGCATCGAGTACGGCCTGGATCGCGCGGTCGACGCGCTCTTGCGACATCGCGTTCGGACCCATGTCGTGCTCGACGCGATGGGGACGGCCGACGAGGTCGTCGCCCAGACGATCGTCGCACGCTGGAAGCGTCGTGGGGTGGACGGACTGACGGTCGGCGTGCTCACGCGCTTGCTGGCTGCGGGCTGAGCGCCCTCGTCGCGGCGAAATTGACAGTTCCGGACGCGGCAACCTATTGTCCCGCGATGCCCGCCAATCCGAGCTTCAAGACGATGATGAACGAGGTCGTCGCCTTTGGGAGCTGCTGTGAGTGCGGTTCCTGCGTTCTCGTCTGTCCGCACAACGTCATCGACTACGTCGACGGCAAACCGAAACAGGTGGCCAAGGCCACGGCGGCATTCGACTACTGTGGGATCAGTGAAGGCATCGGTTGCGACGTCTGCGCCCAAGTGTGCCCCCGTCTGAATCCGCGCGAGTTCGAGCTCGCGGACCTGCTGTATGGCCCTGATCAGCCTTACAACGGGGCATTCGGGGTGTACCGCCGCATCGTCGTGGCGCGCGCGGTGGCGCCCGAAATTCTGGACCGGGCGCAGGACGGCGGGGTCGTGACGGCGATGCTGCGCTGGGCCTTCGAACGAGGCGTGATCGATGGCGCCGCCGTTTCGGTGGCGGACCCGGACCGCCCGGCGCAGCCGATGCCGAAGCTCGTCACCAGCGTCGACGAGCTGATGACGAGCGCAGGTTCCTGGTACACCTACTGCCCGAACAACCTCGCGTTGACGGATGCCGAGCGCTTCGGGCTCGAGAAAATCGCGTTCGTCGGCGTGCCCTGCCAGATCACGCCCGTTCGGAAGATGCAGCTCGTCGACTCCGGCTACCTCGAGAACGGCCGCAAGAAGGACAAGCACATCGAGCGGCAGAGCAAGTTCCTCAAGGGATACGGGTCCCGGGTCACCTTGACCATCGGTCTCCTTTGCACCGAGGTCTTCACCTACGACGGCTTGATGGTCGACAAGATCGAAAAAGACATGGGTATCCCGCTCACCGACATCAAGAAGTTCAACGTCAAAGGCAAGGTGCTGATCTACAAGAAGGATGGCAGCCTGGTGGAAATGAAGCTCAAGACGGCGCAGGAGTATGCGCGCCCGGAGTGCCACCACTGCGGGGACTTCTCCGCCGAGCTCGCCGACATCTCGTGCGGTGGCGTTGGGGCCATGGACTGGACGATCACGATCCTCCGCACCGAACGGGGCGAGGAGCTCTTCAACCGGATGGTCGCCGAGGGCCTGTTGGAGGTACGCCCGATGGAGGAGTTCGAGAACTCCATGAAGGTGTTGCTACGGCTGAGCAATCGCCAACGGGGCCGCGTTCCGGTTGCCCCTGGCCAGGATAGCTCGCGCGTTCGTAGCGCCTAGATCTCGACCTCCTGTGCTGCCTGGGCCCGAAACGACGCGAGTCGTTGGCGGCACCGTGGGGAGGAACGGTGTCGCCAACGACTCGGGAGCCGTGTGTTACTCGCCCTGACAGCTCAAGGTGCCGAGCAAGCGCACGGGTCGAACCGGATGCCACACTGCCCCGTTCGCGGGTTGCAGGTGTCGATCGTGCAGGTGTTGCCGTCGTCCGGACAGGTCATGGCCGCACCAGGGACACACACCCCGGCCGCGCATTCGTCGTCGACGGTGCACGGGTCGTCGTCCGAGCACGGGTTGACGTTCGCGACGCCGCAAAGGCCCGTGGTCGGATCGCAGACGTCGTTCGTACAGGGGTTGTCGTCGGCGAGGCACGTACGAGGCGTCCCGCACTGACCCGTCAGGAAGTTACAGGTGTCGTCCGTACAGAGATCGCCGTCGTCGGCGCAGGTCCTGGGCGCCCCAGGCTGACAGATCGGCGGGTTCGACAGGATGCACTGCGGATTCGGGGTGACGACGTCCGGTGGACAATCCGCGATCGTGGTGCAGGCGAGGCCGGCGCGGGTGCCGCCGACGCAGGCGCGCGCCGTGGTGCCGCCGGTGCACGTGTCGCTCAGGGTGCAGGGATTGCCATCGCTGCACGGCTGGCCGTTGGTCTGACACTCGTTGACTGGAACGGGCAGCACGAGATTGGCCTCGCCGGACGCGCTGTTCTCGCAGGTGCCATCCTGCTTGGTGCAGGTCTCGCCGAGCGGGCAATCCGCGTTCCCGTTGAAGGGATCGCAGGTGAAGGTCGTATGGATCGAACACACGTGGATTGGATCGCAGTCGAAGTCGGAGGTGCAGATGCGGTCAGGAGACGAACCGCCTTCGCAACGCTTCGGGCCGGATTCGGCGAAGATCAGGTGCGACGTCCCGCCGAAGGCGCCGGGGTAGGTGACGCACACGTGGGCGACGCCGGGACGGTTCTGGATCACGACACCCGTCTTCTGCTCGAAGAGGGTGAGATCGCAGTCGGGATCCTGATTCGTGGAGCTGTTGCCGATGACGATGCCGCTCGGCGGAGGGGCGACGCTGAAATTCACGAGCGTCCCGTCCGGAACCGGGTTGCCGAAGAAGTCGCTGACGGTGGCGGCGATCACGGTGGTGAGGGTGTTGTCGCCGTTGTTGATCGATTGATCGGTGACGACGGCGAGCCCGATCGCGGCGGGAATACCGACGACCGGCGTGCCGGTCGGATGCGGCGTCGCCGACGGCCGCGGCGTCGGCGTTCCGGGGAACGGCGACGGCGGCGACCCGGGAGCCCGGCGATACAGGTTGGCCACGAAGAACTGCGGGGTCGAGTTGGCATTCCCGGTGAAGTCGCCCGCCGATGAGAAGCCCGTGAACACGTACGAGGACTGGGTCGGAAGATCGATACCACTCGGGCTCGCGGAAACCTGCAGCAGATTCTTGCGGTTATATTTGGTGCCGATCAGCGTGTAGACGTAGAGCTGGTTGCCCGACGACTGGAAGTTGAGCAGGTCGGCCTGGGAGACGAACGCGACGCGTTTGCCGGCCGGCGCGATCGAGGGTTTGAAGCTGCTCGCCGGGGCATTGGGCGTGAGGGACATCGTCAAGGGCGAGCGGTTCTTCCGGACCTTGGAGGTCCAGATCTCGGTCACGACGCCGGGAGCAGGCGCACCACGAATGGTGTCGATCTCGTAGGCGATCCGTCGACCGCCCTGGTCGATGGACGGATTGCGGGCGGGGCTCGGATTGCCGGGCGGGATCTGCTGTAGCGTGTTGCTCTTGATCTCGAGCAAGTAGACGTGCGGCACGCCGACGGTGCCCGTGCCGAGCGGGTCACCGTCCGACTCGAAGGTGACGTACTTCCCGGTGAAGTTCTGCATGGCGTTGCGGCCACCGCCGACCGGTGTGAGGTTCTTCAGGCTCGGGTTGGCGAGACCGGACGCGCACGGCAGGAAGGGACAGTTCGGGCCGAGCGAACGCAGGTTGCCCTGGAAGACGTTGGTGGTCGGGAACGGCAAGCCTCCGTTCACGCCCAAAAGGTCGGCGCTCGACTCGAAGACGACCATTCGCCCGTTTTCGCTGAGGTGCGCATTCACGCAGTCGCCGTTGCAGCGGGTGATTTGGCGGATGCGGGCCGTCTCGGGGTAGTACACGAAGATCTGACGACCGGTGACGCTGGCGTCGAACGGCGGCAGGCAATTGTGGCGTGGATCTCCGCACAGCCCGCCCGCCGCGTCGAACGCGATGACGTTGTCCATGGACGGGGTCGAGATCGACGGATGGGCGGGCTGGAAGCCGCCGCACGTGATCTGCTCCAACCCGAGGCCGCCACCGAGCACACGTTCGATGTGCTCGTACATGAAGATCTCGGACGAGGCGTTGCCGGTCCCGAGTGAATCGCCGCTCGCGATGAAGGCCCAGGTATTACCCCAGACCGCGCTTTCCCCGACCGTCCCGCTCGTCTGTTGCGTCACCTGCGTGACTGGCGGCGACTGCGCGTGCAGTGCGAACGATGGGCGTGGGGCCACCAGGACAGCGACGAACGACGCCGCGGCAAGGGCTATCCATATTGGACGGCGTTCCGTCATGTCGAGTTCCTCCAGATGCTTCGGATTGACTACTGATTGGTGAGTATGACGCCGACTTCGGAACCGCTGCGGCGACCGAACGCGATGTCGGTCTTGCCGTCGCCGTCCGCTTCGCGACAGGAGACCGAGAGCACTCCGTCCCCGACGGGGTACAAGCGCTCGTCGCTCCGCCAGGCCCCGGTGCCAGCGCCAAAGAGCACCATGATGTCGTTGCTACCGAGACTGGCGACGGCGACGTCTTTCGCGCCGTCGTTGTCGAAGTCGCCCGCACAGATCGAGCGGGGAATTTCGCGACCACGCACATGCTGCACCGTGGGGCCGGTGAAGCCGCCGTTGCCATCGTTCAAGAAGGTCGCGACGTTCCCGTAGTTATTGGTCAGGGCGTCGATCATCTCGTTGGTGACGATGACGTCATCGAAGCCGTCGCCGTTCAGATCCGCGGCCGCGACGTCGGTGGCTCGTACCCCGCCGCTGTTGTGATCGGTGCGCAGATACCCGCCGCCCGGCTGCGACAGCAGGACGCTGAACGTGTTGTCCGACCGGTTGGCGGTCACGATGTCGAGCACCGTGTCGGCATTGAGGTGCCCAAGGGCGATACCCCAGGCCAGGTTGCCCACAGGAAGGCTTTCGGGAACGACGAGCAACCCGGGCGTATTGATGAGCGGCGTTACCGTTCCTCCCGCTTGTCCGCCGGCTTGGACCGCAGCGAGGTCCATTCTGCCGTCGCCGTTGATGTCGCCCGAGGCGAGGGCGATCAGGCCCAAACCACTGTTGGGAAGCGACGGAAGTTTGAAAGGCAGCGAAGCCAAGAACTGTCGGCTGGTGATGTTCAGGAAGATACTGAGGTCGCGCGAGGCCTCGTTGGCGACGACGAAGTCGAGGAGTCCGTCGTTGTTGAGATCGATGATCTCGACGTCCGAAGGCCGTGAGCCGGTATTCAGCTCCAAGCGGCTGGTCGCCGACTGCGGTCCGCCGAAGAGGACCACCGCTCGATCGTCGTCGCGGCTGATGCCGACGACGTCGGCGAAGCCGTCCTGATCGAAGTCCCCGGTAGCCGCCGCCCGGGGCTCGCGGCCAACCGCCGAGGACGAGGGCAGGGCGCCGGCGCCGAACTGTCCGAACCCATTCCCGTAGAAAACGCGACACGACAAGCCGGAGACGGACGTGCAGCTGACGATGTCCTGGTGGTCGTCCTGGTCGAGGTCGACGGCGAAGGGATCTGCGAGCGGCTGCGCTGGGCCTACCGGCTCACCGCCGGTGAAGGCGCCGGTCGCACTGCCGCGGAACATCAGGGAAGAAACCTTCTTGGATTTGAAGGTGGTCAGTAGGTCGAGCCAGCCGTCCTCGTCGAAATCGGCGGCGGCCATCTGCGCGACGCTCTTGAAGCTCTTCGGAAGGGGAACGATCGCGGGACGGCTCGGCCCGGTGCCATCGTTGTAGAGGACGGCCCAGCCGTTCTTGAAGCCAACGGCGAGGTCCGGGAGTCCGTTGCGATCGAAATCCGCGGCAAGGACGGGCCCGAGCACCTTGACGGCGACGGGAAGCGGTATGGTGATGAAGGCGCCGTTGCCGACATTGCTGAGCAACGTGATCGCACCGTCCTTCACCTTTTTGGACACGAAGGCGACGTCGGCCGTGCTGTCGCCCGTGAAGTCGGCGACCGCCGCCGGGGTCTTCTTCTTGGCGGTGCCGAGGGGGCGAATCTCGCGGAAGCGGCCCTGGCCGTCCGACATGAGGCCCAACACCAGACCGCGATCGTTGACCAGAACGATGTCGCTCTTGGCATCGGCGTCGAGGTCGGTGAGGGCGAGCGACGGAACGAGCTTGCCCAATTCGACCGTGCAGAGCTTGCTGCAGCCGTCGTTCTTCTTGGTATTGGCGTCGTCACACTGCTCGCCGACCTCGAGGACGCCGTTGCCGCAGGTGCCTTGCCCCTGTTGGGAAACCTCATTGTAGGTACCCGACCCGGTGCCGATCAGCATCCGAAGCTGCAGCGCGCGACCCCGGGGGGCCTTGGTGACGACGGCGGCATCCGGGATGGTGTCGCCATTCACGTCGCCGAGCGCCAAGGCCACCGGCGAGTCCGGCAGGGCGACCAGGGGGCTGGTCGAGAGCGCGGTGGGATCCGACTGCTCGACGAGTGTGACCGCGCGCCCGGCGCCATCCGCAGCCACCAGCTGCGTGACGCTCGTCAGGGGGTCGGTCGGGTCGCTGAGGACCGTCCGACTCACAACGGGGCCGAACGCGTTGCTGACGGTCGAGACGCTGACCACGGCCGGAAGATCGAACTTGCCCGAGTCGATCGCCAGGAAGACCTGAGCGCTGTTCGTGTCCGAGGCAAGAAGAGCGAGGTCGACCAGGCCGTCGCCGTTCAGATCGCTGAGCGCAATGGCCTCGGTATCGGTCGAAACGCTGAAGGCATCGAAGAACACGAACTGCCCCGTCGGCGTGCCCAGAAAGAGCGTGACGATGCCGTCGCTCGAGAGCACCGCGAGATCGGGGTAGTTGTCGCCATTGAGATCCGCTGCGGCGATGCCGCGTCCGCGAGTCGGGCGGCGGTCCTGGGTGAAGGGGTTCGGAACGGTCCCCGCCCGCGTGGCAAAACCGACGCCGTTTCCGTAGAGGGTCACGAAGTACGGCGCGGTGGCTCCTGCGACCGCGATGTCGGCGAAGCCGTCGAGGTCGAAGTCGGCGACGGCCGCGGCGCGCGGGCTCTGAATGGTCGTAGGAAAGCGACTGAAAGGCGGCAGCGTGCTCGACCCGGTATTGATCAGGATCGTGATGTTTTCAGAGGTCGAATCGACCGCGACGAGATCCTTCAAGCCGTCGCCATTCAGATCGGCGGCGATCAGGGACGTCGGAGCGACGCCTCCCGGCCGCGTGCCGCCGGCATTGTACGCGCCCTGGGGGTCCTGGAAGTACAGCGTGATGTCGCCGAGGCGGCTGACCGCGGCGATGTCGATCAGGCCGTCGCCGTTGAAGTCGGCGCAGGCGGCCCCGTTCGGTTGCGAGACGTTGGTCTTTCCGCCCCCGAACTCCAGGGTTCCATCCCCGGTATTGCGAAGGATGACGACCTCGTTCGAGTTCTGGGCGGCCGTGACGAGATCCGAGATGCCGTCCCCGTCGCAGTCCCCAACGGACAAGCCCTTGGGGTTTGCACCGACCGGATAGGCACGCTGCCCATTGAAAGAGACGGTCTCGGCCAAGATCGACGGCGGCTGCGCCATACCGACGCCGACAGCGATCGCCAGGGCGAGGATCAGGGCACGAAAGCTCACGGTGCCCTTTTCAGAGTGCGCCGACCTGTGGTCAGCTGCGTCGGAAGTATCGGAATGGAGGAATAGCGTCGGCACGACGCGCATTTGAGCAAGAGATGTGCCGGTGCATCTATCCGATTGGAAACAGGAAAGGCTTCGCAGAAGTGCACGACTCTGCGACCTTGCATGGGTAGGCCGTCAGGCCTGTACACCGACGGCTCAGCTCACGAAATTGTTGTGAAATTCCTCCATCGTGAAGGGCGGGATCGCGCGGTCCCGCTTCGCGTCGAGCTGGCGATCGATCGTGGGTCGTAGTCGAAAAAAAAGGGGCGAGACCCTCGCGGATCTCGCCCCTCGTTTCGGATGCAGTGCGGGCTACTCTTGGACCTTGAGCTCCACGCGGCGGTTCTGGGCGCGCCCGTCGTCCGTCTCGTTGCTCGCGACGGGTTGCGATTCCCCGAGACCGCGCGTGCTCAGCCGTGCTTCGGCTACACCCTCGCTCACGAGGAACGACTTGACCGCCGCGGCGCGGCGCATGGAGAGCTTCAGGTTGTAGTCATCGGTACCCTTGGCGTCCGTATGGCCCTCGACCGATACCTTGAGGTTGGCGTTCGACTTGAGGATGTTTGCGGCCTCTTTGAGGATCGGCGCGGCATCGGCACGAATATTCGATTTGTCGAAATCAAAGTTGACGCCCCGGAGCACGATCTTCTTCTGGACGACCGGTGTCGGCGCAGGAGGCGGCGGAGGTGGCGCAGCTGCGATAGCGGCCTGGTCCCACAAGCAGTGCCCGATCAGCGCGCCGAGCAATGGGCCGCCGACGACGCCGGTCGCGACCGCCAGGGCTTTGTCCTCGTTGTCGTTGCCGATGTCGAAGGCGCCGGTGTTGTTGCTCGCGGCGCCCGTCGCGATCCCACCACCGACCGCACCGGCGACACCGCCACCCAGCGCTCCGTATCTCCACGGCTTCTGCATGCACGTGCAACCCGCCGCGAAGGCGACCAGGAGCCCGCATGCCACCGTGAAACGCAGTCCGACTCTCATCAGTTACCTCCTGTCGTAGGGTTGCGTCATTCGCCGCCCGATCGTGCACGCTCGGATACGTGAAGATCCGATTCAAAGTCAAGCAAAGCGGGCGCCTACGCCAAAATCTCGGTCGCCAATTTTTTCTCCTTGCCTTTGACTTCCGACGAGAGTATCACGCACCGTTTCGTACCTCCGGAAACTATTCTGTAACAAAATTGTATCGATGAAATTAAACAGTGATCGTCGCGGTAGCCTTCGCCGAGCGAGGCCGCAGCGCCGCCGACGAACCAGTCTTGTGCACAAGACTCTGTATGGCGCGCGCAACTGCCTGAGTGTGCGGGGCGCCACGAAGTATCCCCAGCTGTGGATAGTGTCGGATGTGACGTTGGAATGGGCGGCGCGTGGGGTGGGGTGGCGAGAGGGGGAGAGGAGCGCGAGGTTGTGTAGGCGAGGGAGGCATCGGGGTGATGGAATCGCTGTGGAACCAGACGCTGGCCGAGTTGCGATCGTCGTTGCCGGTTCAAGATTTCACCGCGTGGATCGCGTGCTTGCGAACCTCGCCCGCGACCGGCGACGCGCTCACCGTGGAAGCGCCGACGGTGTTTCACCGCAACTGGGTGCGCGATCACTTCCTCGAACGGATTCGCTCCACGGCGACGCATGTCGCGGGTCATCCAGTCGCCGTCTCGTTGGCGGTCGGCTCGGGTATCCCCATTCGCGAGCCGCTCGCTTCTCCGTCACCCGTTCCAGTCATTCGAAAGAGCGCGATCCCAGGGCATCAGGCGTTCAGCTTCGAGACGTTCGTCGTTGGTCATTGTAACGAGTTGGCACATGCCGGTGCGCGCGCCGTCGCGGAGCATCCGGGTAGTGTCTACAACCCGCTGTTCATCCATGGGGGCGTCGGGCTCGGAAAGACGCACCTGGTGCACGCGGTTGCGAATGCGGTTCGGCAGCGATTTCGCAGCTACCGTGTCCTTTCGATCGGCGCGGAGCTCTTCATCAACGAGATGGTGAGCGCCGTTCGGCGGCAGCAGATGGAGACGTTTCATCAGCGCTTCCGCAAGATCGATACGCTCGTGGTCGACGACGTGCAGTTCATCGCCGGGAAAGAGCGTACCCAAGAGGAGTTCCTGCACACCTTTAACCTCCTGTGTGCGGCCGGGAAGCAGATCGTGCTGTCGTCCGACAAGCCGTCCCGGGACATCCCCAAGCTCGAGAGCGGCCTCCGCAGTCGCTTCGAAGGCGGTCTCACGGTGGAAGTGACCCGGCCGGACCGCGAGACCCGGCGGCGCATCTTGGCATCGAAAGCCGCGCAACAGGACCTGGTACTTTCGGACGACGTCCTCGACTACCTGACCGACCGGGTCCGGGCGGCGAGCGTCCGGGAGCTGGAGGGCGCGCTGACGCGCCTCAAGGCCATGGCCACGCTGATCGGTCGAACGATTGACGTGGCGCTCGCCGAGGAAACGGTCGGCGGGATCTATCCGGCGGCGCGCGATCGGGTTCCGGTGGAGCGCGTCGAAACGTTGGTGAGCGAGGCCCTCGACGTTCCGGGCGCCGCGCTCCTCTCGAGCCAGCGCAATGCCCGGCTCGTCTTCGCACGGCAAGTGAGCATGTATCTCATGCGAAAGCAGATCGGCCTCTCGCTCGCCTCGATCGGTGAGCGCTATGGCCGGGATCACACCACGGTTTTGCATGCCGTACGGGCCATCGAGGCCCGCCGGTCATGCAACCCCGAGGTCCGGCGGTTGGTGGCGACGCTGGAGGAACGGCTCTGAGGTAGGTTGCGAGGGGTTGAGGCGAGCGCGCGGGGGGGAGGGGCACCAGCCGCCGGGTCACGGCGGAAACGAAAAGTCGTTGCGCGTCCGGGGCAAGGCTGGCAACATACAGAGAACTTTGCGCGGAGGTGACGTCGATGCGATCAATCCTCGTCGGTGTGGTGGCGTTGGTTGTTGGGGCAGGAGGTCCGGCGTACGGAGGCGGGGTCGTTGACGATTCCGACCTTCGCCCGCGTGCGGCGATCGAAGTGGAGGCGGCCGACGCCCCGTCGGTGCGCGAGCATGCCGTCGTCCACGAACGCGCGCCCTTCCGGGAGGTCGTCGTCGAGGAGTACCACAGTGCCGGTGCCGAATGGGGCATGGGCGTCGCCTCGACGATTCTCAGCATCTTCTACACTCCCGTCCGCTTGACGGTGGGTGTGGCCGGCGCCGCGATCGGGGGCGTAGAGGGATTTCTCACCGGTGGTGATCTGCGTACGGCGCGCTCGATGTGGCGACCGACGGTCGAGGGGGATTACTATATTCGGCCCGATCACCTCGATCGAACGGAACGCTACGAGTTCGGCAACGTCCGGCCCGTCGTCCGCGAGCGTTATACGCTTCATCGGGGTCGCCAAGCCGTCCTCCACGAAGAGGAGACCGTTGCCGTCGTTCCGGCGGAGGTCGTGGTGGCCGACGAGCCCGAGAGCATCCCGGCGGAGCCTGAGCTCGAAGATGCGTCGGATGATCGCTAAGCCCTCACCAGCGTGATCGACCGCGCGGTCAGAGCCGCGCGGAGTGCCTCGAGATAGCGAACGTAGGCGTCCGGTCGGATCCGCCACCACTCGTCGGTCACCTCCGCCGTGTAGCTGACCGTGAAGGTCGTCCGTAGGCGGGGGGTGTACACGAGCACGACCTCGCCTCCCTCCAGGCGCCCGACCGGGCTCTGGATCGTCCCTGGGTCGAACGCGAGCGCAATCGGGCTTTCCGACTCGTCGTGGGTCGAGGACAGGTGGAGCGGGCGGACCACCTCGTCGCCTCCGAGCGCCGGTGCGTCGGATGGGGCGGTCAGCCCCTGCTCCGCGATGTTGGCGATCCGCTCCGCACACGCGTCGGCGGGAAGAAAATGGTCCAGCGACTTTCCAGCGGCGAGGGGGACCGCCCAGTAGGCCCGGCTTTCGTGGGCGCCAACGTGCACGCGGTCGAAGACGAGGCTCGCCAGCTCGGTTGCCCGAGTGGTGTCACCGCCCTCGAAGGCCTGGACCAACTCACGGTAAGGCGGGCTTGCTCGCACCCCGTGGACCGCCGCCTCGCAGCGGTCCCCGAGCACCCGTAGCTCCGCCAGCATCGGGATGAGGAAGGCCGTCGCGCCCCTCCGGGCGGCGTGCCGGACGTCCGACCCGATCGCGATGGCGCGCTCGAAAGAGGGCTCGGCCACGGTCGCGGCAAGGCCACGGTACCGTCGAGCGTTTTCGGCTCGGCGTGCGACCTCGCCGATCAGGGTTGCGGCTTCCGCCCAGAGGTCGGTGGGCGCGCCCGGGCTCACGACGGTGCGGCCTTCTCCGTTCCGTCGCCGTCCTTCAAGCCCGAGTCCTCGAGCAGAATGTCGATGGCAGCCGCCACGAGGAGGAGCTCCTGGCGCGACGATCGGAGACTTTCGGTGCCTTTGGCGAGCGCGACGTAGTCTTTGCGCTCCATTGCCGCGATCACGGCCGTGAAGGCCTCGTGGAGATCCTTCCATGCCCTCCGATAGCGCTCATGCACTTCGGTGACGGCGCCGGTCCGCGGCTGGTAGCGGTCGATCTCCACGAGATGGAGCTGCATGTCGTCCAGGACCCCCCCGAGGGTGGCCACGACGTATTCGTCGTCGACGTACTGACTTTCGCGGACGTCCTTGATCGCCTTCAGCGTCTCGACCTCGACCGGCTCCCATTTCTTGATCCTGGCCACGTACTCCAGCACGTCCTCCACGACCGCAGGATCGCGGGCAGGTGGGCTCGTGCAGGCGGCGGCGAGGATCAGCAGAACGACGAGCATACGGTGCATACGCGACCTTCTACCCCACCCCCACGGCGCAACAGAAGCCGGGCGACCGAGGTGACGGGTCGAGCACGCCCGGAGGCATGCCGGACCCGTTTCCTCGGATGGTTGGTTGGGACGAAAGGCGTCGGGCGGAATGTGTGATCAGGTGAGAGCGGGGCGCCCGAATTCACTTCGGGTGCCGAGGGCCATCGGAGCATTCGGGCGCGAAGCGCCCGAAGCGCACGGGGCCGAAATCGACGGACTAATTCACGGAGCTCGAGCGTGGCGGCATGCCGTCCGATGCCGCGTCTTCCAGCAGGCTCTCGACGGCAACGCCGCGGCGCCCGGCGAATCGCGCGAGCGATGCGCGCGCCAGCTTGCTCGGGACGGAGTGGCCCTTTTCCCAGCGATTCACCGTGCTGACGGTGATGCCGAGCGCGTGAGCGAACTCTTCCTGGGTGAGACCGAGACGGCTTCTCAAATCGCGAATGACGGGTGCGAGTCTGTCCACTGGTGCATGCCCTCCAGCCCGGGAGGGGAGCAAGACGAATGCCACGGCGCCCGCCCGTGTGGACGCTGGATTGCGGGCAGATGCGCCCTCCGCGCCGCCGCAAAAGTAGCAATTCGCTGCCTCAGCGTCGCACCAGGAGGGGCGCCACTGCGCGTATGATGCGGAGTGTATCCACGACCTTGCGGTAGTGGCTGCGGCGTTCGGAGACGGGCGGGTAATAGACGTCGACCGGAAGGGAACGGATCGGCACGTGCGCGCGCGCCGCGAAGATGATCGACGTCGATTCGTACTCGAAATGTTCGCCTTGCTTTGGCAAACGCAGCATGGTCGCGAGCGGGTACACGCGAAATCCGGACTGCGTGTCCGGCAGCGGCACTCCCGCGGCGCTGCGCACGCAGAGGTTCGCGAAGCGATTGCCAAAGAGGTTGATGCCCGCGACTTCCTGACTGCCACGCCGACGCACGCCGATGACGATCGCCGCGGGCTCGGCGGCCGCGGCGCCGAGCAATGTCGGAATCTCGCGTGCGAGGTGTTGGCCGTCGCCGTCCATCGTGAGCGCGTGCGTGAAGCCGCGGGCGACGAGCGCCCGCATGCCAGTCATCAAAGCGGCCCCTTTGCCGCGATTGGTCGGGTGCCGCAGGACGTCGACGCCGACGTCGCGCGCGACGGCGGCGGTGCCGTCCCGCGAGCCGTCGTCGACGACGAGGATCGGCAGCCCGTGCTGGCGCGCGTCCGTCAGCACGGCGCCGAGCGTGGCGCTGCAGTCGTACGCGGGGACGAGGATGGCGGGCCGGAAGACGGATGCGGCCGGCGCAGTGGCATGCGACGGGGGAGCGGCGATGCCTCTAGGTAGCTCGTGGATCCGGGGTCCGCAAATCACATGACGGCCAACCGCGTCTCGCTCCCGGCCTGTTCACGCGGTTGGCCGCCCCGGCTCGAGCGGCGCGGGTGCTTCGCGACACGGGTCGGAGTCGGCCTCATGACGCGTACGTCCTTGACGCGACCGGGCCGCGGGGCGTAGCCAGCCGCCCTGTGCTCTCGTTGCTCATCCACGCCGCGCTCGGGGCGGTCAGCGTCGCGATCTTCTTCTCCGTGAACGCGCACCTGTACCGGCGCGACTGGGCGGGCTCCGATGTGACCGTCCTCGAGGGGCTCTACTACGTGCTGGCGGTCGTGTCGGTCGCGGCGGGTTGGTACTTCAACGTGCGCTACGTGTTCGGCTATCCCGAGCAGTACAGCTGGCTGCACTTCACCGGCATGCTGTTCGCGAACCCGGCGGCGGGGTCGGTGGGGCAGGACATGATCATCACCAACGTTCTGCTGTTCCCGCTCTGGACGATGATCGACGGCTCGCGCCGCGGGCTGCGCCATACCTGGATCTACTTCACGATGAGCTTGTTCACGAGCTTCAGCTTCGCCATGGGCTTCTACCTCGCGGCGCAAGAGCGCCAGGTCCGCTGGCTCGCGGCACGGGGGTCCGATTCCCGACCGTGACGTCATCGTCGTCGGAGCCGGCCACAACGGCCTCGCGGCGACCGCGCTCCTCGCCGGGCGTGGGCTCCGGGTGCTGTGCCTCGAGAAGAACGCCTACGTCGGTGGCATGGCGGGCACCCGCGAGATTCTGACCGGTTGCCGGAACGACGTCGGCGCGAGCCTGCTGTTCCCGCTCGCGAAGGGCGTCGCCGAGGAGCTCGAGCTGGCCCGCTACGGAGTCGAGCTCATCGACTTGCCGATCATGGCATCGAATCTGAACTCGAAGAGCTCCCCCCCCGCGATCTTCTACTCGAATCCGCTCCGGATGGCGCTCTACGTGCTGCGGCATTTCGGCGTGGGCGCCATGGCCGGGTTCATGCGGTTGATGGCCTTCTGCAAGTACCCGGCAAGCGTCATGCATCGGTTCACGCCGCGGAGCATTCCCCCGACGCTCGACGACCTGCTCGCCGCGGCCCCGACCGAGCGTCAGCGCCGCCAGCTCACCCTGGCTTTCAGCGGCAGCGCGATGGACTTGATCGAACGCTTCCTCCCCGACGCGCGGCGCCACCGGACCCTCCGCGCGCTCGTCGCCTTCGCGGCCGTCCAGTCGACCTACAAGGGACCGTTCACGCCGGGGAGCGCGCTCTGCCTCGTCTACACCTTCGCCCAGAACGACGCGGGCGGGCTCATGCGGCGCGTGAAGGGTGGCATGGGGATGCTGTCGGAGGCGCTCTGCCGGTCGATCGCCGACAAGGGCGGCGAGGTGAGGCTGAAGGCGCCGGTTGCGCGCGTCGTGATCGAGGACGGACGCGCCGTCGGGGTCGAGCTGCGCAGCGGCGAACGCCTCACGGCGCGCGCGGTGCTCTCGAACCTCGACAAGCCCGCAACGTTCTTCGGCTTGGTCGGCCGCGAGCATCTCGACGCGGCGACGATCGAGCGGATCGAGCGCGTCGAACACCGCGGCGCGTACATGCACCTGCTCTTCAAGCTCCGGCGCCTGCCGCGCTACGGGCCGCCGTTCGAGCACCTGAACGCGGACCCGCGGACGCGCTTCAACACCACGCTCGTGCCGGACCCCGAGCTGCAGCAGGCGTCCTACGAGGCCTGCCGGCGCGGCGAGGTGCCGGAGCATCCGCCGGTCGGGATGCAGATCCCGACGGTGATGGATCCGAGCTTGGCGCCGCCAGGATTCCACATCGCGACCACGTACGGCTTCTTTTTCCCGTGCGAAGCGCCGCGGGAAGAGCGTGGACGGCTGCGCGATGCCATGGCCGAGCGGATCCTCGACCGCCTGACCGAGTTCCTCCCCGACCTCCGCGACTGCATCGTCGAGCGGGCCGTCTTCTCGTCGGATCACTTCGCGGCGATGCAGGGAGCGACCAACGGCGACTTCACGCACGGGCTGATCCATCCGGATCAGATGATCGGCGGACGGCTGCTGGTGCCGGGGTCGGCGCATGCGACGCCGATCCCCGGGCTCTATCTCTGCGGCGCCTCGTGCCATCCGGGACCCGGGGTCACGTTCCTCCCCGGGTACGGCGCCGCCTACGAGGTCGCGGAGGCGCTGGAACGCGAGGGCGAGGTGGTGCGAGACGAGCACCAGATGCCGATGCCAAGGAGGATGCGGGCATGATCGATTTGACGGGCAAGGTGGCGATCGTCACCGGCGGATGCAGCGGAATCGGCCGCGGTACGGTCGACGTCCTGCGGCGCGCGGGCGCGCGCGTCGCCTGTGTCGACGTCCAGGACGAGAAGGGGCAGGCCCTCGCGCAGGAGCTCGGAGATCACGGGCTCTACGCGCACGCCGACGTCACCTCCGAGGCTGAGGTCGCGGCGGCGTTCGGACGTGTGGTCGAGCGCTTCGGTGGCATCGACATCCTCTTCAACAACGCCGGCGCAGCCGAGCCGCTCGGATCCGACCCGTTCGATCTCGAGATCTTCACCCGCGTCGAGCGCCTGCTCGTGCACAGCGTCGTCATCGGCATGAAATACGCCGTGCCCTCCATGGCCGCGCGCGGCGGCGGGTCGATCGTGAACACGGCGAGCGTCGCCGGTCTCCAGGCCGGGTACGGGCCGTTCGCGTATTCCGTCGCCAAGGGGGCCGTCGTCCACCTCTCGCGCGTCGCCGCGGCGGCGCTCGCCAAGGATGGGATCCGGGTCAACGCCATTTGTCCGGGTCTGATCCCGACGTCGATCTTCGGCCGCGCGCTCGGCGAATCGATCGCCGACGCCGATCGCCGGGCACGCGACATCAGCGAGCGGGCGCACGGGTTCCAGCCGATCCGCATCGCCGGTTCGCCGCAGGACATCGGCAACGCGGTGGCCTATTTCGCCAGTGACCTCAGCCGCTTCGTCACGGGACAGTTCCTGGCCGTGGACGGTGGTCTCACGGTCGGTCCGCGCGCGGCCTGGGACGAGGCTGCGGCCATCGAGAACTGGGCGCGCATCGGAATGAACGAGGAACAAGTGGCGGCGCTGCGCGCGCTGACCGAACCCGGCGGTTGACGGGTTCACGGACGACCGCTCCGCGCCAACCCCACCCCTCGGAGCGGGCGGCTCACGACCCAAGGCAAGGTCGCGTTCATCGCCTCGACGTCGCCGATTCCCAGGCGGTCGGTCCGTTCGCGGTCGGCCAGATCCTGCCTGGCGGCATTCCGTTGCGCCGATCGATCCGGGAACGACGTCGAGCTCCATCCTTTGTACGTCCCCTCGCAGGGACGTCTGGACCTTCGAGGTGCACAACGGCAAGCAAGGTCGGAACGGCGCAGTGAGGACCGCTCGAGGGGGACCGTCATCGACGAGGGTAAGGATCGACATCGCCGCGTAGGTCTCCGGCGCCCGGAGCGGGGCGCGTCGTGAGGGATGCGAGGCCCAGGGGACGTGTGGACGGCCGAGTCCGACTTCGCTAAGTCGCCGGACTGCGCCCCCGTAGCTCAGGTGGATAGAGCACAGGATTCCTAATGCTGGCCGGGCGCCCGGGGTCTCGGGGGACGCTTGGTGTCACTTGGATTTAGCCTGTTGCCGTTGCGAGTCCTTCGGGGGCTTTCGGGGGCGGCGTAGCAGCTTTTTGGCAGCAGCCACCAGGGTCCGTCTAACAGCCCGTTGAAAAAGGCGCCTGCCGCGCGTGACGTCTTCGACGAGTGAGG
>CAZWAX010000019.1:5056-27094 GCA_964631985.1 uncultured Polyangiaceae bacterium | reverse complement strand
CGCTTCCTCGACGTCTTCGGCAGCATGCTGCGGAGCGGGATCGGCTTCATCGTCGCTGGCCTCCTGCTCGCGGGTCTGTCCTGGGCGCTCGAGCGCGCTCGGCGCCGATTGCTCGCCGGGCCGCCGCAGGTGACGTCGTGACCCTCTGGCTCCGGATAGCCCTCGCCGCCCAGCTCCTGTTCTTCGCGGCGTGGGGTGGGCGGCTCCTGACGTCGCATCGGGACGTGCGAACCGTCTGGCTCGCGACTGAGCCCGTCGACCCCCGCGATCTCCTGAGTGGCCACTACGTGGCGCTGCGCTACCCGATCGCTGCGGCGTCCGCGGCGGGCTGTGAGACGCCCGCGAACCCCGGCGGCGTCGAGACGGTGTGGGTGCAACTCGCCGAGCGCGGCGATCCGGTCGCCACTGCCGAGGGCATGACGGTCGTTTCCGAGGCCGCCGCATGTCAGACCTGGCCGCCCGACCTGGGCACCGGCGTCGTGTGGATCATGGGACGGCTCGATGCATCGGGCCGGATCGTCTATGGGATCGAGCGCATGTTCGTCGCCGAGGAGAGTCCGCTTCGGTACGCGACCAGCGGGTCCGTGGTCGCCAAGGTCGCGTTGAACGACCGCTTCGAGCCGCGACTGGTCGGGCTGGTGACGACAGGAAGCCCGACCGTCGTCCCGTCAGGAGGCGAGTGATGGGCCAAGCTGGATGGGTCGCCGCCGTGGTCGCGACCGGCGTGCTGGTCGTCGCCGGGTGCCACGCCGGCGGCGGCGGCACGGGCGGGCGTCGGGTCACGGCAGCCGGCGAGGCACGCGTCGACCTCGACGCCATCGTGGACCGTGGTTGGACCCTGGCGGCGTGGGGCGACGGGGAGCCGGCCGCCGCGGAGCCCGAGGTCACGCTGCGTTATGCCGCCGGGAGCTTCGCGGGGCGGAGCGGGTGCAACCGCTACACGGCGCCCGTCGAGCGGCGCCCAGGTTTCGGCTCGATCGCGGTCGGGGCCATCGCCGGCACGCGGATGATGTGTCCCGAGCCCGTCTTCGCGGTCGAGTCACGGTTTCTGGCGGCCCTCGCTCGCGCCAAGGCCGTCGAGCTTCGAAGCGACCGCCTTCGTCTCGTCTACACCCGCAACGACGGACGCGAGGCCGTCCTAGAGTTCCGCGGCGAATAGCAGGCTCGCGCCGCACGCATGGCGTGCAGCCGGGAGCGGTGAGCTCTCAGTCCTTGGCGACGCAGAGCAGCGCCTTCGTCGTGACGCGACACGACGAGAGGCTGCCGACGCGATCGATGCCGAGCACCGCGTCGCCGGGATCGGTCGTGATGCGCACGAGGAGAGCGGGCGCGAACGGCTCGGTGAGCGTGAGCAGGCGGAAGCGCAGCGCGAAGCGCAGACGCCCGGGCTTCGCCCGCAGCGGGTCGAAGCGCGCCGTCCAGGTCCCGTCGAGTGACTTGCAGGTGATGCGTCCGCTGCGAAGCGACTGACAGTCCCCGGCCACGAAGACGAAGGTCTCGTCGAGCGCCAGGGTGTCGAGGACTCCGACTTCGAGACCCTGACTCGGATCGAAGGTCGTATCGGGCGCGAGCAGCATCTCGCCCTTGGCGATGATCTCACCCTTGCCGGCCTTGCCGCCCCGCACGCGACCGCGGCGGAGATCGAGATCGGCGTCCGCGTCGTCGCACGGGTTCCCCGTGGCATCCTGGTCGAGATCGGCCTGATCGGGATTGGCGACGGCCGGGCAGTTGTCGACGTCGTCGCAGATGCCGTCGCCGTCCGTGTCGCCGGCGGAGCCGCACGGGCCGTTCGTCGGGGCAGGGCTCGGCGTCACCGCCGTGGTCCCGCTGGGTGTCGGCGCACCTACGGTCGGCGTCGTGCTCGGGGTCGGCGTGACCTCGGGGGAGGTGCTGGCGGTCGCGGTCGTCGTGGGGCTCGCGGTCGGCGTGGCCGAGGGCGTGATCGTCACGGTCGCGGTGGTGGTGGCGGTGGCCGTGGGGCTCGTGCTCGGCGTCGCGGTTGCGGTCGCGCTCGGCGTCGCCGTGAGCGTGGTGGCGATCGTGGGCGTGGGCGTCGCCGTGACGGTGGCGGTTGGCGTCGCGGTCGCGCTGGCCGTTGGTGCGATGCTGGCCGTCGGCGTCGCGGCCGGCGTCGGCGTCGCCGTCGGATTGATGGTCGCGCTCGCCGTCGGCGTGCTGGTGGCGGTGATGGTTGGACTGGCCGTCGCCGTGGTCGTCGATGTGGCGGTGACGATCGGCGTCGCGGTTGCGGTGGTCGTGGCCGTGAGGGTCGGCGTGGGTGTGGCCGTGACGGTCAGGGTCGGTGTCGGACCACCGGTCAGGGTGGGCGCAGCCGAAGCCGTGATCGTCGCGGACGCCGTGGCCGTCGTCGTCGGGGTCGCCGTCACGACCGTCGTGGCGGTGAGTGTCGGTGTCGTCGTGACGATGGCCGTCGGTGTGGCGGTTGGCGTCGCGGTGACGGTTGCCGTTGCCGTGAGCACCCCGGTAGCGGTGGCGCTCGGCGTGGTCGTCAGGACGGGGGTCGGGGTGACCGTCGCCGTGCTCGTCGGTGTGGCGGTCCGCGTCGCCGTCAGGATCGCCGTGGTGGTGGCGGTCGGGGTCGCCGTCAGGACCGGGGTCGGCGTGACGGTGGCCGTGCTGGTCGGTGTGGCGGTCCGCGTCGCGGTCGGCGTCGGGGTCGCGGTGGTCGTCGGCGTCGCCGTCAGGATGGTCGTGGCGGTGAGGGTCGCCGTCGGAACGAGGGTGGCGGTCACGACCGGGGTCGTCGTCGCGGTGGACGTCGTGACCCCGGTGACGGTCGCCGTCGGCGTCGCAGTGCGCGTGACAGTCGGGGTGGTCGTGCGCGTCGGCGTCGGCGTCCGCGTGGCCGTTCGCTGGGGTGTCGGGGTCGGCGTGACGCAGAGGAACTGGGTACAGCTCGCGTTGCAGCACGCGCCGTCCGCCGAGGGATTGTTGTCGCACGGCTCGCCGAGCTGGCGAATGCCGTCGCCGCAGACGGGACAGTTCGGATAGGGACCGCTGGGGACGATGCTGTCGGCTTTCGCCGGGTTGAACACGACGCCGCTCCCGATCGAGGGATTGGCGCCCGGCGGATAGATGAGGGTGATCTGACCGCCGGGGGGCGCCACGTACTGTGAGCTGTTGCCGAGCTGCATGGCGCGCCGCGAGACGAGGTCGATGCTGGCGCCGCCGTTGATGCCGTTGAAGGTTCCGGCGGTGCCGTCGATCTTGACGTTGGGGCCGACCGAAAGCCGGCACGACGACAAGAGGACCGACTGCTTGGCCGAGTTCATGATGCCGCCGGTCACGTCCAAGTTCTTCAGCACCGAGAGCGTTCCGCTGTTGCTCGCGTCGCTGGCGATGCCCGACTCGAAGTCGATGAAGCCGCCGTCGCCGGTCGCCGTCGTTGCCTTCGCGGTGAGGACACCGTTCAGCGTGATCGTGCGGCCGGCGGTGCCGTTGATCTCTCCGCCGGCGTCGAAGCCGTTCATGGTGATGTCCGCGGTGATCGTGAGGTCGCGGCCCGCCGAGACGTCGAAGACGCCACCGTCGCCGCCGGCGTTGCCGCTGTTCGCGATGACGAGGCCACCGACGGTCACGTCGCCCTCGACCGATCCGAGCGTGAAGAAGCCGGCATCCGTCGAGTCGAGCGTGATGGAGCCCCCCGAGCCGTCGAAGTTCGTGCCGGCGTTGGCGCGGATCGCCATGCCGGAGCCGCCGATCACGATGTCGCCGAGGGCGACGATGGAAAGCTCGCCGCCGTCGCCAGCGAACTGATCCGTGTTGCTACCACGCATCAGAAGCGAGGCGCCGGTAATGGCGACGTCACCGCCGGCCTCGATGCCGCCGATCTCGTCGGCGCCAGCGGTGAGGTCGATCAAGCCGCCATAGCCCGCACCGACGCGGCTGTCGCAGTTCACGGTGTTGAGAATGGTGATGTCGTCGCCGACGAGGGCCGTGAACTCGCCGCCGTCGCCGCCGCCACCGCTGACGTCCAGGGACTTGTTGACGGTGAGGCTGCGAGCGGCTGTGACGTCGACGATGCCCCCGGTCCCCTGGTTGGCACCTTGCAGCGTGATGTCCCCACCGAGGGTGACGCTCCCCCCATTGGAGACGACGTCGAGCTCGCCACCATCGGTGAAGAGCATGCCGAGATCGGGAAACGAGCTCATGCCGTTGCCGATGATCTGCGTGCTGGCGCCGAGGACGACGTTGCCGGCGGCGATCAAGCGAATCAATCCGGCGCTGTCACCGCTGACGTCGATCTGGGAGGAGCCTTCGAGGCTGATGATGCCGGTGCTCGTCAGCGAGATGAGTCCGCCCTGGACGATGAAGGGAGGGTCGCCCTGCAGCACGAAGTCGCCGCGCGCCTTCAGGCGTCCCGTCGACGTGACCGTGATGTTGCCCGCGTTGAGTACCCGGATGAACCCCTGACCGTTCATCTGGAAGTTCTTCTCGATGCTGAGCGCGCGACCTCCGAGGTCGAAGTCGCAACCGCCGGACGTGACCTCGACGGCTTCCGTCATCCGCACGAGGCCGGCAGTGCAGGGCCCCGGCGCGCAGAGCACGTTGGTGGTGTTCGCGACGGCGTCCGGGCCGCAGGTGCGTTCCACGGCGCGGGCCTCGGACGCGAGACACGCGGCCACGAGTGCGAGTAGCGCGGCGAAACGGCGGGAAGAAAAGAAAGTCACGTCATCGAGTTCCGGAGGTGCTGGATCGGTCAGTTGCGTGTATCCGCCGCGCACAATCTCGGTCAAGCGTCGGCGAATAAATTGGGGGATTTCCGCGCCCATCGCCTCAGCCCTCATGCAGAAGCGCACGATCCCCGGGCGATGCTGCTCGCTCGTGAACGGCGAAGGCCGGCGGCACCCGGGGTGCCGTCGGCCTTCGCATCATGAAGCGCACGCGTCTGCGTGCCCGGGAGGAATCAGGGCGTGGGCACGAGATTCACATAGAGCGACAGGAACTCGCCCGAACGCGCTACCTGCAAGCCGCTGAGGCTCAAGCCGAAGAACTCCGGCAGCGGGAAGCTGCCGAGTCCGCCGGCAAGCGACGGGATGAGCGTCGCGATGAGCGGCGGCAGCACGTCCTGCTCGAGCGCCGCCTCGTTGACGCCGAGCAGGTTGTTGAGCACCGCGACCACGATGTCGCTCGTGCCCGGAGTCGAGAGGTTGAAATTCAGCCCGCCGCTCACGAACGTGAAGTTCATCCCGAGCTTGGCATCGACGGCACCGCGCAGGACCTCGAGATTGCTGCCGTCGTTCTTCACGACCGAGACGATGAGATGCGACATCTTCAGGGTCGCGAGCTCGCCGCCGGGTCCCGCCGCGCCGATGACGATCGGGGCGATCGTCGGTCGAACGTCGATGCGGAAGGGCGTCGCCGGATTGTACACCGCGAATTCGGGCATGATGATCGCCAAGACCTGTGCGGTCAGCGGCACGAGGCCGGTGCCGAGATCCAGACTGGTGATGCTTGTGACGAGCAGCCCGCACTCGGTTTGCGCCTTCAGCAGCTGGTTGAAGCCCTCGGTCGAAATGGCGATGGCGAGACCGTAGGGGACGTTGGTGACGGGAGTGTTGGTCGGGAAGGACGGGGTCCCCTCGCTCACGGCCAGCGATGCCGTCAGATTCGGCGCCCCCACGGGCGGCTGGCATTGGCCAGGTCCGGTCCCGATCGATGACGTGAACTTGCCGTCGGAGATGAAGTTGATGCCGTTGACGTCTTCGTTCACCGCGTTCAACGGTGACTCGAAGTTGACGCTCAGGGCCTCGCCGACCGGTCCCGCGATGGTGATGCCGGCAAGGGCGGTCTCGACGGCATCGGCGATCGGACCGTCCTGGGGCCCGGCACCGTCGGGATCATTGAGGAAGCCCGCGATGGCGTCGATCGTCAACTGCTCGAGGTCGGGCAGGAAGGTTTGGATGATGGACCCGATGACGGGCAAGTCGCACGTCCCGCCGTAGCTGGCCGAGAACGCCGTGAAGTCCACGTCGAGCGCGCCGACCTGCACGACGTCGATGTTCGCCGGGTCGCCCGCCTGCGGGGAGAGCGCATAGTCGCCGTTGAAGAACGCCGAGTCGGCGTGGATGGCGATGTCGCAGCTCGGCACCAGACCGGAGCCGCTCAGGTACACGTTCACGCGGATGCCGTTGACCGTGATGTCGGCGGCCACCTGATTGGTGAGCGAATCGGCCGCGAAGTTGAAGCCCGCGATCGACGGCGGCGGGTTGGCGACCGTGACGGTCGCCCGTCCGAGACACCCGAGGATGCCGCCGTCGACGAAGCACTCGTCGTTGACGAGCACGGTCCCGACCGGCACCAGATCGGCCAGGTTCAAGTCGCCGCCGGCGAGATCGGCCATCAGCGGCTCGACCGTGTTGAGGCCGCTATCGGTGATGCGGAGCCCGACGCTCGACGGGGAGTTGGCGCCGTCGGCGATCGACGAACCGCGAATCACGACGACGCGGGCGTTGGCCGCGCTGCCGTTGACGGCATCGACGACCCGGGCCCGGATCGGGTTGAAGATGTCGACTGCGCTCAGGGCCACGGTGGTGCTGAAAGCGCCGTTGGGCGCGACCGACACCGAGACGCCGTTCACCGTGAGCTGGGCCTGGGCCGGCGGCAGGTTGTTGACCGTGCCCGTCACCGCGATCGAGCTCGCGGTCGTGAAGATGCCGTGCGCCGGGGAGGTGATGGTCACGGTGAACTGGGTGCAGACGCTGGGCTGACCCACGCAGACGTAGCCGGGCTGGATGTCGCACGTCGCATCGCAGCCGTCGCCGATGGTGACGTTGTCGTCGTCGCACTCTTCGTCGCTGCGGATGAGGCCGTCACCGCAGATGGCCGTGCAGTCGCTGGGCTCGTCTTGACACGTCCAGCCGGTCTCTACGTTGCAAAGGGCGTTGCAGCCGTCGCCCGGCGTCAGGTCGCCGTCGTCGCAGGCTTCGGTGCCGAAGAGGAGGCCGTCGCCGCAGACCGCCGTACAGAGACTCGGCTGACCGGTGCAGAGCCAGCCGTCTTCGAGCGTGCAGACCGAGCTGCAGCCGTCACCGGACGAGCTGCCGTCGTCGTCGCATTGCTCGCTGCCGCGGAGGAGACCGTCGCCGCAGATCGACTCGCAACTCGTCGGCTGGCCGGAGCAGCTCCAGCCGGTTTCGAGCGTACAGGTGGCGCTGCAGCCGTCGCCGGGAGTGTTGCCGCCGTCGTCGCACGCCTCGCCGGGACGGATGATTCCGTCGCCGCAGACCGTGTTGCAGAGGCTGGGCTCGCCGACGCACAGCCAGCCGACCTCGGTCTGACAGGTGCCGTTGCAACCGTCACCGCCGCCGAGATCGCCGTCGTCGCAGCTCTCGGTGCCATGGAGGAGGCCGTCGCCGCAGATGGCCGAGCAGCTGCTCGGCTGACCGGCACAGGTCCAGCCGGCCTCGACCTGACAGGTGACGCCACAGCCGTCGCCGGGCAGGAGCCCGCCGTCGTCGCAGACTTCGCCGGGACGCAGCAAGCCGTCGCCGCAGATCGCGGCGCAGACGCTCGGCTCGCCGAGGCAGCCATAGCCGGTCTCGACGGTACAGGTCGCGCTGCAGCCGTCGCCCGAGCTGGTATCGCCGTCGTCACACGCCTCGCCGCCGGTCAGGAGACCGTCGCCGCAGACGGGCGCGCACGAGCTCGGCTCGCCGGCGCAGCTCCAGCCGGTCTCGACCGTGCAGAGCGGGCTGCAGCCGTCGCCGGCGGCGCTGCCGCCGTCGTCACAGCCCTCGCCAGACTCGAGGTCGGCGTCGCCGCACTCCGGCGGCTCGGCGCAGGTCTCGTTGCCGTCGTTGGCGTCGTCGAACAGGTCGCAATCGCGCGAGAGACCGTCGACGTCGTTCAGCAGATTGCAGAGGCGGCAGCGCAAGCGTTCGTCGGCGCATTGCGCGAGCCCGGCGGCCGTGGTGGCGCCGCAGCCCGGGAACGCCTGATCGAGGGCGACCCCACGGCTCACGCAGCTCGATTCGATCTTCTTGGCCGGGACGTCGACGCACGTGACGGCCATCTTGCCGCCCGTCGGGTCGGGCTGGGTGCTACCCGTGCCGAGACACGTCGTCTGGAGCTCGACGGAATCGGTCACGAAGCCGCGCTTGAGGCCTTCCTTCTTGCACTTGTTGAACGAGTTGATGCGAAGGTCCTGACACTTGGCGGCGGCCTTCAGGACGGCGGTCTGGCATCCCATCACGACGGAGTTGGTCGCGATCACGGGATCGGGGGTCGAGCCGAAGAGGTCCTGGAGGTAATGCTGCGACAACTGGACCGCGCGCGTCCCGTGCAGACTGATGCTCGGGGGGCCGAACGTCGGCGGAAAGCCGTCGCAGGAGTTGTCGGCCGCGATCAGGGCGCCGATCGACGCCTTTTGCACGCCGGCACCCGCGGCAATGCATTGCGAAACCGACTGGGGACCGAGCAACCCGCCGGCCTTCTTGGCGACGCAGCTCCGCGTCTCCTTGGTGGCCGCGAGGGTCACCTTCCGCATGCCCTTGTTGATGGCGTTGATGCAGCGGCCGGTGTCGCTCGCCGTCGTCTGAGCGACGGCGAGCGCCGGGAACAGCGCCAGCAGCGCCAGCGACGTCACGAGTCGATTCTTCAAGGGGATGGTCTTCACAATGGCCTCCGTGCGGCTTCCGCAGCCTCCCGTCATCCTCACTGGCATTCGATTTCCATGTTCACGGCCGCGTCGCCGAGCTGCGGCTCGATGTCGATGACGGGGAGCGCGCCCACCAGCTTCAGGTTCCGCACGCCGCCGGACCCCAACATGTTGCTGCAGGAGCGCGGCACGCCGACCACCTGGGTGAGACACGTGAGGCACCCCAAGGTGGAAGAGGGCGGCGTCGACGCGGCCGTGTGGTCCAGCAGGTTGTTCGGAACGCCGTTGGTGTCGTAGACGGTCGCCCGCGCCGTGCCGGTCGTCATGAACGCCGTCAGCGTTGCCGGGGCGCTGTAGGTGTCGTCCTCGGTGCACTGCACCGTGTCCGGTCCGACGTCGCTCACGATGCGGAGCGTCAACGTCTCCGCGACTCGCATGGCGCCGCTTCCGAAGGTGCCCGACTCGACGTACTCCGTCGGGCTGTTGCAGAGGCCCGGGTGCGGATTGTTCGGATTGCAGGTCGAAACCGCGGACTCGAGGCAGGCGTTGGACGTGCCACCCTGGGGATCGGTGCGGGTGTCGTCGCACTCCAGGTCTTGCGGCAGCCCGCCATTGGTTCCGGGCGGCGTGAGGGTGTTGTGATCGGCGCGCGCTTGGATGTCGAGGTTCGGGTCGCCGCCGTTGCAGTCGACTTTGCCGAGCCCGTCGATGCCGGAGTGCGTGACGCAGATGAGCACTGGCGGGAGACCGAGCGGGAGCTCGATGGTGATCGGATCGAAGACGATCCCGGTGGCGGGCGTCGTCACCTGACGGACGCCGTTCGCGTCGAGGGCGCCGAACTGCATGCTGATCGACCCGGACAGGTCGCCTTGGAGCCGGATGTTGCCGAACGCGGTCTTGGCCTGCAGCGAGATCTGACTGTCCACGCCGCCGATCGTGCACACCTTGGTCACGGGACTCGCCGTGACCGTCGGGGTGGGCGTGCGGGTCGGGGTTGGCGTGGCCGTGCGCGTCGCGGTCGGCGGATTCGCCACGGTGAAGGTCGGGGTCGGCGAGGCGGTGAGCGTCGCGGTCGCGGTCGGCGCGGTCGACGTCGGGGTCACCGTCGGCGTGATCGCGACGGTGAGCGTCGGGGTCGGGGTCGGCTCGGCGGGGTTCAACTGGGCCGCGATGCAGAGCTCGAAGGGCTTCTTGACGTCGAGGGTCTCGTTGCCGAACTGATTCGCGGTGTAGGCGCGGACCGGCGTGAAGCTCGACTGCAGCTTCACCTGGTAACAGAGGAGATGCTCACCGTGCAGCTCGGCCCCGGGCTCCTCGTTCGCCTTGTTGGTCGCGACGCAGAGCTTCCGCGGCTTCATGACGTTGACGGAGAGCGAGCCGAACTGGTCGGCGACGACGGAGGCAAGGCGCGGCGCAAACTTGGCAGTGCCGGGCGAGGTCCGGACCTTGTAGCAGGTGAAGTGGTCGGTGACCGGGGCGCTCGGCGCCGTCGGCGGCGTGGTCAGGCTCTTGTGGCTCGGCACCATCAGCCGCTCGGGCTTCAGAAGATCCAGCCTGAGCGTGCCGTAACGGTCGACGGATTCCTGATTGAGCGTCTTCGGGAACTTGCCGGTCCCGGGCACGCGCTTGATCTGGTAGCTCTCGAGGTGCTCCGCGTGCGTTTCGGCGCCCGGACCGCTCCCCTCGACGTTGGCCGGGGCGCAGAGGTCGGTCGGTTTGGCGACGGTGAAGCGCCACTCGCCGAACTGGTCGGATGTGACGAGGTAGGGGATGGGAACGAACTTGGCTGTCCCCGACGCGCTCTTCGACTGGTAGCACTGGAAATGATCGAGCGGAGGGGGAGCCTGCGCTCCCGCCTCCGACACCAGACCGGTGGGCGTCGCGATGAACGGGATCCCGCGCCCCTGCGCGAGGACTGCGGCCGCCAGGATCAGCGTGCCTCCGACGATACGTGTCACGACGCCTGTCTTCATGGTCTCAGTCCGCCTTGTCGCTGAACTTGGTGGGCGACTGCGCCGTCGGCGGGCCGCTGTAGACGGCCTCCCAGCAGAGCCCGTCGCTGTTCTGGATCTGCACCGTCAGGGGTTGGCCGAGGGTGGTCAGGTCGGCCGGCATGTTGAGGCCGCTGCCGCGTGCCATCAGCTGGATCTGTGCCTTGGAGAGGGCGCCCGCCTTGAGCTTCAGCTGGTAGCCGCCGTTCGGCGTGAGGTCCCTGTCCTTGTACGAGAAGCCCTTGCCGGTGCTGGCCTTCCAGCACGGCTTCCCGGCACAGGTCCCGCCGGCAGGGAAGCCGATGTTGAACTTGAGACCGCCCGAGTCGTAGATGCAGACGTTGTAGTTCGTGACCGTGAGCGGCTCGCCGAACTCCTCGAAGGTGGTGCGCTCGCCCTTCAGCCACTTCCACTTGATCTGATCCTTGATCCCGCCCTTCTTGCTGAGCTGGATCTGCGCCTTCTGCGGCACGAACGGCAGGCGGCAGCCCGTGAGCGGGCCGGCCGTACAGCCGAGTCCGGGCTCGACCTGACAGGTCGGCGAGCAGCCGTCGTTGGGATCGAGGTTCGCGTCGTCGCATTGCTCGCCGCAGCCGTCCTGCAGCGTGCCGTCACCGCAGAGCATCGAGTCGCCCGTGCACACGCCCGCGACGCAGAGGTCGTCGAGGGTGCACATGTTGGCGTCGCTGCAGGTGGTCCCGTCGCTCTCGAAGAGGTCGGTCGGGCAATCGACGCCGCCGCCGGTGCACGTCTCTTCGATGTCGCAATCGCCGGCGTCCGCGCGGCAGACCGTGGTGCCGGGCTCGAAGCCGTCGACGGGACAAGCCGCGCCGGCCCCGGTGCAGCTCTCCGCGGTGTCGCAGGGCCCGGCCGTGCTGCGGCACTCGACGGTGCTCGGCTCGAAGACATCGGCGGGACAGTCGTCGGCGACGCCGTCGCAGACCTCCTCGGTGTCGCAGACGCCCGCGACCGCACGGCACGACGCCGCGCTCTTCACGTCGGGCGGGCAAAAGATCCCGTTGCCGTCACAGGTCTCCGCGAGATCGCAGACGCCGTTCGCCGGGCGGCACACGGTCGTGGTCGGCTCGAGTTGGTCGGCCGGGCAGTTGTTGAGCACGCCGTCGCAGACCTCGGCGAGGTCGCAGAACCCGCCGGCGGGACGGCAGACGCTGGTGCTCTTGGAGTCGCCGGGGCAGGTCGCGCTCGAGCCGGTGCAGGTCTCGGCGGTGTCGCAGATGCCGGCGGCGCCGCGACAGATCGTGGAGTTCGATTGGAAGACGTTCGCGGGACAGGCGGCGGCGGACCCGCTGCAGTTCTCGGTGATGTCGCAGATGCCGGCCGAGGGACGACAGGTGACCGAGTTCGACTGGAACGCGTTCGCCGGGCAGGCCGGGCTCGTTCCACTGCAGACCTCGGCGGTGTCACACACGCCGGCCGACGGGCGGCAGGTCGTCAGGCCGCCGAGGAAGCTGTCGGGCGGACACGCGGCGCTGGATCCCGGGCAGTTCTCCGCGGCGTCACAGACGCCTCCCGAAGCGGCACGGCAGACGACCGAGCTGTTCGAGAAGCCGTTCGCGGGGCAAGTCGCCGACGAGCCGCTGCAGCTTTCGGCCACGTCGCAGATGCCGGCCGAGGGACGACAGACGCCACCCGAGATGAACTTGCACTGCGAGTTGCAGCAGATGCTCCCGGCGATCGCCGTGTCGCATTGCTCGCCTTGGGCGCCGTCGACCGTGCCGTTGCCGCAGAGGTTCGTGAGGGTGACCGTCACGAAGTGACCGTCGCTGGCCTGGGACCGGCTCGGGCTCCCGGGGTAGCCGCAAGCGCTGCAGCCGCTCACGCTCGTGCCCTCGCCCAACCGGACCGCCGACTCGCAGGAATTGCTGCGCGCGTTGCCGTTCCAGGTGAAGGTGAGGGTATGGGCCTGGGCGACGCCGTTGCTGGTGTCGTCGATGCGGGCCTGGCCGCTCTGATTGATCGGGCCGCTGGTGGTGGAGCCGCCGTTGCCGATCGAGCCCGGGTCGCTGAGGTTGAGCGAGCCGGAGGTAATGGTTCCACCGGACTGTCCGCCGCTCACGCTGCTGATGTCGGAGGAGGCGTCGCAGCCGGAGGCGTCGTTGACGCGATTCATGTCGCCTACCCGCGAAGTGTCGACCGTGAGGTAGTAGGCGCCGGGCGCCGTCACGTTGAACGAGAGGTTGTGCTGGGCATCGCCGTTGGTGTCCCGGGTGCTGAAGACCCCGACATCGGAGCTGACGTTCCATGCGAAGCGGGTCTTGAACTGCGCGCCGTTGTTCACCTGGATGGCGACCGACGAAAGCCGTGACCCATCCCCATCGCCGGCGTTGCCGGTACTGCCGGAGGTGCTGGCGGCACCACCAGAGATCGACTGCGCGTGCGCGGCGGTGAGTGGAACGATCGAGACGATCGTGGCCGCGAGCATCGTGACCAGCGTTCTCTGGGTTGGGGTCATGCGACGGTCCTCCGTGGGGGGATCTCCCCCAGAGCTTCGTAGGGTTCTCAGGTGTATTGCGCAGGCACGTACGCACCCGGGCACGGCACTATGACGGACAGAAGCGGACGGAATTCCCGCCACTTGGATTGCGCAGCTCGTTTACGCGGGAGAGGTCGCTTTCGTCAAGCAAAATCGCATGCGAAGCGCATGCGCAGGGGGGAATCCGCCGACCGAGCGGGGCCGCCCGGTCGGCGGGTTGGGAAGGGGCGGACTACTTCTTGCCGTACTCGGCGCCGAAGAATTCCTTGCTGGCGTCGGTCGTCGGTTTGATCGTGCGGCTGCCCTCCTGCCAGTTGGCCGGACAGACCTCACCGTGCTTTTCGGTGAACTGCAGGGCTTTCACCATGCGGAGCGCCTCGTCGACGCTGCGGCCGAGAGGCAGGTCATTCACGACCTGGTGGCGGACGACGCCTTCGGGGTCGATCAGGAAGAGGCCGCGGAGCGCCACACCGTCGGGCAGCAGCACGTCGTAGGCCCGCGCGATGTCCTTCTTGAGGTCCGCGATCAGGGGATAGGAGATGTCGCCGAGGCCACCGACGTTCCGCGGGGTGTTCCGCCAGGCGAGGTGGGAGAATGCGCTGTCCACGGAGACCCCGAGGATCTGGACGCCGAGCTTCTGGAACTCCGCACCACGGTCCGAGAAGGAAATGATCTCGGTCGGGCAGACGAAGGTGAAATCGAGCGGATAGAAAAACAGGAGGACGTATTTCCCGCGATAGTCCTCGAGCTTGATCTGCTTGAACGAGCCGTCCTCCATGACGGCCTCTGCGGTGAACGCCGGAGCCTTCTGCTGCACGAGCACTGCCATCGGGTCTCTCCTTCTTCGCGCCGAGCCGGTCAGCGCGGTTGATCTCTTCGCGAGACGACGACGCGCTGACGCGTTGCACCGTCATCGCGCGTGCGACCCTACCGACGCACTTTCGGCATGGCAAGCCGCAGGACGACGTGGCAGGCCGCCCGGGGTTTCGAGCTGCGTGTCCTCAGGGGCACGTCTTGCCGAGCGCCAGGTCGAAGCATGTGGTGACGGTGCCGCCGGGCGAGGCGATCGTTTCGCGGACGGCCCTCGCGGCGAGCGTCACGTCCTGCAAGACCGGTGCGACACCGTCGCGGAGGCGGCGCTCGTCGGCGCTGACGACGACGTCCGACAGCACGTAGCTCGCCGTCGTCCCGCGCCGGATGGTGACGTCGATTCGGACTTCGGGAATCGTCGTGCCGCCGAAGACCAGCTCGAGAAGCAGCGGCGAGGACCCGTCCACCAGCTTCGTGACGCGAAAGCCGTCGAACGTGGTCTTGCCCGCGGCGCCGCCGCCTCCGGCACCCGCCGTCGACGTGTTGCGAGCGGCCCATTGGAAGTCGACGACCGGGAGAGCGACGAGGCCCGGGCGACCGACGAACGTGATGGTACCGATCGCCTTCGGACCGGCGGCCTCGCTCCCGACGCTCATCGCGAGCAGCAAGGGGACGCCGAGCAGGGAAGCAGAGAGCCGAGACAGCCGCATGCGTGACCTCCGTCGTCGCGAACGGTAGCGGCGCCTCGCCGAGGACGTCAAACGCTGGCATGGCGCCGCGGCGCCGGCTAAGAGAGCGGCCCCATGCCGGCCCGCATTCGCAAGGTTCTGGTCGCCAATCGTGGAGAGATCGCCCGCCGTGTGATCCGCACCGTACGCGCCATGGGTCTGGCGAGCGTCGCCGTCTATTCCGACGCGGACGAGCGGGCCCCCCACGTCGCGGAAGCGGACGAGGCGGTGCGCCTCGGACCCGCCCCGAGCCGCGAATCGTACCTCGCCGTCGATCGCATCCTCGCCGCGGCGCAGGCGACCGGTGCCGATGCGGTCCATCCCGGCTACGGCTTCCTCTCCGAGAACGCCGACTTCGCGGCGCGGGTCTCGCCGGCGGGGCCCGTCTTCATCGGGCCCCCCGTCGAGGCGATCCGCCGCATGGGTAGCAAGATCGGCGCGAAGGAGATCATGGCCGCAGCGGGCGTCCCGGTCGTGCCCGGGGCGTCGCTCGCCGAGCTGCCACTGAAGGAAAGCGTCGCGGCGGCGCGCGCCATCGGCTACCCGATCCTCATCAAGGCGTCGGCCGGCGGGGGCGGGAAGGGCATGCGGATCGTCCGCGACGAGGCCGCGTTCACCGAGGCGATTGCGACGGCGCGGCGCGAGGCCGAGAGCGCCTTCGGCGACGGGACGCTCCTGATCGAGCGCTACTTCGACGGGCCCCGCCACATCGAGATCCAGATCTTCGGCGACGCCCACGGTCATGTCATCCACCTCGGCGAACGCGAGTGCTCGATCCAGCGCCGCTATCAGAAGATCATCGAGGAAGCCCCCTCGCCGGCGGTCGATCCGGCCTTGCGTACGCGCATGGGCGATGCGGCGGTCGCGGCGGCGCGGGCGATCGGCTACGTGGGCGCCGGCACGGTCGAGTTCATCGTCGACCAGGCGGGTGCGTTCTACTTCCTCGAGGTGAACACGCGGCTCCAGGTCGAGCATCCGGTGACCGAGGCGGTGACGGGCCTCGATCTCGTCCGTTGGCAAATTCTGCTCGCGGAGGGCGAGCCGCTGCCGCTCGCGCAGTCCGAGGTCACCCTCACCGGGCACGCGATCGAGGCCCGGCTCTATGCCGAGGACCCGGGCAACGACTTCCTGCCGGCGACGGGCATGGTCACGCTCTGGGAGCCGGCCGCCGTTCCCGGCGTGCGCTACGACGCCGGCGTCGTGGCCGGCAGCGAGGTCGGCGTGCACTACGACCCGCTGCTCGCGAAGATCATCGCCCACGCCCCGACGCGCCGCGAGGCGACGCAGCGCCTGCGCCGTGCGCTCGCCACGCTCGGTGTCGGCCCGCTCACGACCAACCGTGACTTCCTGCTCGCGGTGCTCGACACCCCGGCGTTCGACGCGGGCGCGCTCCACACGCACTTCATTGCGGAGCACCTGCCGGTCGAGGCCCGCGCCGCCGCGCGCGTGCCGGGGCACGATCGCATCCACGCGATCGTCGCCACGCTTGCCGAGCACGCCGCGCGCCGGCGTGACGCCGGTCCGCTGCCCGCGAGCATTCCGTCCGGCTGGCGCAACAACCGCTGGCGCGCCCAGGACGCCACCTTCCTGATCGGTGGCGAGCGCATCGAGGTCCGCTACATCGCCGAGCCGGACGAGCGTTTCCTGATCGAGAGCGGCGACACCCCGACTACGTGTCGCGTGCTCGCTTCGGACCCGCAGAGTCTCACGGTCGAGATCGACGGCGTGCTGCGACGGTTCGCGGTGACCGGGAGCGGCGACGTGGTCGTGGTGCACGGACCCCTCGGTACCGCGACCCTGACCGCGGTGCCGCGCTTCCCGCCCGCCGAGCGCGAGGACCTCGCCGGCGGCTGTCTCGCCCCGATGACGGGCATCATCCGCGAGGTCCGCGTGAAGGAAGGCGACCAGGTCGAGAAGGGCACGATCCTCCTGGTGCTCGAGGCGATGAAGATGGAGCACCAGATGGTCGCCCGCGACGTCGGCGTCGTGAAGCAGGTTCGGGTCGAGGTCGGTCAGATGGTCGACCCCGACGAGATCCTCGTGGTCGTGGAGCCCTTGGAAGCGTAGCGCGCAGATCCCAAGAGCGAGCGTGCATCCGACGCTGAAGCGGCGGGCAGCTGGGGGTCGGCCGCGCGCAGGTTGGCGGCTCGGGCCGTTGCGGATCGCGCGATGCTTAGGCGGCGGCCAGACGGGTGCGGGTCAGGGCTTCGCTGACCAGCAGTCCCACTTTCGATTCGATGCCGAAGGACGTGTGGCTGCCGCCGTGCCACTCGATCCGCGGCTGGCCCCAGTGATGCCAGAGGGCGCGGACCTGATGCGAGGGTACGATGCGGTCGGCGACGCCGCCGAAGATGAAGAGCCGATCGCTGTCCACGCGCGCGGGCATCGACAACGGCGACACCAGGCGAAGCAGACGGCCGACGTCCTCGAACGAGATCCCGAAGCGCTCGGCCAGGCCGCGGATGAACGGCGGGACGTGGCGCTCGACCAGACCCATGACGTCGACCATCGGCATGCCCGCGATCACGCATGCGAGCTCGGGCTCGAGGCCGGCCGTGAGGGCCGCGATGCCGCCGCCGAGCGAGAGCCCGTAGAGACCGACCGGCATGCCGTCGCGGGCGCGCAGCCAGGCGAGGATGCGACGCAGGTCCCAGACCGCTTGCGCCTTCAAATGCACGAGGTCGAGGATCTCGCCGGAGAAGAGGCCGTCGCCGCTCCGCCAGCCGCTCGCGCGCGGTCCGTGCAGTGGCAGCACCGGGAGCACGAGGTTCACGCCGAGGGTTTCGTGGAGCCAGCGTGGGCTGAACTGGAAGAAGCCCGTCAGCGGCGACCCCGTCCGATAGCCGTGGATGCACACCAGCCACGGTCGTGGCGGGCCGGGATGCTGGAGCAGCCACGCGTGGGCGGTGCGGTTCGCCGAACGCGCGTGCCAGCGCTCCCCGCCGGGCTCGTCGCGGCGGGGCTCGTACTCGCTCGCGAAGGTGAGGTGGCGGAAGGGTCGGCCGAAGCTGGACGCGTCGGAGATCGCGCGCGGCTCGAGCGGTGGCGGCGTCGGGTAGTAGCTCGCCGGATCGTCGAACCATCCCGCTTCGGCGAAGAACGCGACCGCGTCACCAATCTCGGCGCGCAGGCGTTCGCGGTCGGTCCCGGTCACGAAGCGGGCGAGCAGCACTTCGCTCATGAAGAAGATCTCGTCGAACACGACTTTCGCGGCGACCAGCGGCGAGCGCCCGATGCTCGGCAGATCGCTCGCGATCTCGCCGTACGGCGCAGGGGGCATCAGCCAACGGCTCGCGAGAACGCTCGGCGCAAGCAGCGCACGCACGGCAACTTCGAGGGCAAGAGCAGTGGCGTTGCGAATCATCGGGACTCTCCAGATGACGGACAGGCTAGCACGGAGACACGTCGTCGTATGCGCGTCGTCGTGCGACGCAGACGGTGAACCGCGCGGGCGTGGGAGGAATGCCGGTCATGGGCGACTCCCGGGGGGTGCGGTTCTTTACGCCGGTCGGCGCGCGGTTGTAAAGACGCACACCCCTTCCGCACCGCATCCACTATCGAGGAGGACATGTGACGACGACGGTGACGCGTTACGAGCTGCGTGAGGCTGCGGCCTGGATCACGCTCGACTCGCCGGAGAATCGCAATGCGCTGTCCGCACCGCTCGTCGCCGAGCTGAGCGCGCACCTTCGCACCGCGTTCGGCGACCCGGCGGTACGCGCGATCGTGCTCACCGGGAACGGTCCCGCCTTTTGCGCCGGCGCCGATCTCAAGAACCGGGGCGACGCCGTCGTGCCCGGGAGCGGCAAGAACCCGTTCGTCGAGATCCTGCGGGCGATGTGGGAGGGGCCGAAGCCGGTGATCGTCGCGGCCAACGGGCACGCCTTCGGCGGCGGCGTCGGGCTCGTTGCCGCCGCCGACATCGCGATCGCCGTGGACTCCGCCATGCTGAGCTTCAGCGAGGTGCGGGTCGGCGTCATCCCGGCGATGATCTCGGTCGTCGTGCTGCCGAAGCTCGGGGTGCACCACGCCATGCGCCTCTTCCTGACCGGCGCCCGCTTCACGGCGGCAGAGGCGGAGGGCTACGGGTTGGTGCATCGCGTGGTGCCGGCGGCCGATCTGGCGTCGGCCGTACAGGCCGAGGTCGACGCGATTGCGCTCGGCGGTCCGAACGCCGTCGCCGAGGCGAAGCGCCTCATTCGGACGGTGAGCAGGGTCTCGATGGACGAGGGCTTCGCCTACGCCGAAGCGAAGATCGCCGAGCTCTTCGCCTCGGCGGAGGCGGCCGAGGGCATGATGGCCTTCGCCACCAAGCGCAAGCCCAGCTGGGCGAGCTAGGAGCCGGACATGGCCAAAGACGAGCCGTTCGACGTGTGCGTGATCGGGACCGGCGCCGGCGGTGGGGTGATGATCCAGGAGCTGACCCTCGCCGGATTCCGCGTCGTTGCCCTCCAACGCGGTCCGCTGCTCTCGCCGAACGACTTCGTCGACGACGAGCTGAAGGTCATGATCCGCGACGCGCTCTTCTCGCCGCATCAGGTGGAGACGTTCCGACCCGACGACAAGACGCCGACCGTGACCGGGCGCTTCAACGCGACCGCCGATTGCGTCGGCGGCACCATGACGCATTGGTCGGCATGGTCGTGGCGCTTCCGGCCCGACGAGCTCCGCGTGCTCTCGCACGACGGGGCTCTCGCCGGCGCGAGCCTCGCCGACTGGCCGTTCCCTTACGACGAGATCGAGCCCTTCTACGAGAAGGCCGAGTGGGACTTCGGCGTCTCCGGCAGCGCCTTCGCCAATCCGTTCGGGGCGCCCCGGAAAAAGGACTATCCGAACCCGCCGCATCCCGAGCGGGTGTCGAGCCGGCGCTTCAAGCATGGCGCCGAGAAGCTCGGCTACCATCCGTTCCCCCTGCCGGTGGCCATCAACTCGCGTGCCTACGGCGGGCGGCCGCAATGCATGTACGGCGGGGCCTGCTACGGCTTCGGCTGCCCGGTGCACGCCAAGGCCACCTCGCTCTCGGTCTGCATCCCGAAGGCGCAGGCGACGGGCAAGCTCGACCTCCGCGCCAACGTGGTCGCGCGCGAGATCGTGGTCGGCAAGGACGGGCGCGCCACCGGCGTGCGCTACCTCGACGAGGCCGGCAAGGAGCACGAGGTCACGGCCACGCGGATCGTCGTCGCCGGCAACTCCATCGGCTCGTCGCATCTCCTGTTGATGTCGAAGTCGGGGTCGTTCCCGCAGGGACTCGCCAACTCGAGCGGGCTCGTCGGCAAGAATCTCATGTTCCACATCGTGCCGGCGGTGGGCTTCACGATCGACGAGCCGGCGCTCGGCGCGACCGGCATCAACGGCCACGTCGCGGTCGACGACCTGCACCCGAGCGACGCGAAGCGCGGCTTCATCCGCGGCGGCGTCATCGGCGAGCCCAACGCCGGGACGGCGACCCCGATGTTCTATTGGGCGCTCACCGGGGCCGGTGCCCCGATGGCTCGGAGCTTCGGTGCGCCGCTGAAGGCATTTCTCAAGAAGTTCCCGCGCGCCATCCTGCTGGCCGGCGTGCTCGAGGATCTGCCGATGGAGGGCAACCGGGTCGACCTCGACCCGACCGTGAAGGATCGCTTCGGCCTGCCCGCGCCCCGCATCACCCACGGCCAGCATCCGAACGACCTCGCCATGCATCATTGGTATCAGCAGAAGCTCCTCGAGATTGCCGAGGCGTCCGGGGCGACCGAGAAGTGGATCTCGAAGGTCCCCGGCTTCACGCTGGTCGACGAGAAGACGCCGATGAACGGCGGCCACGTCGGCCACTTCATGGGCACCTGCCGCATGGGGACCGATCCGAAGAGCTCGGTGCTCGACAAGTGGTGCCGCGCCCACGACGTGCCGAACCTCTGGGTCGTCGACGGCAGCTGCTTTCCGACCTCGGGCGGCTACAACCCGACGCTGACGATTCTCGCCAACGCCTACCGCGTCGCCGATCACTTCATCGCCGAAGCCAAACGGCAGAACCTGTGAGCCGACCATGACCCTCACGCGTCGCGACTTTCTCCTGCAGAGCGCCATCTACAGCGGAGCGCTGTGGGCGGCCCTGAACGTTCCGCGTCCGCACGCGCTGGCCGCGGCGGCCGAGTCGACGAAGCCCGTCGTGCTCAAGCCCGAGGCGCAGTGGAAGCTCGTCGAAGCGATCGCGGCGCGCATCATCCCGACCGACGACGAGCCCGGCGCGACCGAGGCCGGGGTCGTGAACTTCATCGACAAGGCCCTCGCCAACGAGGACAAGGCGCTCCGGCCGGTGTATGCGGCGGGCCTCACGGGCGTGGACGCGGTCGCGACCACGCGATTTCAGAAAGCCTTCGTCGCGCTCGCCGCGGCCGAGCAGGACGAGGTCCTGCTCGCGGTCGAGAGCGGCAAGGTCGAGGGCTGGCCGAAGGGGGGCGTCGGCCCGACCGACTTCTTCGTCGCCATCCGCGCCCACACCGTCTTCGGCTTCCTCTGCGACCCGGTCTACGGCGGCAACCGCGACTACGTCGGCTGGAAGGTGACGGGCTATCCCGGTCGCCAGCACCATCGCGGCGGCTACACCAAGGACCAGATGCTCGGGAAGCAGCCGATCGTCCCCGTCTGGAAGGGGTAGGCGATTCTGGTAGGAGACCCGCATGACCGACGTCCTCCGCATCGCGAATTGCAGTGGGTTCTACGGCGACCGCCTGAGCGCGGCACGCGAGATGGTCGAAGGCGGACCGATCGACGTGCTGACCGGCGACTACCTGGCCGAGCTCACGTTGATGATCCTCCTGAAGGATCGCCTGAAGGATGCCTCGTTCGGCTACGCGCGCACGTTTCTCCGGCAGCTCGAGGAAATCGCGGCGACCTGCAAGCAGCGCGGCATCAAGATCGTCGTGAATGCCGGCGGGTTGAACCCGGCCGGGTGTGCGGCGGCGGCGCGGGCGCTCTACGAGAAGCTCGGCGTGAACGCGGTGGTCGCGCACCTGGAAGGGGACGACATCCTGCCGAAGCTCGGCGCGCTGCAGGCGGCGGGTGAGCCGCTGACCCACCTCGACCAGGGGCGACCGCTCAGCGAGCTCGCGGCTCCGGTGCTCTCGGCCAACGCGTATCTCGGTGGCTGGGGCATCGTCGCGGCGCTCGAGCGGGGGGCCGATCTCGTGATCTGCCCGCGCGTGACCGACGCCGCCCTCACGCTCGGACCCGCGGCGTGGAAGTTCCGCTGGAAGCGCGACGATTGGGACCAGCTCGCGGCCGGCGTCGTGGCGGGCCACATCATCGAATGCGGCGCCCAGACCACCGGCGGGAACTACGCCTTCCTCAAGGAGGTGCCCGGCCTGACGAGCCCCGGCTTCCCGATCGCCGAAATGCGGGCGGACGGGGGCTTCC
>CAZWAX010000019.1:0-5046 GCA_964631985.1 uncultured Polyangiaceae bacterium | reverse complement strand
CCGGGCACGGGCGGCCTGGTATCGGTCGGCACGGTGACGGCGCAGCTGCTCTACGAGATCGGCGGACCGCTCTACCCGAATCCGGACGTGACGGCGCGCTTCGACACCATCGCGGTGGAGCAGGAAGGTCCGGATCGCGTGCTCGTCCACGGGATCAAGGGCGAGCCGCCACCCCCGACCACCAAGGTCTGCATCAACTACTTCGGTGGCTACAAGAACAGCATGACCTTCGTGCTGGCCGGGCTCGACATCGAGGACAAGGCCAAGCTCGCCGAGGACACCCTCTGGAAGCTCGTCGGCGGCCGCGAGCGCTTCGCCGAGACGCGCGCGACGCTCCGTCGCGGCGACCGGCCCGATCCGGCCAGCAACGAGGACGCCTTCGCCCATCTCACGATCAGCGTGAAGGATCCCGACGCGCAGAAGGTCGGGCGCGCGTTCTCGAGCAAGGTCGTCGAGATGGCGCTCGCGAGCTATCCCGGCTTCTTCATGACCAGCCCGCCGAGCGGCGAGTCGCAGATCGGCGTCTACTGGCCGACCCTGGTGCCGTCGGCCGCGGTCGAGCAGCGGCTCGTGATCGGGGAAGCGTCGATCCCGATCCCGCACGTCGAGCCGCCGGCGAGCTTCGCGAAGCCCGCCGCGCCGGCGATCGCGCTGCCGGCGGCGCCCACCGGCCCGACACGCGCGCTCCCGCTCGGCACCATCTGTGGCGCGCGCTCGGGCGACAAAGGCGGCAACGGCAACGTCGGGCTGTGGGTCCGGACGCCGGCGGCCTATCGCTGGCTCGCCGACTACCTCACGGTCGAGCGCCTGCGCGAGCTCATGAGCGAGGCCCGCACCCTCGAGGTCGACCGTTTCGAGCTGCCGAACCTCCTGGCGCTGAACTTCGTGGTGAAGGGGCTCCTCGGCGACGGCGTCGCGGCCTCGCTCCGCAGCGACCCGCAAGCGAAGAGCCTCGGCGAGTATCTCCGCGCCAAGATCGTGCCGATTCCGACCGCGTTGTTATAACCCGCCGGCGCGACGCAGCCCCCGAGGCCGCCGGACCTCGAAGGATCGACGACCGGGTCAGAAGCCTGACCCGGAGTTTTCTGCCGGGTCGTTTTCACCGCCTCGCGGCCGCGTGACTTGCGGCGACGCCGCCGGACCACGGGCACGGAACCTGCTCTCCCGATCGCCGGGAGGTGGCGGCGATGGTGTTCGGGCTGGCGCGGAGCGTGATCGGGACGGCAGCCGTGGTGGGGTGGCTCTGCGGCGCCGTCCGGACCGAAGCCGCCACGCCGGTCTTCGGCTCGCCCGGCCCTCTCACGGCGAACGCGTCGAGCGACGTCGGCAATGACGCCGCGCCCCGCATCGTCGCCGATGGCGACGGCACCTGGGTCGCCATCTGGGCGGCGACCGCGGGGGGTGGGGGAACGCTCGGGACCGACTCCGACGTGGTCGCGAGCCGCTCGCACGATCTCGGGGTGTCGTGGACTGCCCCGGCGCCGGTCCACGCGACGGCCGCCACCGATCAGGAGTTCGACTTCGCGCCGGCGCTCGCGACCGACGGCCACGGGCTCTGGATTGCGGTGTGGGTCGCGACCAACGGCCCCGACACCGACATCTTCGTCGCACGCTCGACCGACGCCGGGGCGACGTGGAGCGCCACGCAACCGCTCCATGCGGACGCGGCGACCGATGCCGGCAACGACGATCACCCGCAGCTCGCGACGGATGGGCACGGCACGTGGGTCGTCGTGTGGGCGGCGAACGGCCGGACCGGGAACGATCGCGACGTCTTCGTCGCGCGCTCGACCGATGCGGGAGCGACCTGGACGGCCCCGGCCGCGATCGCCACCAACGCGGCGACCGATCGCGGCACCGACCAACGCCCACAGCTCACGACCGACGGCAGCGGCCGCTGGATCGTGGTGTGGGCGTCGAACGACACGCTCGGCGGCACGACGGGCTCGGATTTCGACGTGCTGACGTCGCGCTCGCTCGACGGCGCTGCGACCTGGAGCGCGGTGGTCCCGCTCAACACGAATGCGGCAACCGATCGCGGGCTCGACGACCGCCCGCAGCTCGCGACCGACGGGCAGGGCACCTGGGTCGCGGCGTGGGTCTCGGACGAGAACCTCGGCGGCATGCTCGGCACGGATCTCGACGTGCTCACCGCGCGCTCGACCGACGCTGGCGCCACCTGGAGCGCGCCGGCGGCGCTGAACGCCAACGCGGCGACCGATGCCGGGGAGGACGGTGCGCCGGTGCTCGGGACCGACCGGGCGGGCACGTGGGTCGCGCTCTGGGAGTCGACGGACAGCCTCGGCGAGACCATCGGCGCCGACTACGACATCGTGATGGCGCACTCGATCGACGGGGGCGCCCATTGGTCGACGCCGCATGCCCTCGATCCCGAGGCGGCGAGCGACGTCCGGCGCGACGTGGCACCGCAGCTGGCGACGGCGGGCGGCGTCTGGAACGCAATCTGGTCGGCGAGCGGCGGGAGCCTCGGCACCGACACCGACGTGCTGCGCGCCGGTGGGCGCGACCGCTGCGGCAACGGAACGGTCGATCCCGGCGAGGAATGCGACGACGGCAACACTCGCGCCGCCGACGCGTGTCCGGCGAGCTGCGAGTACCCGCCGCCCCCGCCGACGCCCGTCGCGACCGCCACGCCCGGGGCGGGTGGCGAGAGCCCCGGAAGCGACTCGACGTCCACGCCGAGCACTGGTGGCGGATCGCCCGGCGGCGGTGGGGAAGGGGGAACGTCCACGCCGTCCGACCCCTCGAGCCCGACACCGTCGAACGGCGCCACCTCGGACGGGTCGTCGCCGACGGCGACGCCCGCCCCCGGCGCGACGCCGAGCGCGAGCCCGAGCGTCACGGCCACGGTCGACCCGGCCGCGACCCCGACCGCCTCAGCGAACGGTGGCGCGACGTCCGCGACGCTGACGCCGGGGGAGACGGTGGCGACGCCGAGTCTCCCGGAGGCGACACCCCATCCGGGCGCGACCGGGTTCGCCGGCGGTCTCACCGGCACGGCCCGCGCCAAGGCCGCGGTCGGCTGTCAGCGCGCCGTCCTGAAAGCGGGGGCGCAGCTCCTCGGCACGCGGCTCACCAAGCTCGGCAGTTGCGGGCGCGCGGTGCTGCGCTGCCTCCAGACCAAGCCCGACGACCCCGTCTGCATCGAGAAGGCGGCCGCGCGCTGCCGGAGCGCGCTCGTCGGCTTCGCCGTCGTCGACGCCAAGCAGACGACCGCGGTGCGGAAGCGGTGCGGCGGCACCCTCGTCCTTGCCGACGTGCTGGCACCGGCGGGTCTCGGCTACGGGACGCTGGCGTGCAACGGCACGGAGGCGGCGACGCTCGACGACTTGGTCGCGTGCGTCGTCGGCGAACACGCCTGTCGCGGCGCGGCGCTCTTCGAGCTGTTGCAACCGCGCGCGAAGGAGCTCATGCGGCTCCCGGGTATGAACGCCGCGACGCTCGACACGATCGTGTGCTTGCCGGACCACGGCGGTGACGGTGCGACGGTTGGCGATCCGGACGGGCAGGGCAAGGCCGTCGATGCCTGCACCAGCGCGATCGTGAAGGCGGGCACGAGCTTCGTTCGGAAGCGGCTGACGCGCATGGCGAAGTGTGCCGACGCCCTCTTCGCCTGCGTCCAGCTGAAGCCGAACGACGGCGCGTGCCTCGCCAAGGCCCGCACCCGCTGCGACCAGGCCGAGGCGGCCAGCTTCGGCGACGAGCGCACGCTGACGAGCGCGGTCGCGGGGCGATGTCACGAAGGGGTCGTGCGGTACGCGACGCTCCGGGCCGGACACGCCGCCAACCTGGACGCGCTCGAATCCGCGTGTGCGGCGGTGGGCGTGCCGCAGCTCGACACGCTCGCCGACTATCAGCAATGCGTGCTGCGCGCCGACGCCTGCCGCGTCGAAGGCGTCCTCGCCGTGCAGATGCCGCGGCTCGCCGAGCTCCTGGCCGTCGTCGGCCGTCCGTTCGGCAGCCGGTTCTGCACCAGCCGTTGAGCGCGAGGCTCAGGACGGCTGCAGGTGGAACGGGGCCGGCTCGGTCGCGGTCACGTACTCGAACTGCGTCCGGAACTCTTCGGGGGTGAGTCCGGTGACGCGCGCCAAGGACTCGAGCTCGCCGCGATCGGCGAAGTCGTCCCGCAGGAGCCGGATCATGTAGCGGCGCGCAATCTGGTAGCGCGACGAGTCCACGTCGACGAGCCGGACCCGGGCCCGGCCCGTCAGCGGGTCGAGCATCTGCTCGAACGGAATCGGCACGAAGCGTCCGCCCTGGATCGAGACCATCGCGGCGGTGCCGCCCTCGATGAGGTATTGCGCCGCGCAGTATCCGAGGTCGCGGGTGTACTCCATGTCGTGCGGGATCGGATCGGCGCAGCGCAACTCGTAGCCCAGGTTCTTGGAGACGATGGTGGTGTCGAGGCCGAGCGCCAGGAGGCGTTCCCGTACGGTGCGGCGCAGGATCTGCCCGATGTCGATCTCGGCGAGGCGGGGGTTGCCGTGCTCGTCGAGCGTCAGCTCGCCGACCTCGGAGAGCTCGGACGGGTCGATGCCGAGCACCACGCCTTCGGCGATGACCGCAACCCCGTCGCGGCGCCCGTCGCGCAGACGCTTGATGATCGCCCCGGCGAGCGTGTCGACGATCGCGTGGAACGCGATGCGCTCACCGAACTCCTCGGGGACGAGCGTCAGGGTGGCCCCCGCCGCTTTGCCGATCCCGAGGGCCAGATGGCCGGCCTTCCGCCCCATCGAGCTCACGAAGAACCAGTGCGAGGTCGTCTTGGCGTCGACCATCAGGTTCTTCACGATCTCGACTCCGACGTGGCGCGCCGTCTGGAACCCGAACGTGTCGATGTGCGGAGGCAGGTCGAGGTCGTTGTCGATGGTTTTCGGGACGTGCACGACCCGCAGACGGCCATCCGAGTGCTGGGCCAGTTTCATCGCCGAGAAGGCGGTGTCGTCGCCGCCGATGGTGATCAGCTGCGTGACGCCGAGGCTCGCGAGCGCGCTCACGGTGTTCTCGAGCAGCGCCGGGTCGGTC
>CAZWAX010000018.1:0-27160 GCA_964631985.1 uncultured Polyangiaceae bacterium | reverse complement strand
GGCGAGGAAAGCGCCGGCGCGTCGTTCCTCCGCATCGACGGCACCGTGTGGACCACCGACAAGGATGGGATCATCCCGAGCCTGCTCGCCGCCGAGATCACCGCCCGCACCGGGCACGATCCCGGCGAACGGTTCGTCGCGCTCACCGCCGAGCTCGGCATGCCCCGCTCGACCCGCATCGACGCCCCGGCGACCCCCGCCGAGAAGACGCGCCTCGGTAAGCTCACCCCCGAAGCCGTGACGGCGTCGACCCTCGCCGGCGAGCCCATCACCGCCAAGCTCACCCACGCGCCCGGCAACGGCGCCGCGATCGGCGGCCTCAAGGTCGTCGCCGCGAACGGCTGGTTCGCCGCCCGCCCGTCGGGCACCGAGGACATCTACAAGATCTACGCCGAGAGCTTCCGCGACGAGGCCCACCTCGAGGCGATCGTGGCGGAGGCGCAGCGCATCGTGGGGGCCGCGCTGGCGGGGAAGTAGCCGCGCGGGGCGGGCGTCAGTGATCCTGAAGGATGCTCTTCCGCTGCGCCGAGTACTCCGCCTCGCTGATCAGTCCGCGGGCTCGCATGTCCTTCAACTCTTCCAGGCGGTCGGCGGTGGAACGGGTCCCTTCCGCCGGCTCGGCGTTCGCGGGCATGGGGTCCCGGGCTCCTGCCGGCAGCTCGGGACCGGCCGCGCGCGCGGCGACGACGTCGCGGATCGCCACGAGGACGTCGGCATTCGCTCCGGTCCAGAGCATGCCCTGGCGCATGTGGCTCGTATGGACGTGCGTGTCGTGCGCGTAGTCCTTCAGCTCGACCCAGCCGGACGTCGACCAGAATCCCGGCGCCCAATCGACCGTCACCGTGCAGGCCTTCTGGCGAACGCTCGGCAGCTCCAGCCGCGGATCGTTCTCGTCGACGACGACGAACACTTGATCGAGCATCGACCCAGCCGTCGTGTAGTACTCGTGCGAGCTCTGGCGGCTCATCACGGCATAGTCGTAGGTGCCGATGGGTCGGCCCGGGCCGCTGACGCGCTTCACGGCGCACCCGGTGCCGGCGAATGTAGCGGTGGTCAGCAGGAGAAACGCGACAGTCGGCAGAAGGGACGGACGCATGGGGGCCTCCGAGCGGGAAATTTTCGGATGGCGTTACCGTAGCCCGAACGGACCAGACAAGGCTCCGGGAGGGTTTTGGGGACGATTGATCCGTTCTGGGACAGCAAATCGTCAGCCCTCGGCTACCCGTGTCCGCATGATTCGGCCGAGCGGCGCACCGAGCGACAGCCGGACGGCTGCTACTCCCTCAACACGAGACCGAATCGTCTCCATCTGGAGACGGATGCAGTATCTGCGAGCACGAGCGTACGAGCAGGAAATGCAGAAGGCGATCGAAGAGTCGCAAGCGCGCAACCTCCAAGTGCAGCAGATACTCGACGTCTTGCCGTCAGAGGAACGGCCACGCTACGGTATCTGCATGATCCGCTTGAAAGCGCTCGTCCGAGGTGGCCGGCTCGTCATGGACGAGCCAACCGACCTACCGGAGGGTGCCGAGGTCGAGTTGATCGCGGCCGACTCGTGGGACGACCTCGACGACGCTGATCGCGAGCTTCTTCACGCCTCTCTGGAGGCATCCGAGGAGGATGTTCGGGCGGGGCGGATCGTGGCGGCTGCCGAGGTTCTCTCCCGGTTGCGCCGTCCGGCTTCGTGAAGTCCCGGCAGGTTGGCCTCACTACTACTGCTCGGCACAATGTCGAGGCGATACATGCATGGTGGTCGACGCATCGTGCAGATGCTCCGATGCTCTTCCGCGATGAGCTTGAAGCCGCTTTCGCGCGCCTGACGCGAGCTCCGGGTCTTGGCGCCGTGTACGCTCGGAGATCCTCGGGTTCGATCATCCAACGTCTGGCATGCGGGACGCCGGCGCGGGCCAGAGCTGCGTTGACGTGCATCTCGACCCGATGCGGCGGGGACGATAGGACGACATGGATCCTACTCGACGGAGCGCGCCATGGCCGACCCCAACACCGACGACAAGAACCGCGAGCTGCCCCTCTTCCTCTACGGCACCCTCCGCAAAGGCGAATCCGCCGAGAACGAGATCGCGGCGGACGTCGTACGGCGGGCGCCGGCGCGGACGCGCGGGCGGCTGCTGGCGTTGAACGCGCCGTATCCGGGGGCGGTGTTCGGGCCGGACGAAGGATGGCTCGACGGCGAGATCGTGTGGCTCAAGCCGGCGACGTTCGCGGCGACGCTCGATCGGGTCGACGTCTACGAGCACGTACCCTTCCTGGTTCGGCGGATCGCCGTCCAGGTCGAGTCCGAGGGGAAAACGGTGGAGGCCTGGGCGTACACCTACACGCACGCGTCCCACGCGATTCGCTGAGGCATCATGAGCGACAAGGTCTGTCTGATCACGGGCGTCGGTCCCGGGACGGGGGCGGCGCTCGCACGGCGCTTCGGGCGCGGCGGCTACCGCGTCGCCATGCTGGCGCGCGACCGTGAGCGGCTGACGGGGCTCGAGCGCGAGATCGCAGGCGCCCGCGGCTTTCCGTGCGACGTCACGGACGAGGTCGCACTGCAGGCCACGTGTGCCGCCGTCGCCGCGGAGCTCGGTCCGCCGAGCGTGGTGATCCACAACGCCGTCGGCGGGGCCTTCGGCGACTTCCAGACCATCGACCCGGCCGTGCTCCGCCACAATTTCGAGGTCAACACGATGGCGCTCCTCACCCTGGCGCGTGCGGTGGCGCCCGCCATGGTGGCGGCGGGGGAGGGGGCGATCCTCTGCACCGGCAACACGTCGGCGCACCGCGGCGTCGCCAATTTCGCGGGCTTCGCGCCGAGCAAAGCCGCGCAGCGGATTCTCGCGGAATCGATCGCGCGAAATCTCTGGCCACAAGGTGTGCACGTGTCGTATGTCACCATCGACGCGGTGATCGATCTCGCGTGGACCCGCCAGATGCACGCCGACAAGCCCGACGAGTTTTTCATCACCCCCGATGCCATCGCCGACGAGTGCTGGCACCTCGCGCATCAGCCGCGGGCGGCCTGGACGTTCGACGTCCAGATCCGGCCGTTCGGCGAGCGCTGGTAGCCGGCTCGCGCCCCTAGGATCCGCATGCCCCGTCTCACCACCCTCAGCCGCTCGATCGCCGGACGCGCGGCGCTCGTGACGGGCGCGGCCAGCGGCATGGGGCGGGCGACGGCGCACCTCTTCGCGGACGAGGGCGCGCACGTTGCGGTCACCGACCGGTCGGAGGACGCCGTCGCGGAGGTGGTGCGCGAGATCACCGACGCCGGCGGCAGCGCCGCCGGCTGGGCGATGGACGTCACCGACGGCGCGCGCGTGAAGGCCGTCGTCGACGAAGCGGCGGCGCGCTTCGGCCGTCTCGACGTCCTGATCAACAACGCAGGGGTGGCGCTCGTCACCGGCATCGACGCCTCCGACTACGAGCAGGTGTGGAACACGTCGATCGACGTGCTGCTGACGGCACACACGCGCACGGTCCGTGCGGCGCTGCCCCATCTCCGGCGCTCGGACGCGGCGCGCATCGTGAACGTCGCTTCCACCGAGGGCCTCGGCGCGACGCGCTTCGCGAGCGCCTACACCGCCGCCAAGCACGGCGTCATCGGCCTCACGCGGGCGCTCGCGGTCGAGCTCGGACGCGAGGGCATCACCGTCAACTGTATCTGCCCCGGACCGATCCGCACCGGCATCACCGACGGGATTCCCGAGGATGCGAAGAAGGAGTTCGCGCGCCGGCGCACCATCCTCGGTCGCTACGGCGAGCCGGAAGAGGTCGCCCACGCGACATTGTCGCTCGTCCTGCCAGCCGCTTCCTACATCACGGGCGCCTATCTCGTCGTCGACGGCGGGGTCACGGTGCGGAACGCCTAGGAGTTACCCATGTCTCGACTCGTCTACGGGCTCGTCGCCCTGGTGCCTTTCCTTGCAATCTCGGCGCACGCGGCTGTCACGCCGGCACAGCGTTGCACGGCCGTGAAGCTCGACGCTGCGGCCCGTGCGGTGGCCGCCCACGTCGGCTGTCATGCCCGTGCGGTGGAAAAGAGCACGGCGGTGCGGCTCGGCTGCCACGAGTCGGCGGACCGGCGTCTGGACGTCGCGTTCGCGCGCATCGAAGCCCGCGGTGGGTGCGAGTTCGTCGCGGACGTTGGGGCGATCGATACGGCGATCGATGCGCTGGTCGACGCGCTGCTCGCGGGCGCATCGCCCGGCCGCTGCGGCGCGACCAAGCTTCGGACGGCGGCCCAACGAGCCTTTGGCGAGCTCGCGTGCCATCGCGTGGCGGCTCGCCACGGCGCCGCGCCGGCGCCCGCGTGTCAGGACAAGGCCGAGGAGCGATTCCTCGCCGCATTCGCGCGCGCCGACAAACGCCTCGGCTGCGCGACGACGGGCGATGCGGCGGCGGTGCAGGCGATCCTCGACGCGTTCGTCGCCGAGACGGCGACCCGTCTGACCGACGGTCCGCCGACCAGCAATCCGGCGCCGACGAGCCTCGCGGCGACGATCGCGGATGGCGACGTGGAGCTCGAATGGACGGCACCGGACGCCGCGTCGGGGAACACGCACGTGCGCGTGCTGCGGCGGTTGAATACGGCACCCGCCGATGCCGCGGACGCCAACGCAGCGGTGGTGTTCTTCGGCACCGCGACCGCCGCGAGCCACGTGCTCACGGAGCTCCTGCCGACGACCGGCGCGACCGCGCGCACCTACCACTATGCGGCGTTCGGGTGCACGGCCGCCGGTGACTGCGAATCGACCGGCAGCCGGACGACGCTCGCCCCGACGCTGGTGCAGGCACTTCGCGGCGGCGGGTACGTGCTGCACTGGCGGCACGCCGCGGCGACCGTCTGCTCGGATCAGCTCCAGCTCGGGACCGCCGCCACCACGCTCTCGCCCGATTGGTGGAAGAGCTGCAACGCCAATTGCGCGACGGCCACGGCGCGCCAGCTCGACGCCACCGGCGTCGCCCAGGCGACGACGATCGGGGAAGCCTTCGACACGCTCGGCATCCCCGTGAATCGCGTGATCTCGAGCGAGTTCTGTCGCAACTTCACGACGGCCGAGCTGATGGATTTCGGCCCGGCCATCGAGCTCCGGCAGGACGTCACCTTCTTCGTCTACGAGGAGGCGATGCGCTGTCTCGAGTCGTACGCGCTGATCGCCGAGGTGCCGACCGCCGGCGGCAACACGGCGATCATCGGACACGCGGGCTTCACCTGTACGGTGCTCGGGGAGCTCGCGTGGGGTGAGGTGGCCATCTTCAAGCCCGACGGGGCCGGCGGAAACCTGCTCGTCGCTCGCATCCACTCGGACGGCTGGGCAGGACTTCAGTAGCTTCACGCATCAGCCCCTTGACTCACGCGTGCGTCGCGCCCATTTCTGGACCGAGCAGTCCAGAAAGCACCGACCATGGCCCGCACGCGCGCATTCGACGAAGACGAGGTGATGGAGCGGGCCATGCACGTCTTCTGGCGGCGCGGCTACCGGGCGACGTCGCTGAACGACCTGCTCGCCGCGATGCGCCTCAGCAAGAGCAGCTTCTACGGAACCTTCGGCACCAAGCGCGACCTGCTGCTGACCGCGCTCGACCGCTACGCCGGCTCGGGCATGTCGGGGTTGATCGCGCCGCTGCTGGTGCCGGACGCGAGCCGTCCGGCGATCGAGGCGACCCTCGCCAACATGGTCCGGCATGCGCGGAGCGCGGAAGGGCGGCGGGGCTGCCTCGTCAACAATACGCTCGGTGAGGTGGCGCCGCACGATCCCGTGGTCTTCGCGGCGACGCGGAAAGTCCTGCGCCAGCTCGAAGCGATCCTGGTCGCGGTCGTCGCACGCGGCCAGGCGAAGGGCGAGATCACGCGGCGCGAGAGCGCCCGGGCGCTCGCCCGTTTTCTCGCCAACACGTTCGGCGGCGTGAACCTCGCCGCCAAGGCCCGGCCCGACAAGGCGGCGCTCGACGACGTCGTGCGCGTCGCGCTGCGCGCGCTGGATTGATCTCGACCGTCAGGAGGACGACGCCATGCACCTGCTCAAATCGCTCTACGTCTCGGCCTACATCAGCGCCTCGATCACCGGCCTCGTGGTGGCACTCGCCCTGGTCGCGACGGACGGGATCGGCTCGCCGTGGCTCGGCACCGCGCTCGCGTGCGGCGCGCCGGTCGCGTTCTTCGCGACCGTCTTCACCCTGCCGATCGCCCGGACCTCGCCGAACCTGCACGCCGTGCTGGCGGCAGGCGTCGTCGGTACGCTGCTCTGCCTGGTGCAGGGCGCGAGCCCGCTCGCGACGCCCACCCTGACGGCCGCCGGCGTCGGGATCGGCGGCACGCTGCTCTACGTCTACTGGTACTCGCGGTTCGGGGCCCCGGCCAATGCGGCGCTCCGCGAAGGGGCCACGTTGCCGGCGTTCCCGCTGGTCGAGGACGGCGTCGAGGTCGCGAGCGCAGCTCTCGTGGATCGTCCCGCGCTCTGGATCTTCTATCGCGGCAACTGGTGTCCGCTCTGTGTCGCTCAGGTGCGTGAGATCTCCGCCCAGTACCGCGAGCTCGCGCGCCGCGGCGTCGAGGTCTTCCTGGTGAGCCCGCAGCCCGAAGCCAACACGGCGGCGCTCGCCGCCAAGTGCGACGCCCCCATGCGGTTCATGACCGACCGCGGCAACCGCGCGGCGGAGGTGCTGGGCATCCGCGAGAAGGCGGGCCTCCCCGCCGGCATGCAGGCGCTCGGCTACGATTCCGACGTACCCCGCCCGACGGTTTTCATCACGGCCGCGGGCGGCCGGATCCTCTTCTGCGATCTGACCGAGAACTATCGGGTGCGCCCGGAGCCGGCCCAGTATTTCGCCGTGCTCGATCGCCACGCGATCGCGTAGACGTCGCGCCGCGACGGCCCACGAGAAACCTCGTGTCCTCGCTCCGGGGTTCCATGTTAGGAACCCGGGCATGGCGATCCGGAGCTCGCGACGGGTCCTTCTCGCGCTCGGCGGCGTCCTCGGCGCCGTGGCGGCCGTACTCGGGATGGTGCTGCTCCGGGCCGAGGCGAAGGCGCCGGACCATACACCGCCATCCTGGGTCGAGAGCTGGGACCGCTACGACGAGGCGATCCCCGACGACGTCGCCCTGCGCGAGGACCTCGAGCGTGCGATCGATCTGCGCCGCCGCGAGCACTTCGATCGCGTGCTCGATGCGAACGATCCGGGCGAGCTGATCGAGCATGCCCGGCTCGTCGAGGCCGTCTTCGAAAAGCACGCAGTGTCCGTCGACCGGCTCTTCATCGTCGGCGACGAGTTCTTCAACTACGCCTTTCGCCCCGAGAACGGGTGGGGACGTGGTGACGCCGACCGCAGCGCCGTCGACTACACGCCGCGGCCGCGCCGCGTGCACCTCGGCGCGGCCGGGGGTCCGGATGCGTTCGCGTGCTTCAGCTGCCACTTCAAGGGCGGTCCGGACGGCGCCGGGACGCAATCGCAGAACGGCTTCTTCCGTGGTGACGGCGCCCGCGTCGGCGCCGCCGATCAGCGGAATCCGCCGCACCTCCTCGGCCTCGGTCCGGTGGCGGCGCTGGCGATCGAGATGAGCCAGGACCTCCAGGCGCAAGCCGCGGCCGTCGGCGCGCGCGCGCGCGCGGAGGGGCGCCGGCTCGACGCGGAGCTCGTCACCAAAAGCGTCGCCTTCGGCCGCATCGCGGCCGAGTCGGACGGGACGCTCGACACGGGGGGCGTCACCGGCATCGACGCCGACCTCACCGTGCGCCCGTTCGGGTGGAAGGGGCATCAGGCCACGCTTCGCGGCATGATCGAGGACTCGCTGCACATCCATCAGGGGCTCGTCTCGTCGCGCATCCAGCACGCCGTGCACGACGGGACGCTGGACGGTGCCCCCTACGGCCGGGGGGCGACGTGGTACGACCTCGACGACGACGGCATCACCTTCGAGGTCGACGCCGGCATGCTGAGCACGATGGTCGGCTATCTGGCCCAGCTCGAGGCCCCGCTGATGCGGCCGCCGCGCGATCCCGCTCTGCTCGACGCGTTTGCCGTCGGGCGGGCCGCGTTCGGGACCCTCGGATGCGCGGGATGCCACGTACCGCGCCTCGAGCTCGAGAACACCAAGCTCGACGTTCGCGCCGAGCCGGGACGGACGCCGCTCGGCCCGCCGGTCGTGCTCGACGTCGCCCACGATGGCGACGATCCCAAGATCGAGCCGCGCTACGGGGGTGAGACGACGTCGTACTTCGTCCCCCTGTTCAGTGACCTGAAGCGCCACGACATGGGCGACGCGCTTGCGAGCCGCGAGCCGCAGGGTGCGATCCCGGCGCGCCACTTCCTCACCCGCTCCCTCTGGGGACTCGCCGAGACGGCGCCCTATCTCCACGACGGGCGCGCGCCGACCGTGCACGACGCGATCGTGCTGCACGGCGGCGAGGCGGCGCCGGCGCGGGACGCGTATCTGGCACTCGACCCCGGCGGAAGGGCGGCGGTGCGCGTCTTCCTGGCCTCGCTGTCGCGGCAGCCGAAGATCTTCGTTCCATGACGGGCGCCGCGCGTCGTCGACGGAAGCTGGTCGCGGGTCTCTGCCTCGGGATCGTCGCGTGCGCCGAGCCACAGAGCACCGAGCCGCGGGACGTGGTGGCGTCCGCGTGGCGGAGCGACTGCAAGCCGCGCCCCGTCGTGGGGCCGCTCAGCATGGAAGCCGCGCGCGACGCGCATCGCGAGGCGGAGCGTCGGCACGACCTGCGCTTCCGCGAAGCCGCGGAGCCCGGATTCCTGCTCCGCACCGTCGGCGCGGCGCTCGAGCCGAGCCGCCTCGAGGCCGGGCGGGTGTGTGTCGACGAAGTCGCCGAGCTCGGCAAGCTCGTCTTCGAGCACGAGTACGGCTTTGCGGACGGTCTCGCCGGCGGCACCGCGAAGACGGCGCCGGGCGGCCCGTTCCGACGCGTCCATGCCGGGGCGCTCGGCGGGCCGGAAACGATCTCGTGTCCTTCCTGTCATTGGATCGGCGGTGCGAACGGCGCCGGCTCGGAGACCGACAACGTCTTCCTGCTCGGGGACGGCGAGCGGACGGAGACCAGCGACGAGCGGAACCCGCCGGCGTTGGTCGCGCTCGGAGTCGTACAGGCGCTCGCCCGCGAGATGACCCACGATCTGCACCGCCAGCGCGAGGAGCTGCTGCACGCAAGCGCGAGCGCCGGTGCCGCGCGCAGGGTCCGTCTCACGACCAAGGGGGTCGACTTCGGCGAGCTCGGCGCGGACGCGCAGGGCGCGCTCGACGTCGGCGCCGTCCGCGGCGTCGACTCCGATCTGGTCGTGAAGCCGTTCGGGTGGAAGGGCACTCAGGCGGACTTCGCCGATTTCGCGACCGATGCCCTGCAGATCCACATCGGGATCCAGAACGAGGTCCTGCTCGCCGCCGGAACACCGGAGCTCTACGGCGACGGCACCGATCCGGCCGATCGTGACGGGGACGGCGTCCGCAGCGAGCTCGGCCCGGGCCCGTTCGCGGCGTTGCTCGTGCACCTCGCGGTGCTCGAGCTCCCGGTCGTCGAGCCGTTGATCCAGAGCCGGCGGATGGAGCCGGCGGCGACCCAGCTCCTACCGCCCACGACGACGAACTTCGCGGAGGATTTCCACCGCGGCCGGGGCATCTTCCACGCGCTCGGCTGTGCGGATTGTCATCGGCCGATGCTGGTCCTCGAGCGTCCGGTGATCGAGATCGCCGGGGTGCCGCCGATCGACCTCGCGCGTGCCATGCGGCGCCCCGCGCTGACGTACGATGCTGCACTCGGCGGCTATCCCGTCTGGCTGTTCAGCGATCTCAAGCGCCACGACATGGGCCCGGCCAACGCCGCCCGCCACGTGCAGCGCGGGGTGAAGATTGCCGACTATCTGACGCCGCGTCTCTGGGGCGTCGCCGACTCCGGGCCCTATCTGCACGATGGGCGCGCGCCGAGCTTCAATTACGCGATCGCCGGACACGACGGCGAAGGCGCCGCCGCCCGGACGGCGTTCGCGCAGCTGTCGCACGACGAGAAGGCCGATCTCAACGTCTACTTGATGGCGCTTCGGCGTCCGCCGCGGCTCCTGGTCCCCTGAGCGGCGCCGATCCCGTCCCGGACGCTTCGGTGCGGTGTACCCAGAGATCGACGACGCCGCCCCCGGCCACGCCCGCGACAGGCTGACGGAGCGAGCCGATCAGAAGCGCCGGGCGCCCGAGCCCGTCGGGATCGGGTGCGCGGCGGATGTGCCAGCCGAACCAGCTCTCGGGTCCCTCGCCGACCAGCGTCGCGATCACGGCGCCGCTCCGTCCCGAGCGAAGCTCCACCCGGCCGACGCAATCGTCGGCACCGACACGATGCCAGGGGGCGCCGATCGCGAGGTCGTCGGCGCCGTCGCCGTCGAGGTCGCCCGCGCCGACGATCATGCGTCCATAGAGCTCGCCCGCTTCCGAGCCGCGCCAGCGCCGGAGCTCGGTGCCCGTGGCGCCGGAATAGACATGGACCTCGCCGACGACGTCGCGCGACCAGTTGGTGCCGGGGGCGGACACCACGACCTCGCCGCGTCCGTCGCCATCGAGATCGCCGAGCGCGGCGACCACCTCGCCGAAGTTGCTTCCGGGTTTGTCGCCGGTCCAGCGGTGCAGCTCCTTTCCGCTGCCCGACGCCATGACGTACGCGGCGCCGTTCGGCGGGTCGTCGGGGGCATATCCAGGGCGTGTGCCGACGGCGAGATCGGCACGGCCGTCGCCGTCGAGATCGTCCACGCGAGCGACGTACCATCCGAACGACGGGGTCGAGCTCGGGGGCGCGTAGGTGCGGAGGACCGCGCCGTCCTTCCCGCTCACCAGGTGCGCCCGCCCGCCGTTCGTCCCCGGGTGGCCGACGAAGAGATCGACGCGACCGTCGCCGTCGTGGTCGCCTGCGATCGCGAGGTCCCATCCGAGCTGCGACCATGGGGTGCTGCCGGAGCGCCGCCAGAGCTCGCGGCCGGTGGCCGGCGAGCGTGCCGTCACGACGCCGTACATCTCATCCCCAACCAAGCCGTTCGGCGCGGCGATCACGACGTCGGCGCGGCGATCGCCGTCGAGGTCCGGTACGGCGAGCACCCAGTGCCCGAAGATGCCGTTCTCGAGCGGCCCCTTCCAGGTCCGGAGCAGCCGTCCGGTCGCGCCCGACCACACCCCGGCTTCACCCGCGACGTGCACGCCGTCCTTCCGATAGCGCGCGCCGGCGGCGAGATCGGCGGTACCGTCGCCATCGACGTCGAGCGGCTCGCCGAAGCGGAAGCCGAGCTCGCCGCCAGGAGCCGTCCCTTCGAATCGGCGCGCGACGCACCAGGCGTTCCCGGTCTCCGAGCAGCGAGGTGGCGGAGCTCCGGGCGCCAACGTCACGAAGAACGGCAGGAGCAGGAGGAGAGAAGCGACGGCGCGCGCGCGTGATCCGGCGCGACGGGGGGCGGGGCGGGCACGACGCTGCGTGCCCGCCCCGCCGAGCTCACTCAGAGACAGCAGCCGACCGAGGCGATGGTCCCGAGACACCCCACCGGGCCCATCTGACTCCCGATCACACCCGTCGCGGCGTTGAAGTTCATGTACACGCCGAACGAGCTCAGGTGCCCGGTGGCGTAGAACCACCGCACGGTGGGCGTCAGCGGGACGTCGATGCACTGGCGGTTGTTGGGCTCGGTCGGGTCGACCTTCCAGAAGCGCGTGACCGCGCCCCCGTTGTCGAACGCGCCGACCAGCTCGCCGAGCCCCTGCGCCGCCTGGAGCTCGGTGATCTCGCACACGTGGGTCCCGGGATAGGTGGCGTTGCAGAGGGTGTTTCCGCCGGGCAGCCCGGGCATGCCGCTGTACACCCATTCACCGTTGTCGCGCGTCAGGGTGCCCTTGAAGATGGTGCCGGGCTGAAAGGTCGGCGTCGCGGTCGGCGTCGCCGTCTGGGTCGGCGTCGGCGTCGGTGTCGGGCCGGTGCCAGACGCGCAGGTCGCATCGAGGATGCCGTTGTCGAAGAGGTCGCAGTTGACGAAGAAGCCGTCCATCTCGTTGATGGCCTGGCACACGCGGCACTCGACCCGGGTGTCGAGGCAGGCGGTGAGGAGCGCACCGCTCAATCCCGTACAGTCGCCCGGGAAGGCGCCCGCGGTGACGGCCGGCGCGTCGCAGCTTTTCGCGATCGTCGCGTCGAGCTTGGCGATGGTCTTGCCGATCTTGCCCTTGGTGTCGGCGGCGATCGAGCCGACCGTGCCGGCGTTGTTGACGCAGGCGGCGATCGCGGCGGCCGAGGCGGCTCCCCCGGCACTGAGCGCCGCCTTCTTGCACTTCACGAACTCCGCGAACTTGACGGTCGCGAGGGCTTCGACGCTCTTCGAGACCTTCTGCTGGCACGCGCATCCGTCCTTGCTCGTGGCGCAGCTGATGATGGCGGCATCGAGGTTCGGACCGTAGACGTCGCCGACCAGATCGAGATCGGCCTGCTTCGCCGCGTTCACCATGGTCGCCGCAGTTGTGTACGCGTAATCCGGCGGTGTGGCGACGCATGACTTGGTTTCGGCGGCCGACACCTTGCCGCCGGCTTTGGCGACCTTCCCCTTGCCGTCCGCGGTGAGGCAGGCTTGAGCGGTGCCGATCAGCGCTCCTTTGCCGGCACCCTTCACGCAGGCGACGTGCTCCTGCCCCTGGGTTTTGGCGACCGTCGCGGCCCCCTTGTTGAGCGCGTTGATGCACGCTTGCTGGGCTTTGTCCTGCACCTGCGCGTACGCGCCGAGCACGCTGATCGCGACGAGCGCGCCGGCTGCGAGCGTCATCGGGACAATGGGGTTCCGCGTCGACATCGTGTCACCTCGTTGGCTGCGGTGGGATTTCGGGTGAGTCGATAGCACACGGACAGCATCCGGCGCACCTAAAAAGACGACTCTTTGTGGCGCGCCGGGGGCGCCGGACGACCGAGCGGCCGTCCGGTGCTCCATGAGAGATCGATTGGGACCGCGGGGACTAGGGACGCGGGCCGGGGCCGCCTCTACCGCCGCCGCTGTGAGGGCAAGGCGCGGATTTCTTACCCTTCTTGCCCATCATGCCGCATCCGTACCCGCAGCAGTCGTGGTCGCGACAGCCATCGGCGGCGACCCACTTGCCGGCGCTGCACGATTGGCAGACCCCGTCGTTGGAACGGATGGCGCCCTCCGAGAACCAATGGCTCCTGTAGCTGCAGGCGCCCGCGCCACCGCCGTGGTGGTGCATCATCATGGCGTGCTTGCCGCCCTTGCAGGGCGGCCCGTCCATGCCCCCGCACCGACGATGATGGGGGCCGCACGACATCACCAGCAGGGCCAGCGCGGGAACGACGACGAAGTATTTCAATGCTCGCATTGTAAGGTGGTCCTCCTCTGTAAGAGACCTACGCAAACCACCCGTCCTCGTCTACTCACCCCGGCGGAGCGCCGCGATCACCTCTGCCCACGCGTCCGGGTGCGCCCGGTGCGGCTCGGCGTGGCAGAGGATCGCCAGGCGATCGACGAGGCCGCCGTAGCGCGCGCGGAGCGCCGCCGCGACGTCGGCGGGTCGCTCGCAGCGCACGGTGAAGACGGCGAGCATCGCGTCGTCGATCCGCTCGGCCATCTCGAGCCAGCCGCCGGCTTTCGACAAGCGATTGAGCTCGGGCTGCAGCTCGCCCCAGCCGTGCGCGTCGAGCACGACGCGGTACTGCGGGGTCGAAGCGTAGAACGCGAGCTGCATGCGCGTGGTCGTCTCGGCGTGCTGAAATTCCTGCTCGTCGTAGCCGGTGATGACGAGCGCCTGGCAGGCGATGGTGAGGTCGGCGCGCGTCCGGCCGCTCCGCGCCAGGCCGGTGTCGAGCGCGGGCAGGGTGGTGTCGCGGATGAAGCGCGGGCTGTTCATCGGGTGGACGAAGAGCCCGTCCGCGACCTCGCCGGCGACCGCGGTCATGGCGGGGCCGACCCCGCCGAGGAACACCCGCGGCGGTCCGTACGGGCTCGGGCCCGGGTTGAAGAAGGGCGTCATCAGCGTGTGACGGTAGATCTCGCCGCGAAAATCGAGCGGTGCGTGCTCGTTCCAGGCCCGCCAGATCGCCCGCAGCGCCAGCACGTGCTCGCGCATGCGGGCGAGCGGTCGGGTCCAGACGGCGCCGTAGCGCTTCTCGACGTGTACCTTCACCTGCGAGCCGAGCCCGAGGATGAAGCGGCCCTGCGCCAGCACGTTCAGATCGTGGGCCGTGTGCGCGAGCTGCATCGGGCTCCGCGGCGGCGCGATGGCGACCGCCGTCGCAACCTCCAGCCGGCGGGTATGCTCGGCCGCGAAGGCCAGCGGGAAGAACGGATCGTGTGGACCCTCGAAGGTGAAGGCGCCGTCGTAGCCGAGGGCTTCGAGGCTGCGGGCCTCGGCGCCGACGGTGGCGAGGTCGGCGGTGAGGAGGGGGGCGTCGATCTTCATGGGTCGCTGTAGACCACGAGCGAGCGTTCGTGGCCACGGGTGTGCTACACGGAGGCATGGCCACCGACGTGCCGACCGCTCGCCGCGGTCTTCTCGCCTTTCTCGCCAAGCAGGGCGGCGCGCTGCCGATGCGCGAGCTCCACACCCACAGCCTCCTCTTCTACCAAGCGGGCCATCAGGCCTTCTCGGAATTGATGGAGGGCCTGGTCGGTGACGGGCTCGTGGTCTTCGACGCGGGCACGTTCACGCTGACCGAGGCGGGCCGCCGCGCGCTCGCCGACGGCTGAGCGGGGCGCGCCGCGTTCCCGATGGCCGTCGCGTCGACGTACCGACCCGCGCCTGCATTCCCCACCCTCGGTCCCGAGTTTGCCGACGTCGTCACGCCGGCGCGATTCCCGCGCCACGTGCTCCGCTACCGCAATCAGCGCGCCGCGGCGCGGGTCGGGCTCGACACGCTCGACGCGGCCGAGTGGGAGCGCCACTTCGCGGCCTTTGCGCCGCTGCCCGACAACCTGACCGCGCCGTTGGCACTCCGGTATCACGGCCATCAGTTCCGCGTGTACAACCCCGCGCTCGGCGACGGCCGCGGCTTCCTCTTCGCGCAGCTGCGTGACGCCGACGGGAGACTGCTCGACCTCGGCACCAAGGGCAGCGGTCAGACCCCGTGGTCGCGCGACGGCGACGGCCGGCTCACGCTGAAGGGTGGCGTCCGCGAGGTGCTCGCGACCGCGATGCTAGAGGCCCTCGGGGTCGACACCTCGAAGTCGTTCTCGCTCTTCGAGACCGGCGAGATGCTCTATCGCGGCGACGAGCCTTCGCCGACGCGCTCGTCGGTGCTGGTGCGCCTCAGCCACTCGCATGTCCGCTTCGGCACCTTTCAGCGCTACGCGTTCCAGGGCGAAGCGGCGAACCTGACGCGTCTCCTCGACTACACCGTGCAGCACTACTTCCCGGACCTCGCCGGCCCGGACCTCGCCGATCTTCCGGTCGCGTTCCTACGCGCGGTGATCGAACGGAGCGCGGTGCTCGCGGCCAGTTGGATGATGGCGGGGTTCGTCCACGGCGTGCGCAACACCGACAACATGAACGTCACCGGCGAGAGCTTCGACTACGGCCCGTACCGCTTCCTCCCGACCTACGACCCGGAGTTCACCGCGGCCTACTTCGATCACCACGGCCTCTACGCCTTCGGCCGCCAGCCGGCGATCGTCGAGTGGAACCTCGAGCAGCTCGCCAAGGCGCTGAGTCATCTGACGCCGCGCGCCGGCCTGGAGGCGGCGTTGCCGAGCTTCGCGCCCGCGTACGAGCGGGCCCTGGTGGCGCGCTTTCTCCGGCGGCTCGGCGTCGTGTCGCGCGGGCCGGACGACGATGCCGCGCTCGGGACCGCGGTCTTCCGGTTCCTCGCCGAAAGCCAGGTCGGGTACGAGCAGTTCTTCTTCGACTGGTACGGCGGGGCCGCGAGCACCGCACGCGCGCGTGCCGGGCTGGCGGCCGAACGCTACACGGGCGCGTCGTTCGAGGTGTTCCGGCGCCGGCTCGACGACTACGTCCCGTCGGCGCCCGACCGTCTCGCCACGCCGTACTACCAGCGCCTTCGCCCGTGCACACTGCTCATCGACGAGATCGAGACCCTGTGGGATGCCATCGCGGCCCGCGACGATTGGGCGCCGTTCGTCGCGAAGCTCGCCGCGATCGACGAGATGAGCGCCGTCCTGGGTCTCGACCGGTAGTCCGTGTCACACGCCGTCAGTCCGACGTGCCAAGAAAGTGCTCGGCGGTGTTCTTGCGGAGGCCGATCGGACCGAAGGTCGCCGCCCAGCATTGACCGGTGGCGGACTGGAGCTGCACGTGCAGCGGCAATGGGAGCGGCAGCACGGGAAGATCCAGAAGGTCGCCCTTGCCCTGGACCGTGAGCAGCGGTCGGCCGTCGGCGCCGGGCGTGAGCGCCACGCGATCGATGCCGTCGGGTACGCCGCTGCGGTTGCCGTACAAGAGGCCGCGGAGACCTTTCCTGCTGCCCTTGCTCTTCCAGCACGCCTTGGTGTCGTTGCCGGTGCAGCTGGTGTTGGGCGGCACGCCGGCCTGGAGGACGAGGGGGGTGCTGCCTCCTTCCTGGTAGCCGCAGAGGGCGAAGCCGTCGGTGTCGGTCGGATCCCCGAAGTTGCCGACGGCCGTGGCTTGGCCCTTCTTCCACTGCCAGGCGAGCCGGTCGTGCCCATCCTTCACGCGGTTGGTGATGGCGAGCCGGGCCTGTCCCTTCGTGAGCAGATCACGGCAGCCGGCGATCGGTATGGAGTTGCAGGTCGGCGCCTCGGGTGGAACGGGCTGCGGATCGATCGGTGGCCCGTGGCCGCACTCGGCGCTCCATTTGATGGTGGTGTTGCGCTTGAGACCGTTCGTGCGATCGGCGAAGAACGTCATCACGCGAAAGGTGACGGGCGGCGTCGTCCCGGGCGCCGGTGGCGTCGTTCGGTCGAGCAGCCCGTGGATCGCCACGACGAGGTGGTCGTGGTCGGTGTGTCGGGTCCCGTTCACGTGCCAATCGGGGTCCGAGGGATCGAGTTGGAAGTCGGGATCGGAGACGTGGCGCGAGCGATAGGTCTCGAACTCGTGGCGGTCGTATGTCATCCGGAAGCTCCGCTGCGCGCTTCCCCATGCGTCGGTTCCGTCGTCCGCGTCCGCGTCGTTCGTGTCGTCGATGGTGTAGAGACCGGTGGCCTCCGGATCGAGCCGCTGCATGATCACGCCCTGCGTGTTGTAGATGACGACGTCCTCCGGCCCGAAGGTGACGCGTGAGCCGCCGATCCGACCGACGAAGATCATCCGCTCGGTGATCGCTGCGATGTCGAGCGGAAGGAAAAGGGTACCGTCGGCGCCGATCGCGGCCCGGTAGCACTTCGCTCGCGTCGTTCCCTGTACCTCGTCCAGGGGAAGCGTGGCCTGCAGGATCGTGAAGTCGTCGGACGGGATCACGAGCACGGGCAAGCCGCCCGCCTGCGGCGTCACGGTCATGGCCGTGGGGCCCGGCGCAAAGTCGGGGGCCGCGACGACCAGTTGAGGTTTCGGGTTCCCGTCGGTGAAGTCTCGCTTCACGGTGGCGACGCCGACGATGTCCGCCGTCGGCACACCGTCGCCCGAATCCCAGCCCGTGAAGTGCACGACGTACGCCTCGCCCGCGACGAGGCCGTCGGCGACGATGGTCACCGGCGCGCCGGGCGAAGCGAAGGCCGGCCGAATGGGCGTGCTGGGCGGCGGAGGCTTTTCGCAGCCGCATCCGGCCTCGGAGCGAGCACCGGAGAGCAGTACGGCTACAATCGCGGCCGCGAGGACGAGGGACCGGAGACGATCTCGGGCCATTCTCGGATGATCCATGCGCGTGCAGACAGCAAGGCGCGTGCCCACGAGCGGATGGGCGGCTCGCCGCGATATCCACGGTTTGGGGTCGGGGGGCAGCGCTGCGGGCCAGCTGGAAATTGCCGGCGACGGTTCGATGCCACCTCGGTGCCGCGGGGGCGCCGGTAGTCAGGCGGCGTGGGGCGACTCACTGCCGCGTCGCCGATCGCGCGGCCGGAACAAAACATCGCTCGCAGCCGATGACTAGCGCAACGCCCGTAGGCATGACGTTTGGTATGGAGCATGCGACGTGACGTGGCTCGGGATCCTGGCGATTGCGGTGGTGCTCGTGGCGCTCGTCGCGTTCGTCGGCGCACGGCCGAAAGGCGGGCGCCCCGTCGAGGGCACCCAGCTCATGATGATGGCGCGCGTCGTCGCGATCGTCACGGCGCTGGCGATCGCGTGGGTCGCGTTCGGCCGCTGACGCCGCCGTCAGAGCCGAATGCCGAAATACTCGTGGAAGCGCCGGTTGTACTCCTCGTCCGGCAGCTCGTCGCCCATCGCCACCCAATCCTCGTCGCTGATCTTCGGCCGGCCACGGACGAAGCCGACCGCGTCGTCGCCGACCGGCCAGCGCAGGCGGTAGTCGGCCGTCGTGATCGCTTCGAGGATGGCCGCGGCGACGAGCTCCGGCGGCGCGCCGGCGCGGAAGCCGGCGGCGAACATCTTGCCGTTCCGGCGCATGACCGACTGATAGGGCGAGGTCTTGTCGTAGCGCGTCGCCCCCGCCGAGTTCTCGAAGATCTTGGTCATGATGACGCCGGGCTCGACGTTCACGACCCGCACGCCGAAGCGCCGCACCTCGTGGGCGAGCGCCTCGCCGAGACATTCGAGCGCCCACTTCGACGCCGAGTAGGGGATCTGGTTCGGCGTCGCCCAGAGCCCGGCGACGGACGTGATGTTGACGATCGCGCCATGGCGGCGCTCGCGCATCGACGGCAGCACGGCCTGGATGCAGCGTACGGCGCCGAAGTAGTTGGTCTCGAACATGCGGCGGTGCTCGTCCTCGGGCGTGAGCTCGAGCGGCGACGCGCCGCCGATGCCGGCGTTGTTCACCAGCCCGTCGACCGGACCCGCCGCGGCGGACGTCGCGAAGGCCTGCGTCCCCGAGGCGGCCGACGGCACGTCCAGCGCCATCACCTCCACGGGCAGCTTCTCCGCGGCCGCGGCCGCGCGCAGCTCCCCGCCTTTGGCGAGGTCGCGCATGCCGGCGAAGACGCGGTAGCCGTTCCGCGCCAGGTGCAGGGCGGTGGTGAGGCCGATGCCGGTGCTGGTTCCGGTGACGACGGCGTTCTCCATGATCAGGCTCCTTTGGCGACGACGATGTTGGCGGTTTCACTCGCGGGATCGAAGACGATCTTCGCTTCGCCGCGCACGAGCTGGCGGCGCACGGCGGCGATCTTGTCGGCGAGCGCGCGCTCGATGGTTCCGTAGTCGGTACCGTCGCGCGTCACGAACTCTTCGATCATGCGGGCGAGGGCATCCTCGGAGAGCGCGGTGTAGGGGATCTCGACGGCGGTCGGTTCGGTCATCACGGTCGGCTGTAGCGCAGCCGCGTCGGCCCCGACAAGGCGGGGCGGTTTGCCGGCGTCCGCGGGTCGCGCTACACGCCGACGACGAGAATAGAGGACGCGGCGACGCGTCGGGAGGTACACATGCGACGAGACGTGATGCTGATGGTTCTGGTGGTAGTCGTCGGTCTGCCGGCGGTGGGCGGGGCGCAGAACCGCGGGGTGCAGTTCACGCCGGACGGCAAGCGCGTCCTCGTCAACAAGGACGTCGGCGCCGAGCGCTGGGCGATCACGTTGAACGAGAACGGCTCGGCGACCGGCAACGTCTTCCGGAGCGACGGCGGCCCGCCGGCGTTCATCTTCTGCGCGCCGCTCGGGACCCCGAACGCCTTCGACTGCTTCGGCGCCGATGCGTGCACCGACGGGAGTGGCGCGCAGCGCGGCATCCAGAGCGTCCCCGACGCGACGCGCGTGCTCGTGCAGAAGGACGTCGGCACCGAGCGCTGGGCGATCTCGTCGAACTTCGACGACGGCACCGCGACCGGCAACATCTTCCGCTCCGACGGCGGCGAGCCCGCGTTCGTGGTTTGTACGCCGACCGGCGCGCCCAACACCTTCGACTGTGCCGGTGCGGACAAGTGTCTGGGAACGCCGTGTACGCAGCCGTTCACGCCGATCGCCACCGTGACCCTCCCCGACACCTTCTTCGCAGTGCCCGATCCGTGCCCCGAGACCTACACGTTGCTCGGGAGCGTGACGCTGCCCGAGAGCTTCTTCGAGCCGGTGGCGACGGTCGCGTTCGCGCTCGGCGTCAGTGCGCCGGTCCAGGGAGTGCAACTCCGTGTCTCCTACGCGCCGGCCCAGGGCACCTTCGTGGATACGGGTGCGGACGTCAGCTGCACGTCCGACGGGGGCGGCATCTTCACGAAGAACGAGAACGACGCGGCGGGTACGCTGTTCCTCAGCATTGCCGACACGGGAAACCTGACCTTCCCGATCACGATCCGGTGCGGGTTCAGTGCCATCGGCACCATCGCCGCGGGCGACTTCACGGTCCTCGTCGAGGAAGTGACGCAGAACAACGCCGTGGGCGATCCCTCCGTGCTGACGGTCGGCGTCGGTGTGAACTGAGGGCGCGCCTCGACAAGCCGCGATGAAGGTCACGACCCAGTCGGTCGACGTCGCAACTCCGGACGGCCGTCTCTTGCGTTGCGCCGTCGTTACACCGGTGGCGTCGGCGCCGGCCGGGCCCTGGCCCGCCGTCCTTGCGTACTCCGACATCTTCCAGCTGACGCCGCCGCACCTGCGGATCTGTCAGCGCCTGGCCGGCTACGGCTTCGTCGTGGTCGCCCCCGAGATCTTCGGGCGCGTGCTCCCGGCCGGGCGCGCGCTCGACTTCGAGGCCGACCGCCAGCTCGCGCTCGACACCACCGAGCACCTGACCCTCGCGGACTTCGACGGCGACCGCCGCGCCGTGCTCGCCTGGATGCAGACCCACCCCGCGATCGATCCCGAGCGATTGCTCGCCTGCGGCTGGTGCATCGGCGGGCATCTCGCCTTTCGCGCGGCGCTCGAGCCGGTGATCAAGGCGACGGCGTGCTTCTACGCAACCGGTCTGCACTCCGACACCGTCGGTGGCGCCCACGGCACGGCGCCGAGCCTCGCCGCCGCGGCGCAGATTCGCGGACCCCTGCTCCTCGTGTGGGGCACGCGGGACCCGCACATCCCGCGGGACGGCCGCACGAAGATCCACCGCGCGCTCGAGGACGCGGGCACGGATTTCCACGTCCGGACCCATGACGCCGAGCACACGTTCATGCGCGACGAGGGCGCCCGCCACGATCCGCGCGCGACCGATCGGGCGTTCCGCGACATGCTCGAGACGTTCGAGCCCTGGGCTTCGTGAGACGGGTGCATTCGAGCTTGCGGTGGCGGGCAGCCGGGGGTCATTGCTCCGCGCCGGAGTCGGTGGCGCCCAGCGCGTAGAGCCCGACGCGGCGTATCCGGGTTGCGGTCAGCGCGGTGCTCGGCGCTTCTCAACGACCCCCGGCTGCCCGGCAGTTGCTGACACCTCTCGCGCCGTGCTCGGCTCTCACCTGCGTGCTGCTCAGGCGGCGGCCTCGGGGGCGCTCGTTTCGAGGTCGAGGCCCCGCGTTTCCGGGAGCCAGGCGGCGACCGTCGCAGCGGCGAGCACGCCGGCGAACGAGACGACGGCGAGGGCATGGTGGATGCCGCCGAGCACGCTGGCGAGCGCGCCCGCGAGGGCCAGGCCGCCGACGCCGCCGAGGGCACCCGCCGCGGTCAGCCATCCTGCGGCCGCGCCGCGAAAGCTCGTCGGGAAGAGCTCGGCCGCCCACGCGCGGATGATCGTCATCTTGCCGCCCTGGAAGAACACCATCGCGGCGAACCCCGGCCAGAGCGCCCAGCGCCCGCCGAGGAAGAACAGCAGCTCGGCGGCGGTGAGCCCGAGGAGAAAAAGCATGCCGATCGGGCGGCGGCCGTGGCGGTCGGCGAGCACGCCGCCGAGCGACCAGCCCGGCAGGCCGAACGCGCCCGCGACGATGAACATCGCGCTCACCTCGGCCGCGCTCGCCCCGTAGAGCGTCGCCGGCACGTAGGTCACGAACGCGAACGCGGCGATGTCGTAGCTCATGGCGAGCGCGACCACGACGAGCGCCGCGAGGACGCGCCCGCGATAGGCCCGTGGCGGCAGCGTCACGGACGGTCCGCTGCGCGCGAGCCAGCGCCGGCTCTCGGGCAGACGGCGACGCAAGAGCGGCACGAGACCGAGCGGCAGCAGGCTCACCAGGCAGAGGCCCCGCCAGCCGCCCGGGACCAGCGCGATCGCCGCGAGCAGGAGCGCGGCGAAGCCGGCGCCGAGCGCGTTCATCGTGCCGAGCACTCCCTGCGCCGCCGCGCGGCTCGCCGGCGCCGTCTCCTCGGCGGCGAGGACGGCGGCGGTGAAGAGCGCGCCCTCCTGGAAGATCCGCGCCGCGAGCTGCCACGCCACCAGCATCGGCAGCGTCGCGGCCGCCGCCGTCCCCGCGCCGAAGAGCGCGAAGAGCACGATGCTCGCGAGCAGCAAGCGGCGCCGGCCGATGCGGTCGGCGAGCGGCCCGAGCAGGAGCACGCCGAGGGACCCCATCGCGATCACCGCGAGCGCGTAGGAGAGCGCGTCCGACGACGTCCCGAGGTCGCTCCCGACGTACGCCAACGCGACCGTGATCAGGGAGCGTCCGTATCCTTCGAAGAAGATCGCGACCCCGAGGAGCCCGATCAGCCGCCGATCGGCGTGGTCCACGCCGCGGTGCTAGCGGGCGCACGAGGGCCGGGCAACGGCTACGAGCAGCTGGGTCAGCCGACCCGTTCCAGGAGCTCGATGCGATTGCCGAAGGGGTCGTGGACGTGGACCCGCCGGTAGCCCTCGAGTAACTCGGCGCTCGTCACGTGGAATCCGCATGCCCGACAGGCTTCCACGATGGGTTGAAGCTCGCGCACCAGCAACCCGGGATGCGCCTTGGTGGCGGCCTGAAAATCCTCGTCCACGCCGAGGTGGATCTTCACGAGATCGTTCTCGAACCAGCACCCACCACGGGCTGCAAGGTTGGAGGGCTTTGGTTGCTCCCGCAGACCCAGGACGTCCCGATAGAAACCACGCGCGACGTCTTCCCCGCCCACCGGCATCGCGAGTTGGACGTGATCGATGCCGAGAACGGACATGCCGGGTCTCCTATCAGCAGACGGCTTCCGATTGACACGCACGAGCGGGGCGCGCAGAAGGGGCCGCCCATGCCCAAGACCCTCCGTCCGATCCTCGCGTTGGTGCTCCTCGTCGTCATCGGTCCCGCGCCGTCGCATGCCAAGGCCGTGAACATCGAGCTCAAGTTCACGCCCTACGTCGGTGATGCCGCCAAGGCGGACGAGGTCGAGACGGTGCCGGGGATGGCGGCGATCTTCTTGAACGGCGTGCCGTACGGCGAGCAGGAAGTGCGGAAGGATACCGCGCCGGTGATGTCCGACGAGCGTGGGATCGCGCCCGCGGTCTGGCTGCCGGTCGAGTCGCTCGGTCCGGCCGTGCGCAAAGGCAAGAACACCGTCCGGATCGAGTTCACGCCGACCGATCTCCGCGTCGAGTACCGCGGTCGCCTGAGCTGGGTGACGGTCTCGGACGAGGAGACCGGTGCCGAGAAGGGCGGCAAGACGGCGACGAACACGACGGCGCCGGGCAAACAAGAGAAGAGCGGGCGCGGCAAGCTCGTCTTCGAGCACGAGGTGAACGCCGACTTCGTCCGCGACGCCGCGTGGCACCACTATCCGCCGGTGACCGCCCTCGGCGACGACGACAAGCAGAAGCTCGCGGTGTTGGTGGCCGCCCGTGGGGAGATCTTCACGCCGGATTTCGCGGGCGTCTATCGCTTGCTCGAGAGCGACGAGCGGCTCGACCTCCCGAAGATCAAGCAGGCCAAGTGCGTGGAGAAGGCCTACGCTGCGGGCGTCCGCCTCGATGCTCCGACCGCCGCCCAGCTCGAGTTCGTCACGACCGGCAATCCCGAGGTGATCATCCGCCGCCAGGGCGGCCACCTCTTCGTCCCCGCCGACCGGAGCGTCTTCGGCAAGATCGAAGGCGAGGAGATGCAGATGTGCGCCGGCATCGCGCTCTCGGTGGCCTTCCCGTCGAAGCTCGCGGTCGTGCGCGATCCCGACGGGGCGTGGCGGGCAGTTTACTAGGAAACCTCTGCACAGATCGGGTCCGAGCGAGAAGTCCGAGCCGCCGCGAGCGCAAGGCGCGGAACGCGACCGCGTATCTGCATGATACGCCGAGCGTTCCGCGCCGCCGTCGATCGCGGATGGATCGGGCTCCGCAGCCGGGGCCGATCTGTGCAGAGGTTCCCTAGCCCGAACGCTCCGGGTTCAGCGCGAGCGGCGGCGGCGCGACGCGCGCGCCGGCGCCTCGGTGTCGACGGTCGCGCGTAGCACGCGCGCGTCGGCGGCCTGCAGGCGGTCGAACAGATCCGGCGGCTGGTCGACGCCCACCTGGCGGAGCGCCCGCGCGAAGGGAATGTCGATCCGGCGATAGAACTGCACCGTCTCGGGTTGGTAGTCCGCCTCCCGGAGCGACACGCGGGCCCAGCTCCGGCCCTCGCGGGCGTCGCGGCCGACGAAGCGCGCGTCGCGGACGTCGGTGAAGACGCCACGGTCGCCGTCCCATCCGAGATCGCCGCCGTAGAGCCAGTCGTAGTAGGCGCGGCGCTCGTTCTTGACCCGCAGGCGATCGGGTTTCCCGCCGATCAGCGAGTAGGCGATGAAATAACGGACGCCCATGACCTCGGGCGCCAGGTCGCCGTCGATGTCGAACACGTCGTAGTGCTCGGAGCGCGTGAGGAAGACGTCGACCTCGTAGAGGCGGTCGCTCTCGGCCGGGAGCATCTGGCGGAGCTCGGCGATGTGGCCGGTGTTGAGGTGGGTGCAGCCGTGCGACATCGGGCCGCGCGAGAGCAGCCAGAGCTTCCGGAAGGGCGTGCCGTCGCGGCTGCCGCGCGTGACCTGGCGCCACGCCGCCGGCAGGAACTTCGCGTCGGCGGGGCCCATGTGCCACCACGGGGTGTGAATCGAATTGTGCATCGTCGGAGTGACGTGCATGTACGGCAACCACGGCGAGTAGCTGTACGACTCGTCGATCGGGATGTGGTCGGCGGTGAGGCTGCGCTGATGGGTCGTGAACGCGCGCCGGCCCGGCGTCGGGTACTGCGGGATCGAGCGCCCGCGCCACTTGGTGTAGGCGGCGACGGTGCCGACCGGATAGATCGCGGTCAGCTCGTCGAAGCGAACGACGCCGTCGACGACCGGATAGCGGCCGTCGCCGACGCGCGCGAGGAGCTTGGCATAGTCCGGCGCGAGCGCCGCGATCGCGGCCGAGTCGTCGGCGCGGGCGGGCGCGCGGCGCACGAGATCGTCGAGCGCGGGCGCGATGCCCGCCGGCATCTCGGCGACCCAGAGCCGCGTCGGCAGGAGCGCGTTCACGAGCTCGAGCCGGCGCGCGGCGTCGATGCGCGTGCGGTCGGCGGGCGTGAGCATGCCGACCCAGTGGGCGACGAGCTTCTGCACCGGGATCGCGATGCGGAAGACGCGGCCCGGGTTCAGGCGCGCCATGAGGTCGAGGTTGCGGGCGCGGAGCGCCGCCGGGCTGAGCGTTTCCTCGTCGGCGACCAGGCGCTCGATCCCGGCTTCGTCGAGGGTGCGCTCGAAGTCCTCGAAGCTGCGGTTCTGCGTGAGCGTGAGCCGGCCCTCGTCGATCAGACGGCGATACGCGCTCCGGCGTTTGGTCAGATCACGCGCGTAGTCGCGGATGCCGTCGTCCGAGAGCACGGCGGTGACGCGGAGCTGGTTGCCGCGGCCGAGGTGGATGTGGAGCCGATCGGGATCCTGCGTCCGCGGCACGAAGCCGGTGTAAAAGGAGGGCTCGCGCTCGTCGTAGAAGACGCCGTAGCGCGGCGGGTCCTCGACCATGAGCCCTTTCTCGGCGCGGTCTCCCGGGAGCGGTGGGGCCGCCCAATCGGCGGCGGCTGGCAGCGCCGACAGCATGCCGCACAGCACCGCCACCCCGGGCAACAGTATCCACCTCGTCGCTTTCGGCATCGGGTCTCCTTCTGGGGGAGTTACTTCAGCTGCAGCCGCGCGCGATCGAGGGTGTGTCCCGCGCCGACCTTCCGTAGCTCGCGGTTCAGCTCGAAGCCAGCGGCGCTGTCGAAGGCGACCTTGCTGCGGAAAAACTGAATGGGCTCGGGTGGATACGTCGCCTCGTAGAGCGGCAGGTCGCGGAGCACCGTCCGCTCCGACGCCTTCCTGGTGCCGACGTAGCGGCAGACGGGCACCGTCTTGATCCGGGCCTGGCCGACGGGCGCGAGCTCGATGTTGTCGCCGTAGAGCCAGCGATAGAAGGGCTCGCGGCGGTTGCTGGCCCACGCCTTCACCGGCGTGTGCTCGTTGCTGCGATAGGCGAGGTAGTACTGTACGCCCATCACCTCGTCCTTGCCGTCGCCGTCGATGTCGAAGACGTCGTAGCAGCCGGGGAGGTTGCGGTAGTTCTTCACCTGCGTGAGCGTGTCGGACTCGGACGGGACGATCTGACGGAGCTCGCTCATGTGACCCGAGGGGAGGCGGGTGCAGCCGTGCGAGGTCGGCCCGCGGCCGACGATCCAGAGGTTCTCGTAGGGCTTGCCGCTGCGCTCGCCCGCGACCTTCCGCCACGCGCTCGGGAGGAAGGGCGTGCTGTTCAGCTGGCAGCGCACGCCGGCGTTGTGGAACGCGTTGTAGGTGATGCCGCCCGCGTACTGGTACGGCAGCATGCTGATGAAGCCGTAGCCGGGGTTCGGCGAGAGATAGTCGACCATGCCGAGGCTGCCGCGACCCTTGGTGCGCGAAATGAACGGCCACACGCCGGTGACGCCGAAGTCGGGGGGCTTCTCCCCCTTGTAGGTCGTCGTCGCCTCGGCGGTGCCAGCCGGATAGATGGTCGTGAGCTCGGTCGCCTGCACGGCGCCGTCGACGACGCGGTAGCGCCCGCCGGTGGCGAGCTCGATGAAGGCTTGCGTGGCGCTCGTGAAGGCGGGCGCGTCGGCACCGCCCGCGCGGGCCGTGTCGGCGGCGCGCGTCAGCGCAGCGCCGACGCTCGGGCTCAGGTCCTCGACGTCGATGCGGCCGGGAAGCGCGGCGTTCGCCGCATCCAGCTTGGCGTTGGCGCTGCCGAGGTCGCCGGTCGTCAGCACCGCGTGCCAGCGCGCCGCGACCGCGGCGAGCGGCAGCTTGATGGTGAACACCCGTT
>CAZWAX010000017.1:9007-27769 GCA_964631985.1 uncultured Polyangiaceae bacterium | reverse complement strand
TCCCAGTTGCTGCCGTCGGGGGGGTTGTGGTCGTGGTTGCCGTCCTTGTGGTGGACGGTGAGCAAGTGGAGCGTGTCGGTCTCGAACTCGCGGGCGCAGCGGGCGCAGATCCAGCCGTGCATCGCGAGCGAGCGCTCGCGGTAGCCGTGGGCGCGTGCGGCGCGGGCCGTCTTGGCCTCCGCGACCAGCGCTTCCAGCTTCGCGGCGCCGCCCGCGGAAGCCGTCGAGCTGCCGTCGGCGCGTGGTCGGTTCCGGGGCCGGAAGCTGCGCGTCGCCATGGCAGACCTCGCTACAGCCGCAGCACCGACTGCAGATCGCCACCGCCGAAGCGAATGCCGACGTAGAAGGGGCCGAAGACGCCGTAGAGGGCACTGCCGGGATCGAAGCGCATCTCGTAGACGACGTCGCGGATCGCCTTCAGATCACCGGCGAAGAGCGTGACGCCCCATTCCCAATCGTCCACGCCGGTCGCCGTGGTGATGAGCTGCGTGAGGCGGGTGGCGTACTTCCGACCCGACTCGCCGTGCTCCTGCATGAGCTTCTTCCGCTCGTTGAAGGGAAGCGCGTACCAGTTGCGGGTTTCCCCGCGCGCCTTCGCCATCGGATAGAAGCACATGATCGGAAAGTTGTCGGGCAGCTTCGGGTGCAGGCGGGCCTCGACGTAGTGGCTCATGCGCTTCCGGAACGTCGCCATCTTGGTGGCGAAGTCGGGCGACGCCGGGTCGACCTGCTGCTCGTCGATCAGCGTCCGCGCCCAATCGGCGTCGGTGCTCATGTACTCGCTCGCCTCGGAGAGCGAGAGGAACGAGTACACCGGCTCGAGACAGGCGCCCAGCGCGGTCGACGCCAGCTCCTGCGCGAGCTGTTGATGGCGCCAGAGATCGGAGTGGATGGCCATGACGCCGACGTCGGCCTTGCCGATCATGGCGAGCGGCAGGAGCTGCAACCCCTCCTCGGACGACGTGCGCGTGAGCCACGCGCTCGCCTCGTCGATCGCGGCCCGGCGCACCTCGTCGGAGAGCGCGCGCCAGCGGGTACGATCGATCCGATAGAACCGGTGCGAAACGGTCCAACCGACGGAGGCGACGAGTGGGGTAGTCATCGGCGGATTGTAGGGAGCTGCCCCCCAAGGGTCAATTCGGCAACGCCCGGCGACCTGGTGGCTGGACGCCGCCCGCTTCGGTGACGTAAGGCACGGCACCCATGAGCCTGCCGCTCCTCGCCGTCGTGTTCCTGTCGATCCTGGGGGGCGCCTATCTTCTCTACGGCCGCTTCGTCGCCGGCCAATACGCGCTCGACGACGCCACCGTCACACCCGCGGTCGCCCTCGCGGACGGCGTCGACTACGTCCCGACGGCCCCCGTCTATCTGATGCCCCAGCACTTCAGCGCCATCGCCGCCGCCGGACCGATCGTCGGCCCGATCGTGGCGTGCGAGCAGTTCGGCTGGCTGCCGTGCGTGCTCTGGATCCTCGGCGGCGTGGTGTTCATCGGCGCAGTCCACGACTTCAGCGCGCTGGTCGCGAGCGTCCGGCATCGGGCCTCGTCGGTCGCCGAGATCATCCGCGAGAACCTGAGCCACCGCGCCTGGGTGAGCGTCATGCTCTTCATCTGGTTGGCGCTCGTGTACGTGATCGTCGCCTTCACCGACGTGACCGCGGGGACGTTCCTCGGCCGCATCGAGGAGCTCGACGGCGTGCAGGTCGGCTTCAACGCTGGCGGCGCGGTGGCATTCGCGAGCGTCGCCTATCTCCTCCTCAGCGTGACCATGGGGTTGATCCAGCGGCGCTGGAATCCGCCGCTCGCGCTCATGACCGCGGTCTTCGTCCCGGCGACGCTCGGCGTCGTGTGGCTCGGAACGCAGTGGTCCGACCTCTTGGCGCTCGACGTCGCCAATCCGCACCGGACCTGGGGCGTGATCCTGCTCGGCTACTGCCTGGTCGCGTCGCTCCTGCCGGTGTCGGTGCTGCTCCAGCCGCGCGGGTACCTCGGCGGCTTCGTGCTCTACCTCGTGCTCGCCGTCGGGACGATCGGCATCTTCCTCGGCGGCGCCGAAATCCGCCAACCGGCGTTCAAGGGCTTCGATGTCGGCGGCGCGACCGGCCTGCTCTTCCCCTTCCTCTTCGTGACGATCGCGTGCGGCGCGTGCAGCGGCTTCCACGGCCTGGTCTGCGGCGGCACCACCTCGAAGCAGATCGCCAAGGAGTCGCATTGCCGGCCGGTCGGCTACGGCGCCATGCTGCTCGAGGCGTTCGTCGCGCTGATCGCGCTCGTCACCATCATGATCGTCGCCCCTGGCGGGCCGAAGTCGCCCGCCGGCGCGACGTACGGACGCGGCATCGGCCAGTTCGCCGCCGTCGTGATCGGGCCCGATCATCTGCTCGTCGCGACCGTCTTCGGCTCGATGGCGTTCTCGACGTTCGTCTTCGACACCCTGGACGTCGCGACCCGGCTCGGCCGCTACATCATCCAGGAGCTCTTCGACTGGCGCAGTCGCCTCGGCGCGCTCGTCGCGACCCTCGCGACCGTGGGCGCCCCGCTGCTGTTCATTTTGAGCGCCGACGCCCCCGCTCCGGGCCGCCCGCCGACCTACATGGCCTTCTGGACGATCTTCGGCACCTCCAACCAGCTGCTGGCCGCCCTCACCCTCCTCGGCATCACGGTATGGCGGAAGCGCCTCGGGAAGGCCGTCTGGTTCACCTACGCGCCGATGCTCTTCGTGCTCGCCATCACGGTCACGGCCCTGACCCTCCAGGCCCATGCCGGGTTCACCTCGTTCCGCGGGCCCGACGGCGTCCTCAATCCGACCCAGCTCGCCAACGGCGTGGTGGCGATCACGCTTCTCGCGCTCGCCGCCTCGGTCGTCACCGAAGCCTTCACCGCCCTCCGCCGCGTCGCCAACCCCGCGGCACAGGGATCGCTCGAACGCTCGCCATGACCGCACGCGCAGCGTGCGGCCGAGCGCCAGCGAGCCGGGGGATGGACGAAGCGCGGCTGGGCCGCGCTTCGTGAAGGGGGAGAGATCCCCCTTGATTGAATTGACACGACGCCCAACCGTGGGGATACCGGGACGAGAGCGGCCGTCGCCGGCCTTTCTCCCCCATGAAGCAGCCCGTTCGATGGACGCTCGGTCCACGTAGCAGCCTCGGCCTGATCGCCGCGATCGTGCTGTTGATCGTCGCCGCCATCGGCGAGATCGCGCAGGTGCAGTCGTTTCGCCGTGCGACCCTGCGGGTGCGCCAGAGTCTCATGGTCCTGAACGCGATCGACGACGTCGCGCGGAGCCTCGTCGATGCCGAGACGGCTCAGCGTGGCTTCCTGCTGACCGGCCGACCCGCCTACCTCGAGCCGTTCACCGCCGCGCGCGAGCGCCTGCCGGCCGAGCTCGCGACGCTGCGTTCGCTGGTCGAGGGTGACCCGTCGCACGGAACGCAGGTCGCCACGCTCGAGTCCCTGACGCGCGCCACGCTCGACGAGCTGGTGCGGACGATCGAGCCGCGCCGCCACCAGGACCCCGGCGCAAACCGCGCCGGGGTCGAGACCGATGCCGGCAAGCGTGTGATGGACGACGCGCGCGCCGTCCTCGCCAAGATGACGGCCGAGGAGCGGCGCATCCTCGACACCCGACTCCGCACGACCGATACCCGGAACGCGCGCACGCTCGCCGCGTTGATCGGCGCCAGCGCCCTCGCCTCCGCCCTCGTGCTCGCCTGCGCGCTCGCGATCAACGCGCAGGGCCGACGCCGACTCGCCGTGCAAGCGAGTCTCGCCGAGAGCGAGGAGCGTCTGCGCGTCACCCTCCGCAGCATCGGCGACGCCGTCATCGCCACCGATCCGAACGGGCGCGTGGTCTTCATGAATCCCGTCGCCGAGCTGCTGACGGGCTGGACGAGCGGCGACGCGCGGGGCAGGACCCTCGACGAGGTGTTCGTGATCGCCGACGAGACGTCGCGGGCCCCGATCGAGAATCCCGTCGCGCGCGTGCTGCGCGAGGGCATCACGGTCGGGCTCGCCAACCACACCGTGCTGTTCGCACGCGACGGTCGCGAGATCCCGATCGACGACAGCGCCGCCCCGATCCGCGACGCCGGCCGCACGATCATGGGGGTGGTGCTGGTCTTTCGGGACGTCACCGAGCGACGCCGTCTCGAGCGCGAGGCTGCGCATGCGACCCGCCTCGAAGCCGAGCGGGCGGAAGCCGAGCGCGGCGCCGAGGCGCTCCGCGCGAGCGAGGAGCGCTATCGGTCGCTCGTCGCCGCCAGCATGGACCTGGTCTGGACGGCGGGCCCCACCGGGACGTTCGACGAGCCACAGCCGGGGTGGGAAGCCTACACCGGGCAACGCTGGCCCCAGGACGCCGAGCAGGGCTGGGCCAACGCCGTCCATCCGGACGACCGTGCCCAGATCCTCCGCCTCTGGGAAGCCGCCCAGCTCGCGCGCTCGGTGCTCGAAGTCGAGGGTCGAGTCTGGCACGCGCTCTCCGGGGAGTATCGCCACTGTCGCGCGCGCGGCGTGCCGCTGCTCGCCGCCGACGGCTCACTCCGCCAATGGGTCGGCATGATCGAGGACGTCCACGACCGCCGCCGAACCGAGCTCGAGAACGACGAGCTCCTGCGGGTCGCCGAGCGCGCCCGCCAGCAGGCCGAGACCGCGAATCACACCAAGGACGAGTTCCTCGCCGTCCTCTCGCACGAGCTGCGCTCGCCGCTGCAGACCATGCTCACGTGGGTCGGCCTGCTTCGCGCGGACAGCCCCGCGACGCCGGATCGCGAGCACGGCTTCGACGCCCTCGAGCAGAGCCTGCGGACGCAAGAGCAGCTCATCAACGATCTGCTCGACGTCTCGCGCATCGTCTCCGGTACGCTCACGATCGAGCACCTGGCCTTCGACCTGACCGCCACCACGGCAGCTGCGGTCGACGACCTGGTACAGGACGCCACGGCCAAGGGCCTCACCGTCACGCGTCACGGTCTCGACGTGCCGCGACCGGTCCTCGGCGACCCGGCCCGACTCGCGCAAGCCCTGCACCAGGTGCTGCGGAACGCCATCAAGTTCACGCCCACGGGCGGGCGCATCGCGGTCACCGCCGCGACCGTCGCCGGTCGTCATACGATCGCGGTCCGCGACACGGGCGACGGCATGGCCCCCGAGGTGCTGGCGCACGTCTTCGACCGTTTCTGGCAAGCCGACAGCGCGAAGACCCGCCGTCACGGCGGCCTCGGCCTCGGCCTCGCGATCGCCCGTCACGTCACCGAAGCACAGGGCGGTACGCTCGACGGCGCGAGCGACGGCCCCGGCCATGGCACGACCTTCACGCTCGCGCTTCCCGCCGCGCCGGCGCTCCCGGTCGCGCCCACGCCGGCCGAGGCGCGGTCGCGTTCCACGCTGAACGACGTTCGCATCCTCCTGGTCGAGGACGACGACGCCATGAGCGAGGCGCTCGCGGCACTGCTGGAGCACCATGGAGCGATCGTGACCAGCGCCGCCTCGGTCCGCACCGCGCTCGGCCTGCTCGACACGGCGACGCCCGACCTCCTCCTCTCGGACATCGGCATGCCGGGCGAGAGCGGGTACTCCCTGATCCGCGAGGTGCGGGCCCGCGAGGACGGCGGCACGCGGCGCCTGCCGGCGATCGCCATGACCGGCTTCGCGAGCCCCGAGGATCGCGACGAGGCCCGTGCCGCCGGCTTCGATGAGCACGTGCCCAAGCCCGTCGACGCCGACACCCTGATGCGCAAGATTCGCGAGCTGATCGGAGACTCCCAATGACGGACGACTTCTTCCCCCACCACGAGGTCCACGTCGGCCGCGATCTCGGCGGCCGCTCGACGATGATCGGCACCGCCGACGTCACGCACTACGAGGCCGGGCTCGGCGGCGCGACGCCGCGCTTGCGCACCCCCGACGGCGCGACCGTGGCGCCCGCCCTGCTCTTCCACTCCGAGGTCTACCGCAGTCTGGCGTGGTACCTGCCGAACATCTTCGGCAACCTCCACGCGCGCCAGGAGTGGCAGCTCTTCGCGCCCCTCACGGTCGGGACCACCGTCCACACGCGCTCGACGGTGGTCGAGCGCTACGTGAAGCGCGGGCGCGAGTACGTCGTGAACGAGGTGCTGGTGACCGACGCCGACGGCCGGTGGCTGCAACGGAGCCGCACGCATCAGAGCTTCCTGATCGAGGACGAGCGCCGCGGTCTCGTGGTCGACCGCGACCGCGAGAAGCGCGCCGACCGTCAGTTCGCGATCGGCGAGGGCCCGGGGGTCGCCATCGCGCCGCTCACCCGCACGATCACGATCGCGATGTGCGAGGCGTTCTCCGGACCCGAGAAGAACTACCACACCGACCGTGCCGCGGCGCAGATGCTGGGATTTCCCGACATCGTGGTCCAGGGCATGTGGTCGATCTGCCTGGTGTCCGAGCTCATGACCGCGGCCTACGGGCTCGCCTGGCAGCGCGGCGGCTCGCTCGATCTCCGGCTGGTGAACGTGGTGTGGGTGAACGACGCGCTCACCGCCCACGGCAAAGTGCGCGAGGAAACCGCGGAGGGGGCCAAGCGCCGCTTGCACCTCGACGTCTGGTGCGAGAAACCGGATGGCACCAAAGCGACCGTGGGCAGCGCCACCGTCCTGCAGTAGCACCCGCCGCCCGCGGGGGAACCACGACCGGAGTGCCCGCACCCCCGAAACCACCGCCGTCATGATCGCGAGCCGGATCTTCGTCGGCCGCAGCGGCGAGCTCGACGCACTGCACGCCCGCCTCGGCGAGGCCCGCGAGGGCCGCGGATCGCTGGTGACGCTGGTCGGCGAGCCCGGCATCGGCAAGACTCGTACGGTCGAGGAGCTCCTGCAGCGGGCGGCGCTCGCCGACGACCGCGTGCTGTGGGGGCGCTGCCCCGAGCACGAGGGCGCACCCGCCTATTGGCCGTGGATCCAAGCGCTCCGCGGCTACGTCGAACGGGCCGAGCCGACCACGCTGCGAGCGGAGCTCGGGGGAACGGCCGCCGACGTCGCCCGTCTGGTGCCGACCGTTCGCGATCGTCTGCCGGAGGTCGCCCCGGCCTCGACGCCCGACCACGAGCAGTCGCGCTTCCAGCTCTTCGACGGCGTCGCGACCTTCCTCCGGCGTGTCAGCGAGCACGCGCCGCTCGTCCTCGTGCTCGACGACCTGCATTGGGCCGACGAGGCCTCGATGATGCTCCTCGGCTTCGTGGCACCCGAGATCCGTCGCAGTCGGCTGCTGATCCTCGCGACGTATCGCGAGGTCGAGATGCGGCGCATGGCCCGGGGACTCGGCGAGATCGCCCGCGTCGGCGAGCGCCTCACGCTCGTCGGCTTCGCCCGCGGCGAGGTCGACGACTTCGTCCGTCGCTCCGCCGCGATCACCCCCGAGACGAAGCTCGTCGACGAGCTGATGCGCGTCACCGAGGGCAACCCCTTCTTCCTCGACGAGATGGTGCGCCTGCTGCGGGCCGAGGGCCGGCTCGATGCGGACAGCCTCGCGAAGACCGAGACCACGCTCCCCGACGAGGTGCGCGAGGTCATCCGCCGTCATCTGCGTCCCCTCTCGGAGGACGACCGGCGCTTGCTGACGATCGCAGCCGTGCTCGGCCGCGAGTTCGACCTCGCCGCGCTGCAGCTCGCCTGCGAGCTGCCGGGCGATCGCCTGCTCGAGCGCCTGACGAGCGCGCACGCGGCGGGCCTCGTCGACGAGATCCCGGCGAGCGTCGGCCGCTATCGCTTCGTCCACGTGCTGATCCGCGAGACGCTGTACGGGGATCTCACGCCGGTGCGGCGCGCCGAGCTGCATCGGCGGGTCGCGATCGCGCTCGAGGCCCTGCACCGCGACGGCCACGAGCCGCCGCTCGCCGAGCTGGCGCGCCACTTCTTCCACGCTGCCGCCGTCGGCGAAGCCGCGAAGGCGGTCGACTACGCGCGGCGTGCCGGCGCTCAGGCGCTCGGACTCCTCGGCTACGAGGAGGCGGTCCGGCACTACGAGCGGGGCCTGGAGGCCCTCGTCCTCATGCCGCCCGACGACGACGCGCGCACGGCGCTGCTGCTCGCGCTCGGGGACGCCGCCTGGCGCGCCGGCGATCTCGGCGTCGCACGGGACAGCTTCCAGCGCGCACTCCGCAGTGCTCGGGCCCTCGGCGCGCCGGAGCTCTTCGGGCGGGCCGCGCTCGGCCTCGCCCGCATCAGCCCGGAAACCGGAGCGCCCGACCAGTCCCTGATCGCGGTGTTGGAGGAAGCGCAACGCGAGCTCGGCACCGGCGACAGCGCGCTCACCGCCGCCGTCAAGGCCCGGCTCGCGATAGCCCTCTACTTCACGCGCGAGGAAGCCGAGCGCCTGCGGCTCGCGACGGAGGCGGTGGCGATGGCGCGCCGGCTCGGCGAGCCCATGGCGCTGATACCGGCGCTCATCACGCGCCACTTCATGTTGTGGGGCACCGGCGACCTCGACGAGCGGCTCGCGATCACCGAGGAAGGGATGGACCTCGCGGAGCGCCTCGCCGATCCGCAACCCGGATTCGAGCTGCAGCGCTGGCGGCTCCTCGACCTCCTCGAAAAGGGCGAGCTCACGATGATGGACCGCGAGCTCGACGTCTACCGGCGGCGCGCCGAGGACGTCCGCCTTCCGACCTACCGCTGGCACGCACGCCTCACCGGGGCGATGCGCGTCCTGCTCGCGGGGCACTTCGGCGAGGGCGGCTGGCGGGCGACCGAGCTCATGGCCGAGAAGCCCGAGGGCTACGCGTCGCCGCGCGGTCAGTGCTACATGATCCAGGCGTTCATCGTCGGCCGCGAATATCGCCGGCTCGCCGAGCTGGATGCACCGTTCAAGGCGCTCGCCCGGCACTACCCCGCGATGCCGATCTGGCGTTGCGGCCTGGCGGTGGTGCGCGCCGAGCAAGGCCTCGACGCCTGGGTCCACACGTTGATCGCGCCGCTCGCCGCCGCGGGATTCGCCGATCTGCCGCGCGACGGCAACTACGTCCCGGCGCTCACGCTGCTCGCCGAGCTCGCGCACGACCTCGGCGAGACCACCTGGGCGGCCGCCCTCTACCCGCTGCTCGCGCCGTTCGCCGACCGCGTCGTCATCGTCGGGCCGTCGGCGGGATGCTACGGCGCGGCGGCGCGCTACCTCGGCCTCCTCGCCGGGACGCTCGGACGAAACGACGAGGCCGCGGGCCACTACGAGGCCGCGCTCGAGATGAACGAGCGCATCGCCTCGCGGCCCTGGGTCGCCTACACCCGCTACGACTACGCCCGCCTGCTGATCGCGATGGGCCAGGACGAGCGGGCGGCCGCGCTACTCGACGGCGCGCGGCGCACCGCCGAGGACCTCGACATGCCGCGCCTGCGCGCGCGCCTGCAGAAGCTCACGCGCGACCGTCCCGTCCGTGCCGAGGCGCCGGCGCCCGTCGTGCGGGTACCGGCCGTGCTCCGCCACGATGGTGAGGAGTGGATCATCCGCTACGGCACCGACGGCTTCCGCGCCAAGGACGTGAAGGGCTTCACGTACCTCGTGACGCTGCTCCGCCATCCCGGACAGGAGTTCCACGCGCTCGATCTCGGCGGCGGTGCCGGCACGGCTGCCGCGACCGCCTCGGGTCGCGCCCTCGCCGACGAAGGGCTCGTCGCCCGCGATCTCGGCGATGCCGGCGAGCTCCTCGATGCCGGTGCCCGCGCCGCCTACAAGGAACGCCTGATCGCGCTGCACGAGGACCTCGAAGAGGCCAAGGACCGTGGCGACGTCGAGCGCGCCACCGACGCCGAGTCGGAGATCGAGATCCTGACCCGCGAGCTCGCCCGAGCGACCGGGCTCGGCGGGCGAAGCCGGCGCGCCGGGTCGGCCGCCGAACGCGCCCGGCTGAACGTCACCCGCAGCATCAGCTCGGCCATCAAGAAGATCGGCGCGGGGAGCCCCGCCCTCGGCGAGCACCTGGCCGCCGCCGTGCGGACCGGGCTCTTCTGCGTCTACAGTCCCGACCCCCGCCTCACCATCCATTGGGATACCGGGAGCTGAATCCTCACCCGCTCGCCGCGGGCGCGGGGACCTCCTTGGCGTCTCCCAGCACTTCGTGGAGGACACGGCCCAAGACCTCGCGCGGGTCGGGCGCCGCCACCCGCGTGCGCCACGCGACGTGGCCGTCGGGGCGGACGAGCACGGCACCGACCGGACCGATGCCGTAGAGGATCTGCCAGGTACCAGCCTCGTCCTGGTAATCGCCGGCGGGGCCGAGGCGCCAGACGCGAAGGCCGGTGCCGGCGTACGCCTCGCCCGCGGCGATCCACGGCGTCGCGGTGTCGGGGACCAGTACGACGAAGCCCGTGCCGAAGAGATCGAGCGTCGAGAGCCGCTCGCCGCCGCGACGGAGCCAGCAATGCGGGGCGCGCGAGCCGGGGCGCGCGTTCGGCACGTATTCGGCGGCACGATCGGCCACCGCCGGCAGCGCGGTGCCGTCTGGCACCAGCGCGCCGACCTCGTAGACGAATCCGAGATCCTGGCCGAGCGCATCGAAGTGATCGCGCTCGGCATCGATGTCGCGCTGCAGCTGCGCGCGCACCGCCGGGACGTCCGGGCCCCCCGCCTCGATCTGCATCGTCGCCATGACGTTGCCGGGACCGACCGCCGTTCCCCCGTCGACGAAGTTCTTGACGCTCCAGTCGGTGTTCGACTGCGCGACCGGCTTCCGCTCGCGCTCGTAGGTGTCGAGCAACGTCGCGGACGCACGGCCGGCGAGCACCCACGCGAGCTTCCAGGCGAGGTTCTGGGCGTCCTGCACGCCCGTGTTGAGACCGAACCCGCCGGTCGGCGGAAACCGATGGGCGGCGTCGCCGGCGAGGAAGATGCGGCCGATCCGGAAGCGCGCGGCCACTTCCGCGGTCATGGTCCACGGCCGGATGCTCTTGATGGTGAAGGCCGCGTCGGGGACGCCGATCGCCTCGCGGACGGCATCGACCGCGGCGCCGGCGGCGAGCGCGGCCTCGTCCAACTGCAGGCGATGGAAGATCCAGCGGCGTCGACCGTCGAGCGCGATCACGATGCCGAGGGCCCGGCTGTTCATGATGAAATACAGGAGGGCCGGCCGTGCCCCGATCCACGGGGCGAGGTCGGCCTCGAAGTAGATCCCGACGAGCGTCGCGAGCGGCGGGATGCCGACCATCGGGACGTCGAGCAGACGCCGCGTCGGGCTCGCGGCCCCGTCGGCCGCGACGACGTAGTCGGCCCGGAGCGTGGTCTCGCCGTCGCCGCTCCGGAGCGTCGCCGTCACGCCGCCCTCGTCCTCGGCGTAGCCGACGAGCTCCGTGCCGTAGCGGAGCTCGCAGCCGCGGCGCTCGGCGGCGGCGCGGAGCAGCGCCTCGACGTGATCCTGCGCACAGCTCGCGATGGCAGTCGGGCTCGCCGCGGCCCGCGCGACGGCGCGGCCGAGCCCCATCTCGAGCGCGCCGAGCTCCTCCCCGGCGATGCTGCGCTTCCAGAGGATGCGCTCGTAGGCCTCCGCCGGCAGTCCCTGGGCACGCACGGCATCGGCGATGCCGATGCCACGGAAGATCTCCATCGTCCGGGTGTTGATCACGTGGGCGCGCGGATGATCGGTCGTCGACGGGTTGCGCTCGACCAGGACACTGCGCACGCCGTGCTCGGCGAGCAGCACCGCGGCGGCGAGCCCGGCGGGTCCGCTGCCGACGATCAGGACCGGAACCGCCGCCGCCGCCATCAGCCCGGGTAGCGCGTCAGCTCGGCGACGGGCTCCCCCCGGCGGAACCGGGCGAGCAGCGTCTCGGCGTCGAACTCGATGCCGATGGGGTTTCGCTGGAACGCCTCCGAGCGCACGAACGCATCCGCCTCGGCGAGCGAGCAGTTGTCGATCTGCAGCTCGACCTGATTGCGGTCGGGGTCGCGGTAGTACATCGACGTCGTCGGCCCGTGATTGATCGTCCAGTAGGGCACGATCCCGCGGCTCTTCAGACGTTCGTAGGTGTCGAGCAGATCGCCGAGGCTCTCGTAGGTGAAGGCGACGTGCTCGAGCCCCCGCATGTTCTCGGCGGGCTGCTCGGTCGCCCCGAAGTTCACGAACGCGACGCGATGGTGCTCCTCGTCGTAGGTGAGGAAGGCGACGAAGTCGCTGCGGAACGCGACCCGTGCCTCCAGCACGGTACAATACCAGTCGCACATCTCGGCCAGACGGCCGGTACGGAAGACGACGTGGGCGAGCTTCTTCGGCGAGGCCATGCGTTCGATCTAGGACGATCGCCGCCGACCGGCAAGTCGGTCAGCCCGCGGCGCGTGCCAGCGCGGCCTCGACCAGCACGAGGCGATCGTTCCCGAAATACATGTCGTCGCCGAGAAAGATCGTCGGCGAGCCGAAGCCGCCACGCTGCACGCACTCCTCGGTGTTCGCGCGAATCCGGTCCTTGGAGGCCGGTGTGGCGATGGCCGCGAAGAACGGGTCGGGCGCAAGACCGACCTCCGTGACGATCGCGCGCAGCACGTCGTCCCGGCTGATGTCGCGATCCTCGCCGAAGTAGGCGTGGAAGACGCGCGCGCTGTACGGGCCAATGCAGCCCTGCGCGAGCGCCACGAGCGCGCCGCGGAGCGCCTTCACCGAGTTCACCGGAAAGACCGACGGCGGAAACTTCAGCACGAGGCCGTAGAGACGCGCCCAGTCGTGGAGGTCCTTGAACAGGTAGCGCGCCTTCGCGGGCACGGGATGCTCGCGCGCCTCGTACACGGACGGGTTCACCGTGTTGAAGATGCCGCCCACCAGCATCGGCCGCCACACCAGCTCCGCCCGGTGGCGGCGGCAGAGCTCCTCGATGCGGGTGAAGGCGAGGTACGTCCACGGGCTCGAGTAGTCGTAGAAGAATTCGACGCGCGTCATGACGGGCGACGATCGGTCATCGCCCGCCGAGCGTCAAGCACCGGACGCGCTCGCTCCTCTTCGGCGCGCGGCAGCTCAACGGTCGGCGATCGACGGCAGGTCGTCGATGGACCGGCGCGCGGCGTACGAGCGCCCGCCCTGCGTCCACTCCGGACCGCGCCCCCAGTCGAGGCGCGTCATCTTCTTGCGGTGGTCGGGGTCGTGCGCCTTCCGCGCCGCCTCGTACGCTTCGGTCGACTTCGTCGCGCCCGGCACCGACCAGAGGTCCTCCTCGTAGTCGAAGCGGCCGCCGCCCGCGTAGTGCAGGATCGTGATGCCGGGGAAGTCGATCAGCCCCGTGCCGCTCGGATGGTCGCGCCGGTTCTGCATGTAGACGCAGATGCGCCCGCTCGCGGGGTCGACCATGTGCCACTCGTAGGCGGTGTAGACCTCACCGTACTGCGCCATGATGGGCCTGATCCAGGCGCGGATCGCCTCGCGGCCGTGCATCGTGCCGAGCACGTGCTCGACGTAGTACGCGTCCTCGGTGAAGAGGTCCGCCCAGGCGTCCCATTCCTCGCCGACGGCGCCGGTGCGCCAGTAGCGAATGAAGGCGGTCTCGATCTCGTCCTTCGTATGCGTCGGCATGCTGCCTCCTTGACCCACGAGCGTGACGCCCTCGCCTCGTAGCACTCCGCTCGCCCGCGAGGCCAGAGTGGCCTATAGCCTTCGCCGATGCCGCCCGTCGTGATGCTGATCGACTACTCGAGCCTCCTCTATCGCGCGTTCCACTCGCTCCCCGACTCGCTTCCCATGCGCGGGGTCTACGGCTTCCTGAACATGCTGGCGCGGCTGATCACCGATCATCGGCCGAGCGGGCTCGCGATCGCGGTCGACGACGACTGGCGACCGGCCTTTCGCGTCGACGCCCTGCCCTCGTACAAGACCCATCGGGTCGCCGCGGACGATGCCGAAGAGGATCCGATCGCGCCCCAGGAAGCGGTCGGACGGGACGTGCTCCGGGCGCTCGGGTTCGCGGTAGTCGGCGCAGAGGGCTTCGAGGCCGAGGACGTGATCGCGTCGCTCGCCGTCCACTGTCGCGCGCGGATCGCCGTCGTGTCGGGCGACCGCGACCTCTTCGCGCTCGTCCGCGACCCCGACGTGTACGTCCTCTATCCCCAGACCGGCGTGTCGAAGCTCGTCGTCGTCGACGAGGCCGAGGTCACGCGCCGCTACGGCATCCCCGGGCGCGGCTACGGTGACTTCGCGCTGCTGCGGGGCGACCCCTCCGACGGCCTGCCGGGCGTAAAGGGCATCGGCGAGAAGACCGCGGCGAAGCTGGTCGCGACCTACGGCTCCCTCGACGCCATCCTGGCCGCGACCGATCTCGCGCCGGCCGTGGCGCGTCGCCTCGAGGAGGGCCGCGACTACCTCACCGCCGCGCGCCGCGTCGTGCTGCCGGTCGCGACCATCGCGCTGCCGCCGGTCACGCTGGACCTCCCGACCCACCCGGCCCATCCCTCGGCGCTCGACGCGCTCAGCACCGCCCACGGCCTCGCGTCGCCGATCGAGCGCGTGCTGCAAGCGCTCGCGAGCGTCGCCGAGCCGGGCGCGCGCGGCTGACGCGATGCTGGCGGTGGGAGCGCTCGGCACGCTCGTCGTCGTCGCCGGCTGCCTCGCCTACTACTACCGCGTCCACGTCGCGCGCCCACCGGAGCTGGTGTTCCGTCCGACCCCGTTGCTCGCGCACCTGCTGACGCGGTGCCCGGCGCTGCGCGCGCCCTATCGCCCGCCGTGGTGGAGCTTCAATCGTCATCTGCAGCTCGCGCTGCTGGCCTGGCGGGACGTCTGGACCGCTCCGCTCCGCTACGACGACACCGAGACGCTGCGGCTCGCCGACGGCGGCACGGTCTCACTCGAGTGGCTCGGCCGCGACGACCCGGCGGAGACGCCGACGGTCGTCGTCCTGCCGACCATCTGCGGCGACGGACAGTCGATGCGGCGGACGGTGCGCGGCCTCCGGCGCCGCCTCGGCTGGCGCGTGATCGTCTGCAATCGCCGCGGCCACGGCACGCTGCCCCTCACGGCACCGCGTTTCAGCACCCTCGGCGCGACGGACGACGTGCGCGCGCAGCTCGCGCACATCCATGCCCAGCTCCCGGCGTCGCCGCTCTACGGCGTCGGGGTGTCGGCGGGCTCGGGGTTGCTGGTCCGCTACCTCGGCGAGGAAGGCCCCCGCACGCCGCTCGCGGCCGCCGTCGCGTATTGCCCCGGCTACGACACGACGCGCGCCTTCCACCGCATCCACCGGCTCTACGACCGCTACCTGATCGGGGCCGTGCGCCGCTATTTCCTCGAGCGTCACGCCGCCGCGCTCGCCGCCCTCCCCGGCTGGGCCGAGATCATGGCGAGCCGGACGGTCGGCGAGCTCCACGATCGCCAGCACCCCTTCGCGGGGTTCGCGTCGACGGACGCGTATCACCGGCACACCAATCCCATGGTGGTCGCCGATGCGGTCGGCATCCCGCTCCTCATCTTGAACGCGGCCGACGACCCGGTCTGCACCGTGGCCAACGTCGACGAGCACCGCGAGCTCTTCACGCGCGTTCCCGACAGCCTGCTCGTCCTGACCGCGCGCGGCAGCCACTGCGCCTTCTTCGAAGGGCACCGGCGCCCGCGCTCGTGGGCGCATCGGCTGATCGCGGAGTACTTCGCGGCCGCCCACGCGTGGCCGCGCGACGCCTGATCCGGCGCGAGCCGACGCGGTCGCGGAGGGAACGCCCGGCGCCGACTACCCGGGGACGTTGCCCTTCGGGTGCAGCACCGACGGAGAGGATCCGCGCTCGGCGCGCTCACAACTGGGAAGCTCGACCGCGGAGAGCACCAGGTCGGCCAGCGCCACCCGCCACAGCACGGCCCCCACCACCACACCGCCACCCACCGCGAGACCGACCCGCCACCACTCCCCCGCGAACGCCATCATCGTTTCCATGCCGGCGATGGTAGCGCCGAACCGACCTGACACAAGGCGTCAGGAAGGGGCCGCAGTTGACATGGCGATGCGCATGGTCAGTCCCGCCGTCATCCGCTATGCCGGCCGGCGCGCATGACGACGACGGGACGCATCGGCATCTACGGCGCCGGCAGCATCGGGTGCTACGTCGGCGGGCGCCTCGCCGCCACGGGCAGCCCGGTCACGTTCGTCGGACGCGAGCGCCTGGCACGCGAGATCCGAGCGCACGGGCTGACGCTCACCGACTACGAGGGGGCCGCGCTCGCCGTCGCCCCGGATGCGGTGCGCTTCGCTACCACTCCGGACGCGATCGCGGATGCCGCGCTCGTGCTCGTCACGGTCAAGTCGGCCGCGACCGACGAGGCCGGACGCGAGCTCGCCGCCGTGCTGCCGCCGGCGGCCGTGGTCGTCAGCTTTCAGAACGGCCTCGGCAACGCCGAGCGCCTCCGGGTCTGCCTGCCGACGCATACGGTGCTGACAGGCATGGTGCAGTTCAACGTCGTCAATCACGGGGCCGGTCGCTTCCATCACGGGTCGGAGGGGAAGCTCGAGGTCGAGCGTCACGCGCGACTCGCGCCGTTTCTCGCCGCCTTCGCCGCCGCCGGCCTTCCGCTCGTCCTGCACGATCGGATGGAGCCGGTGCAGTGGGCGAAGCTCGTGCTGAACCTCAACAACGCCATCAATGCGCTCTCCAATCTGCCGCTGAAGGCCCAGCTCTCCGAGCGTGCCTTTCGCCGCTGCGTCGCACTCGTCCAGAGCGAAGCGCTCCAGCTCCTCGCGACTGCCGGCATCGCCCCGGCCCGGCTGACGCCGCTGCCGCCGACCTGGATCCCGTGGGTGCTGCGTCTCCCGGATGCCGTCTTCACGCGCCTCGCGGGACGGATGCTCGCCATCGATCCGCAAGCACGTTCCTCGATGTGGGAAGACCTCGAGGCCGGACGACGGACCGAGGTCGACTACCTGAACGGCGAGATCGTGCGACTCGCCGAGCGGCTCGGCCGACGTGCGCCGGTGAACGCGCGCCTCGTCACGCTCGTCCGCGAGGCCGAACAGGGCCGATGCCGCACGTGGTCGGGCTCAGCGCTCCTGGCCGACCTCAGCCGCGCGGCCGGGTAGTGGGTGCCTGACCCACCCCCGGCCCGAAACGGACACGGCGACGCCAGCCGTGAGGCCGACGTCGCCGCGTGACGCGATCCCAAAGAGCGAGGTCAGCCGCCGTTGCTGGCAGGCTCGTACGTGCGGCAGGGCTGACCGCGGAGACCCGGACACGGGGGCAGACCCGCCGGTGCCACCGCACGGCGCACGACCGGCAATACCAAGCGCGAAGCGTAGCCCGGCGAGCGGTTCACGTCGTTCACGACCGTCCCGTCCGTGTCGAAGGTGTCGAACGCCCAGCGCGTGCGGTCACCACCCGGGGCCTCCAGGCTGATCCGGATGCGCGAGCCGACACGGAACGTGTGCGCGACGGCGAAGATGCCGACCCGCATCTTGGTGAACACCCCACCCGGCAACGGCTCCGCGTCGGCCTCGAGGTGGGTCTGGATCACTTCCGTCCGCGTCCGCCCCTTGCGTGCGAGCTTGCGGTGACCCGCCCGCAACCACCCGCCCTGGACGTAGGTCTCGACCCCGTCCGGGCGGATCTCCGTAAGGCTCACCTGGATGTCGGTGTCCGGCGCGCTCGACCGCAGGAACAGATCGACGCTGCCCTGGCCGACGATGGTCACGTCGTTCTCGAGCGGGGCCGTCGCATACGCGATCCCCGTGCCGTCGACGAGCGGCCGCCAATCGTAGGCCGGCGCGATTGCCCAGGACTCCGACTGCCCCTGCCCGGGAATGGTCTGCATCGGGCGCGCCTCGGGGTCCGGATTGTAGCTGTCGACGCCGTCGCCGAGGGGACGCCGCGAGCTCAGCGTCCCGCCGGGTCCGAAGTACCACGCGGTCTGGCGGACGCCGGGCGGCGGCCACTTCTCGAAGCCGAGCTCGAAGCGCGGCGCCGGCAGCCCCGGCGTTGGCGATCCCGCGCCGTTCTCCATGAGCACGCGGACGCGGGGCTCGCGCTCGAACATGCGACGCGCATCGTCGGGGTTCTCGGCCGAGGCGAGCCGGTCCGGCGGCAGCGGCGGCGTCGGCGCACCGACTCCGAGGATCTCCTCGTAGACCGCCCCGGCAAACGGCGCGAGCCGGTCCATGTTCGGTCGCTGCTTGGCGACGTAGATGTCGAGGAACGCAATCCAGTTCCAGAGGCCCTCGGGCTCGAGCGGGCTCGAGTGAACGCCGTTCATCAACATGATCTTGACGTCGCGGCGCTTCGGCAGCGACTTCAGGAGCGTGACGAAGCCGCTCCCCGTCTGCTCGTCCTGCCAGGCCCCGGAGATGAACACGGGAACCTTGATGTCCGACGCCCAGTTGATCGGCGAGCGCTGATCCATGAGCGCGGGGGTGTAGTACGGGGTGTCACGCGTGAAGGCGACCGGGTCCTGCGTCTGCAGGCGCAGATTCTGATTGGCGAGACACGTCGCATCGCCGTTGTTGACGCGCTCGATGGCCCAGGCCTGTCCGCCCTCGGGCGCGGGCTCGGCGTCGTCGGCGCGCTCTTGCAGCCAGGTCTCGGCGAAGCCGTTGTTGAAGATACCGCCGGGGAATCCCGGTCCGCGATAGATGTCGCCGATCACCGAGAACGGCGCGACGGCCAGGAGGTGCGGCGGCTGGGCGCCCGCCACGAACATCTGGGTGATGCCGGGAAACGAGATGCCGATCATGCCGACGCCGTTGTTCGTCACCCAGTCCTGGTTCCCGACGATCTCGACGATGTCGTAGCCGTCCGCCGTCGTCGGATAGTCGAAGAGATCGATCACGCCGCCCGAGCAGCCCGAGCCGCGCATGTTGAC
>CAZWAX010000017.1:0-8997 GCA_964631985.1 uncultured Polyangiaceae bacterium | reverse complement strand
GGGCGAGCAGCGTCGACGGCTGCGGGTTGTTCGGGTCGGCGACGGCGTACCCCGAGTATTCGACGACGGTCGGGAACACGCGACCGGGGCCGAACGTTCGGCCCAGCGGCGGACGGACCATCGCCGAGAGCAGCGTACCGTCGCGCATCTCGAGGTAGTTCATTCCGTCGACCAGGGTCTGCGCCTGGTAGAACGACTGCGGCGGATGATCCTCGAAACGGAGGGTCATGACCGGCGTCGTCGCGCCGCCGGGCTCGCGCACGAAGTACGCGGCGCCCTGCGCGAGATCGCGGAAGACCAGGCTCCCGAAACGATCGGCGAGCCCGCTGTCGAGGTCCTGATGCTGCGCATTCTCGAGCACGAGCTCGGTGCCTTCGACCTCACCGGTGATGGCGACGAAGCCGATGCCCGGTTGCACGTCCAGGGCGGCGGCGGGCGTGGCGAGACAGAGCGCGAGCAAGGCACCGCACAGCAAACGAAGGGAGCGATTCGGCATTGATAGTCCTCGACGGGGTCTCATCCGGGCACGGCCGCACCGAATGGAGGCCGGACAGTACTCGGGAGCCCGCGGAAAATCCAGTGAAATCGACGCTGGCGTCGGCACTTGCGAGCCCAGGCGTTTGCGCTCGGGGCGCGCAGCGTCCATGTACGACACCATGAGCTGGCAACCGGCAAACGCACCCGCCATCGAGTCGCGCGGCTGCCCCGGCCTCGCGGGCGTCATCGCGCCCCGGCCACACGATCTCGGGGGCTTCACGGTCCGGCGGCTCCTTCCGGCCCCGGCCACGCGCTCCGTCGGCCCCTTCGTCTTCTGGGATCAGATGGGGCCGGCCGACCTGGCGCCCGGCCGCGGCGTCGACGTCCGCCCGCATCCGCACATCGGCCTCGCGACCATCACGTATCTCTTCGCCGGGACCATCCTGCACCGCGACAGCCTGGGCTCGGTGCAACCGATCGAGCCGGGCGCCGTCAACTGGATGACCGCGGGGCGCGGTATCGTGCACTCCGAGCGCACGCCCCCGGCGCTCCGACCGACGGGCTCGCCGCTCTCCGGCATTCAAGCCTGGGTCGCGTTACCGCGCGCCCAGGAGGAATGCGCGCCGGCCTTCGTGCACCATCCCGCGGCGTCGCTCCCCGTCGTCGAGGCAGCGGGCGCGACCATCCGCGTCCTCGTCGGATCGCTCGAGGGCGTGCGCTCGCCGGTCGTACCGGCATCGCCGATGGTCTACGCCGATGCCGTGCTCGCGGCGGGCGCCCGGGTCGTGCTGCCGCCCGAGCATCCCGAGCGCGCGCTCCACGTCGCGAGCGGCAGCGTGCTGGTGGCGGGCGAGCGGTTCGAGGCGGGCCAGCTGTTGCTCTTCCGCCCCGGCGATGCCATTCCGATCACGAGCGACGTCCCGGCGCGCGTGCTGCTGCTCGGCGGCGAGCCGCTCGACGGACCGCGCTACCTCTGGTGGAACTTCGTCTCCACCTCACGCGACCGCATCGAGCAGGCGAAAGCCGATTGGAGTGCGTCCCGCTTCGCTCCCGTCCCCGACGAAACCGAACGCATCCCGCTGCCGAACGACTAAGCAGGTCGCTGCAAAGATCGATCTGCGCCTTTTTCAGCAACCTTGCTAATCGGGATCCAGCGACGTGACGATGTCGGCGACGAAGGTGTTGATCTTGGCGTCGAGCGCGGCGGCATCACCCTCGGTGAGGCATCCGCCGTTGCTTTCGAGCTTGGCCCAGGCGTAGGCGAACTGCGCCTCGGGACGCGAGAAGCAGCCGTCGAAGACGATGCCGGGCTCGCGGCGGAACGCCTCCTCGAAGCATTCGAGCTTGGCGAAGGCGGACTCGGCGACGGCCTTCTGCTTGCCGGCAGCGCAGGTGTTGGTGATCGGATACGGGAAGCCGGGCGTGACGTCGGCGACGGCGTCGAGCACGAAAGCTTCGATCTTGGCCTGGATGGGCACGACGTCATCGAGCGTCAGGCACGGCCCGTAGCGGCGCTCGGCGTCGCGGAAGCATTCCGTGATTTTGTCTTCGGTCCGGCTCACGCAGGCCTGGTCGACGAAACGCGACTTGAGGGTCGCCGTCTGATGGCACTTGAACAGGCCGAGCACGCCCTGCACGCCGCACACATGGGTGTATCCCATCACGCACCGGACCTTCGTTCCGGCGCAACGGTTGACGGTGACGGTCTGGGCCGTGGCTGGCACCGCAACGGCCGCCACGACGACGAGTGCCATCAGTGTCCCTAGGAGCTTGGGGGAAAGCTTCATGGGGAAAATCTCCTCTCGGTTTGTACTGCGCCATGCCGCCTGCTCGGTGGTCGTTGCGGTGCTTCGGCGGTTTTCGGGGTGTTCGACAGCTCGCGACCGGAACCGATCGCGCAGCAACCTAGCCATATTACATACGGGAATCAACTTTTTTTTGTGGATCCGGGCCGCTCAGCGATAGCCCGCCGCCTGGAGCGTGAAGAGCCGGGCGTAGGGGCCGCCGTTGGCCATGAGCTCCTCGTGGCTGCCCTCTTCCGCCACCCGGCCCTCACGCAGCACTACGATGTGGTCGGCCATGCGCACCGTCGAGAACCGGTGCGAGATGAGGATCGCCATCTGGTCGTGGGTGACGGCGCGGACGTGCTCGAAGATCTGGACCTCGGCCTCGGCGTCCATCGCGGCGGTCGGCTCGTCGAGTACCAGGATGTCGGCGCCCGTCCGCATGAAGGCCCGGGCGAGCGCGATCTTCTGCCACTGGCCGCCGGAGAGCTCGCGGCCCCCCTGGAACCAGCGTCCGAGCTGGGTGTGGTAGCCGCGCGGCAGCTCGCGCACGAACGGCGCCGCGGTGCCGACCTCGGCCGCAGTCCGCCAGCGCGCCTCGTCGTCGAGGGCCGCGACGTCGCCGACGCCGATGTTCTCGCCGACGATGAGCTGGTAGCGCACGAAATCCTGGAAGATGACGCCGATCCGTCGCCGCAGCGTGGCGAGGTCCCAGTCGCGGAGGTCCGTGCCGTCGAGCACGATCCGGCCGGCGCTCGGCGTGTAGAGGCGGGTGAGCAGCTTGATGAGCGTGGTCTTCCCCGACCCGTTCTCGCCGACGAGCGCGAGTTTTTGCCCCGGCCGCACGTGGAACGAGACGCCGGCGAGCGCGGCGTGCTCGCTGCCCGGATAGGTGAAGCTCACGGCCTCGAAGCGGAGCCCGTCCCCGGGCGTGGTCCCCGCGGTCGCGGTGCCGGTCGCCGGCGCGACCGGCGTTTCCAGGAACTCGTACAGCGTCGAGAGGTAGAGATTGTCCTCGTACATCCCGCCGATCGCGGCGAGCGCCGCACCGAGCGACGCCTGCGCTTGCTTGAACACGAGGACGTACATCGTCATCGCGCCGAGACTGATCTCCCCGGCGACCGCCGCGAGCGCGATCCATCCGTACGTTGCGTAGAACGCCGCCGTGGAGAGGAGCCCGAGGAGGAAGCCCCACAGCCCGCGTCGCAGCGTGAGGCGGCGATCCTGATCGTGCACGCGGTCGAAGATCGCCTCGTAGCGGGCGAGCAACGTTCGGCCGAGCCCGAAGAGCATGACCTCCTTGGCGTTGTCCTCGCGGGCGATCACCGATTCGAGGTAGGTCTGCTGCCGCGTCTCGGGCGTCCGCCAACGAAAGAGCCGGAAGGCCTCGCCGGAGAACCGGCTCTCGACCAGGAACGCCGGCACCGCCGCGACCGCGACGAGCGCCACCGCGAAGGGCGAGAACACCACCAGCAGCGCGCCGTACGTCGCGAGCGCGATGCCGTGCTGCAGGAGCGTGAACGTCGCCATGACCAGGCTGAGCGGCCGGCTCGACGCGTCCCGACGGGCGCGCGTCATCTGATCGTAGACCTCGCTGTCCTCGAAGTGGCGGAGCTCGAGCGTGAGCGCCTTCTCGAGGATCAACACGTTCACGCGATGTCCGAGCTCCGCGCGCAAGAGGGACTGCGCGAGCATGGTCCCGCGTTGGGCGGCCGCGAGCACGACGACCAGGAGGCCCTCCGCGAGCACCCACCGCAGCACGGCCGTCGACGCGGCTCGTCCGGCGCTGGCGGCCACGACCGCGTCCACGAGACCGCGCCCGACCCACGCGATCGCGCCGGGCACCAGACCCGCGACCAGCGCCAGCCCGAGGAGCCCGAGCGTGAGACCGCGATTGGTGGTCCACACGAGCGCCACCGCGCGCGTCGAATAGGAGAACACCGCGAGCCACTCGCGCCAGGTCCGCGGGCTCGCCGCTTCCGGGCCCGACGGCGGCCGTCCCGCGTGCGGCGTCGCCGTCGTCATGGAGTGGACTCGACTCCGCGGCTCGGAGATAAGCGCCGCATCGACGTCAGGTGCAGTGAAAGGAGCAACCCATGGGAGCCTTCGAAATCGTCACGCAGTACGGCCGCATGCTCGGAAACCTCGATGCCTGGCTGCAAAAGGGCACCGCCTACGCCCAGGAAAAGGGGTTCAACGCCGAGATCCTCGTGAACGCGCGTCTCGCCCCCGATCAGTACGCGTTGGTCCAGCAGATCCAGTCGGCCTGCGACGCCGCGAAGTTCGCCGCCGCCTATCTCTCGGGTCAGAAGGCGCCGTCGCATCCCGACACCGAGACGACGCTCGCCGAGCTGCGCGCCCGCATCGCGACCTGTGTCGCCTATCTCGAGAGCTTCAAGGCCGCCGACTTCACGGGCGCCGAGGAGCGGCGCGTCGCCCCACCCTGGATGGGCGGCCAATCGGTGCGCGGCGAAACGTACATCCATCGCATCAGCGTGCCGAACTTCTACTTCCACGTCACGACCGCCTACGCGATCCTGCGCCACAACGGCGTCACGCTCGGCAAGTCGGACTTCGTCGGCGTCAAGACCTGGGAGGAGTTCGGCGAGTGACGCGCTGAGCCTCACCCGTGGCGTGCGGCGCGCGGCCGGAGCATGGCCGCGCGCGCGCCCCCCGCGGCGGCCGGCGTCAGCTCGCCCGTGACCAGGTCGAAAGTGAACGACTCCGAGTGGCCATCCTCGAAGTCGACGTCGACGTCGGCGAGCGCGTCGGTCGCGTAACCAAGCGTCACTCTCTCGATGCCGGCGAGCCCCGCCTCGGCGAGCGCAGAAATCAACCGTCCGGAGATGGTGGCGCCGGTCTGGACGTCGGTCGTGAGATCCACCGTGATGAGGGTGTACGTGTCCTGCCCCAACACCGAGTCGCTGGTGGAGATGGTGAGCGTGCCGTTCTGCACCAGACGGTTCGCCTCGGTGTCGAGGTCGATCGTGCTCGTACCGTCCTGGCGGAACGTGAACCCGGTGTCGAGAAAGCGCACCTCGTACTGCTCGTAGACGTCGGTCCGAATGAAGCGGCCGTTGGCGGGATCGGAGCGGGGATCGTTCGTCGTCGTCAGCGTGCCGTTGAGCAGCAGCGTCCCGAAGCGACAGTCGTGGTAGGTCGTGCGATCTCCCTCGTTCTCGAAGAACCCCTCGTCGCACTCGACGATCGCGGCGGTGGTGACGCCGGCACGTGCCGCGACCACGACGCTCGCGGAGCGGACGCGCGCGATCTTCGTCATCTCGCCGAGGAACGCCTTCACCGCCTCGTTCGTGCTCGCCGCCGGACACGCCTCGGCGATGGCGACGCCCGCGGCCTTGCGGAGCACGTTGACGCCGTCGCTCACGCTGACGCTGCCGCTTCCGTCGACGTCGCAGCGCGCGCGGGTGCAGCTGCTGCCGAGACCGGCGGCGGTGCGCAACGTCTGGACCCCGTCGGTCACGGTGACGGCGCCACTGCCGTCGGCATCGCCGCATGCTTGGGCCGCCGCCCGGTCCGGCACTCCCATCCACAGCACGACGCCCACGAACACCGCGACCACCGCCCGTCGACCTTCGGTCATCCCCCACCCCCTTGCACGCGTCTCCCGGCATTCTTGCGAGAGCTCCGGCCTTTTGACAAGGCTCCCGTAGGAGCCCGACCATGAACGACCGCGTGATCATCAGCATCAACGCCGGCATCGCCGACGTCCGCCTGAATCGCCCCGACAAGATGAACGCCCTCGATCCCGCCATGTTCGAGGGCATCGCCGCCGCGGGCGCAACGCTCGCCGCGACGCCCGACCTCCGCGTGGTGGTGCTCGCGGGCGCGGGACGCGCGTTCTGCGCCGGTCTCGACATGATGAGCTTCACCGGGCTGAAGAACGCGGGCGACATCAGCGACCGTACCCACGGCGGCGCCAATCTCTTCCAGCACGTCGCCTGGCTCTGGCGCGAGCTGCCGGTGCCGGTGATCGCCGCGGTGCACGGCGTCGCGTTCGGCGGCGGCTTCCAGATCATGCTCGGCGCCGACGTCCGGATCGCCACTCCGGACACCAAGCTCTCGATCATGGAGATCAAGTGGGGCCTCGTCCCCGACATGGCCGGCATCGCGCTCACCCGCACCCTCATGCGCGACGACCTGCTCCGCGAGCTCACCTACAGCGGCCGCGTCTTCAGCGCCGCCGAAGGCGTCGGCTACGGCTGCATCACCCGCGTCGATCCCGATCCGCACGCCGCCGCGATGGCGCTCGCGCGCGAGATCGCCGCCAAGAATCCCAATGCCGTCCGCGGTGCCAAGCGCCTCTACAACCAGGCCGCCGAGCACGACGCCGCGACGCTGCTGCGCGCCGAAAGCATGGAGCAGAAGCGGCTCATCGGGAGCGCCAACCAGATGGAGGCCGTGATGGCGAACGTGGAAAAGCGGACGCCCGTCTTTCGGGATCCGGCGTGACCGCCGAGGCGGGATCGGGCATGACGTCGTCTCCGAGCGACGCGATCCCGCCCTTCGGCACGCTCCTCGGACGCGGGTGGCGAAAACGCTGCCCGCAGTGCGGCCTGGGGCCCCTCTTCCGCCGCTTCAACCTCATGCACGAGCGTTGCGGCACGTGCGGCCTCAAGTACCTCGAGGATCAGGGCGACCTCTTCGGCTATCTCTTCGTGCTCGACCGCGTCCTCTTCATCGTGCCGCTGATCGGAATGGTCTTCCTCCGACTCTGGGTCCCGAACGCCTGGTGGTTCTACGTCGTCTGGGCGATCCTGATGGTGGCGCTCGTCTACACGCTGCCGCACCGGACGGGGATCAGCATTGCCCTCGACTATCTCCTCCGCCGCCGCCGCGGCGCAGGTTGCTGAAAAAGGCCGATCTGCGTCGTTGCTCCGTCGACTCGCTTGTGCGGCGTAGCTCCCGCTACGCCTCCGCGCTCGCTCCGTCGCGCCTCGCATCTCGACCTTTTTGAGCAACCTGCGGGGGGTGCCTGGTGCGCGTGGTGAGGGCGTCGCTTCGCTCCGCCCTTCCAAATTTCAACCTCATTAATTCACCGCCTCAATCGATGAGGCGGAGCGAAGCGAACGCCCGTCCTCTAAGACGCACGAGGTAGGAGCAGGTTGCTGAAAAGGGGCGAGATGCGAGGCGCGACGGAGCGAGCGCGGAGGCGTAGCGGAGCTACGCCGCACAAGCGAGTCGACCGAGTAACGACGCAGATCGGCCCTTTTCAGCAACCTGCGATGGTTTTGGCGTTGGTGAATTCTTGGAGGCCCTGCGTTGCGAGCTCGCGGCCCCACCCCGATCGCTTGATCCCTCCGAATGGCAGGCGCGGGTCGGAGGCCACCATTGCGTTCACGAACGTCATGCCGGTGGCGAGCTCGCGGACGAAACGCTCGCGCTCGACGGGATCCGTCGTCCACACGCTCGAGCCGAGCCCGTAGGGCGTATCGTTCGCGCACGCGATGGCCTCGTCGACGTCGCGGATGCGGTGCACGAGCGCCACCGGGCCGAACACCTCCTCCTGATGGACCGGCGCCGTGCGCGGGATCTCGCTCAGCACCGTCGCGGGATAGAACCACCCCGGCCCCGGCAAGGGCTGGCCACCGAGCAGGCAGCGGGCACCGGCGGCGATCGAGGCGTCGACCTGTCGCACGAGCGTCGCACGCCCGCTCGCGGTCGCGAGCGGCCCGAGATCGGTGTCCTCGGCGAACGGGTCGCCGACGCGCAGCCGCGCGAGCCCGGCGACGAGCGCGCCGACGAAGCGGTCGTACACGGCCCCGTGCACGATGAAGCGCTTGGCCGCGATGCATGACTGCCCGTTGTTGATCGTGCGCGCGACGACCGCGGTCGACACCGCGGCGTCCAGGTCCGCGCTCGGCATCACCACGAACGGGTCGCTGCCCCCGAGCTCGAGCACCGTCTTCTTGAGATGACGGCCGGCGACGGCCGCGAGCGAGGCACCCGCCGTCTCGCTGCCCGTCAACGTGACGGCCGCAACCCGGGGGTCGGCCACGACGTCGGCCACGGCCTCGCCGGCGACGAGCAGCACCTGGAAGGCGCCGTCGTCGAAGCCGGCGCGCGCGAACAGGTCGGCGAGCGCGAGCGCGCATTGCGGCACGTTCGAGGCGTGCTTCAGGAGCGCGACGTTCCCCGCCATGAGCGCGGGGGCCGCGAAGCGCACCACCTGCCAGTAGGGGAAGTTCCACGGCATGACGGCGAGCACGGGGCCGAGCGGGAGATAGACCACGTAGCTCGGTGGCGCGGTCCCCGGGATCGGCGCGTCGGCGAGCATCGCTGCCGCGTGCTCCGCATAGTAGCGGCAGCCGGCCGCGCACTTCTCGACCTCGCTGCGCGCCCCCCGGATCGTCTTCCCCATCTCCTGCACGGCGAGACGCGCCAGCCCCTCGCGCTCGCCGTCGAAGAGGTCCGCGACGCGTCGCATCCGGACCGCGCGCTCGGCGAGGCTCGTACCGCGATGACGCTCGAAGGCCGCCGCCGCGCGCCCGAGGATGGCGTCCACCTCCTGCGGCCCGTGCCCCACGAACGTGCGGAGCGTCTGGCCGGTCGTCGGGTCGATGGTCGCAATCGCCATGGCCCGGAGCCTAGCACTCGGCGCCGTTCATCGCCGGCGCGCGGCCCGCGGCGCTCGCGGCGAGCCGATCGCCGCAAAGAACGCTTCGAGGTCGGCCTGCGCCGTGCGCCCCGCGGCGAGCTCGGCCTCGAGGCGGCGGAT
>CAZWAX010000016.1:0-27821 GCA_964631985.1 uncultured Polyangiaceae bacterium | reverse complement strand
GGAGCGGGTCGGCGGGCATGTTGGGGAGCGGGGGCGAGGCCGAGATCGTGACCCGATACGGTACGTCGTCGGCGGCGGGACGCTCGAAGGTCTCGAGCAAGGGCAGATAGGTCTCGGTGATGGCTTCGAAGAGCCAGTCCTCCTCGAGGAACGACTCGTACTCGGGATGGCGCACCCAGGGCAGATGCGCCTGCAGGACGAGGGCCAGGAGGCCGCGTTCGGCCGCCATCAACTGTCGGTGGCCGACGTCGCTGCCACGAGCTTGCCGCGCACCAGGCTCCAACTGCCGCGTTGCTGATCCGAAGGCGACGGTCCCGGCCACGACGACGCTGCCGGACGGATCGCCACCGGGCTCGCGGTCGCATCGACCGCGACGTCGACCGGCGCCGTCGTGACGAGCGGCACGACCGTCCCCGCGTCTCGTTGCTCGTTCCAGCCGACCGTCATCCAGCGTCCGGGTGCGACGCCGGGTTGGTCGGTTCGGGGTGTCCAGATCGGCAGCGAACGCGCGAGGGGGAAGAAGGCGCCGTCGGGCCGGAGATAGCCGACCTCGGCCACGAAGCATGCCGCGGGCTTCCCGATGTAGGCGTAGAGCGAGCGCGCGTCGTTGGCGACCGCGAAGTCTTGAAAGCGGCGCGGCGGCTCGGCGTCGAACGCGATCTGCGTCACGTCGTAGGTGCGCAGCACCATGCGGAGCTGGTCGGACCCGGCGTCGACGCGCACGGCCTGGAACCGTACGTCGGAGAGATCCCAGTAGGCGTAGAGGCAGTGCGGATCGCGTGCGAGGAGGACGAGTCGATCGCTGCCGTAGGTGGTCGGGAGCGTTGCCGTATTACGCAACAGGTCGGCGGCAGGGGGGGGCGGGACCCGCACGTCGCGCGGTGTGGCGGTCCGTGGCTCGACCCGCGGGCCCGTCGGTGTCGGCGGGGTCGCGGCGGGTCGGTGTGTCTCGCCGTCGCCCGTCGGCAGCCGGCTCAACATCTCGCGGAGCGCGCGAAGACTCGCTTGTGCCGCCGTCAGCAAATGCCGGCGCATCGTTCCGGCCACCCCCTCGGCGACGCCGCTGGGATCGACCCTGCCGGGGTCATCGCTGGGAACCCGAGTCACGACGCGACTCTAGCGGCGTCGTCTCGGTGCGTCAAAGTCCTTTCGCGCGGTCTCCGAGCGCGGCACGTCGGTATCCCCTCCGCAGCGGGGGCGACGTTGGTGGGAACGAGCTGGTCGCCGGGCCGGTCGGGATGCGGAATGTTGGCCAGGAGGACGCGGCCCGAGGGGCTCCTCCACCAGACATAGGCCCGGCTGGCGAGATGGGCGCGGATTTTCTCGAGGTGTCGCCGCTTGACCAGGGCGGCAGTCGGCGTGCTCCGCCCCAGTACCGCCGCGACGTCGGCGGGTGACCGGACACGCAGCAGGCTTCGTCCTCCATAGTAGGTGAAGGAGTGGCCCCGCGTCTTGTAGGCGAAGATCGGCGCGGTGGCCGGAAGGGCCTCCGCGATGCGTGCCGCAGCGCGGAGACTGCTGAACTCGTCCACGACCGGGGCGCCGACCCGGTAAAATAGTCCTTGGGTCGAGAGGGCCGCCATGACCACCAGCGCCACGAGCGCCGGCCAGCGGCCATCGCCCATGGCGCGCCACCCGAGCAACGGAAAGACCACGAGCATCAGGGCCGGCAGGGCGGCTCTCCCGTATCCGGGGTAGGCGATTGCGACGCCGATCGGCGTGCCGACGGCGACCACCGCCATGCCGATCGTCCAGACGAGCCCGGGAATCGCGAAGGCACGTGCATGCGTCGTCGCCGGCGCCCGCAAGACGCGGTCGAGGTAGACTGCGATCAGGAGTGCCAGGGCCGGGAAGATCGGCAGCAGATAGGTCGCGAGCTTGGCGCGCGAGAGACTGAAGAACAGGAAGGGGACGGCGCACCACGCGAGGAGAAAGGTGGCGAGTCGATCGCCGCGGCGGGCGCGGCGGTAGGCGTGACGCATGGCCCCGGGGAGAAACAGCGTCCACGGCAAGAACGTGACGGGTAGGATCCAGAGGTAGAACCAAACCGGCTCGTGGTGGCCGGCCAGCGCACGGCCGAGAAACCGTCCGACGTTGTGTTGCCAGACGAAGGTCCAGAGATAGTCGGGCGCTTGGATCGCCACCACGGTGTACCACGCGGCCAGGAGCCCGAGCGCGACGAACGAGGTCGCGCCCGGCCGCCAGCGCTCGAGCCCCGGCAGCGTGCGAGTCGCGAGCAGGAACGTCGCGACGATCCCGAGCGGCAGGATCACGGCGACCGGCCCCTTCACCAGCAATCCAATGATGGTGAAGACGTAGAGGGGCCATGTTGCACGGGAAAGCGGGCTCGTCGGCGCCCGCTGATCTCCCGCGAGCGCGAACGCCTGGAGCAACGTCGCCGTCATCAGGAACGTGAGCAGCATGTCCATCCTGACCGCGCGGCCGAGCACGACGAACTGAATCGTCGTCGCCAGGACCACGCCGGCCCCGAGCGCGGCTCGGGCGCCGACCCGCCGCCAGCCGAAGGCGACGAGCCATGCGATGGTGAGGACGGCGGCGAGCGCGGATGGCGCCCGAGCCGACCACTCGCTGGTACCAAACGCCGTGAAGGCACCGGCCACGAGCCAGAAGTAGGCCGGGGGTTTGTCGTAGTAGCGGACGAAATTCAGCGTCGGGCCGACCCAATCCCCCGTGATCAGCATCTCGCGCACGGTCTCGGCGTAGCGGCTCTCGCCGGGATCCCAGAACGCCGGGCGGCCGAGATCGACGAAGAACGCGAGGGCGACCACCGCTGCGAGCGCGAGCGCGCCGGCGATGACCTGCCGCTGGCGTCTGGCGGACGGAGGGGCGTGCACGAACGGCGCGAGCCGTAGCACGCGTCCGGTGGGGCGTCCACGAGGTGTCCGGATGCGAGAGGAACGACCCTAGGGATTTTTTCCCGATCGCGTGAGGATCAGAGGTGGTTGCGGCGACGGCGCGCGAACGCGCCTAAATCGGTGGAGTAGGAGGCTCCGCATGATGATGTCCAGCCTGGCGCGGCACGTGTCCCGGGATCTCGAGAAGGAATTGGCGAGCGCGTACGACGGCGAAATTCCACCGCCGTACTACTTCTGGGACATCGGGCTTCCCCGGCGTCATCTGCCGGCCTTGCGCCGCCCGGGAGAGATCGAGGCGGTTCTGCCCTATAGCGCTCTCCCGCTCGAGTTCGTGCTGGCGGCCGCGATCTCGATCGACGAGCTCGACGATTTGCTCGAGCGGCGGGCGCGGCGCGAAGAGCAAAGCGGCGGCTGACCCGCCGCTCGGTCACGGTCGACCGGTCGTGTTCGGGCGTCCGGTCGATCGGATCGGGTCGAAGGTCTCTTCGGTGGGGAGGGCCCACCCGAGGGCGCCGGCGAGCGCCCCGATCCGGCGCGCCAGCGCCGTCGCGTCGACGTAGTCCTCGGTGCGCGGCGAGTCGACGAAACGAATGCCGCCGCGCAGGTCGACGTCCTCCTGGGTCGCGGTCCGCACCCGGGCGCTCCGCGCGTCGTCGGCGAGGTCGCGCACCGTCTGCGCGACGAGACACCCGAGCTTGTCGTAGAGCAGGTAGCCGCCGCTGTTGGTTTCGAACATGCCCGGCACGAAGAGATCACTCCGCCCCGGCACGAACGCGCCCGTGATGAGGCGCGGCCGCCCCGAGCGCGTGGTCGGGAGGGTGCCGGGCGGCAGGAAGGGCACCTCGTGGCGGAAGCCGGTCGCGCAGAGCACGACGTCGAAGGCCTCGGCGCTGCCGTCCGCGAAGTGCACCAGCTCGTCCGCGAAGCGGATGACGTCGGGCTTCATCACGAGATCGCCGTGGCTGAGGTAGTGGAAGACCTGCGTGTTCAGCACCGGATGGGACTCGAGCGGCTTGTGGTCGGGGGCGGGGAGACCGAAGCGGTCCTGGCGGCCGACGGCCAGCCGGAGCACCCCGGCCAGGACCGGCTGCGCGAGCCAGTTGGGCAGATGCGGTCCCTGCTGCAGGAGGACGTCGACGGGCTGGCCGAAGAGGTGTTTCGGGAAGACCCAGTACCCGCGCCGGACGCTCAGCGCCGCACGGGCCGCGACTTTGGCGGCATCGCAGGCGATGTCGAAGCCGGAGTTGCCGCCACCGATCACCAGCACGCGCTTGCCGCGCAGTGCCTCGCTGCTCCAGTAGGCGGCCGAGTGCAGCAGCTCGCCGGTGAACGTGCCGGGATACGACGGCATCACCGGCAGCCACTGCGCGCCGACGGTGGCGACGATGGCGCGGTGCTCGGTCGTGGTGCCGTCGGCGAAGGTGACGCGCCAGCCGCCTGTGGCGAGCGGCTCCGCGGCCGTCACCTCGGTGCCGAAGCGGATGCCGTCGCGGAGGCCGAACGCAGTGGCGAAGCTGCGCAGATAGTCGAGGATCTGCACGCGGCCGGGATAGTCCGGGTAGTCGTCCGGCATCGGCATGCCGTGGAACGCGCTCCGGGTCTTCGACGAGATGAAGTGCGCCGACTCGTAGATCGGGCTGCCGGCGTTGTCGGCGTCCCAGAGGCCGCCGACGTCGGTGTGGCGCTCGACGTGGACGTAGGGAACGCCGAAGAGCTTGAAGGCGCGCGCGGTTGCGAGGCCACCCGGGCCTGCGCCGACGATCAGGGTGGGAGCGGTCATGGGGCGGATGCGATACGACGGCGCCGGCGCGTCGGCAACGTCTCGGGCGTCAGAACACGGGCGCGCCTTCGCGCCCGGCGAGCTCGCGAAAGGCCGCGCTCAACTGCCGCGTGATCGGGCCGGGCTCGCCGGTCCCGATGCGCCGTCCGTCGAGACATACGACGGGGATGATCTCCGCCCCGGTGCCGGTCAGGAAGCATTCGTCGGCGACGAAGAGGTCGTAGCGCGCGATGCGCCGTTCGTCCCAGGCGAAACCGTTCGCGAGCGCGAGGTCGCGGATGACCCCGGCGGTGATGCCGTCGAGCGCTCCGTCGGTTGCGGGCGGCGTCAGGATGCGGTGGCCATGCACGGCGAAGACGTTGTCGGCCGTGCACTCGGCGACGAAGCCCTCCGGATTCAGCATCAAAGCCTCGGAGGCGCCGGCCTCGTGCGCCTCCATGCGGGCGAGGACGTTCTTCAGGTAGTTGAGCGACTTGATGCGGGGATCCACGCTCGCCGCCGGGACCTGACGCGTCGCCGCGGTGACGACGCGGATGCCCGAGGTGTAGTGCTCGGCCGGATACACGGCGAGGGCGGCGACGATGATGATCACGCACGGTCGTGCGCACGTCGTCGGGTCGAGCCCGAGCGGGCCCTCGCCGCGGGTGACCACCAACCGGATGTAGCCGTGCTCCTGGCGGTTGGCGCGCACGGTCTCCTCGACGGCCGCGGCGAGCGCCGGGCGGTCCATGGGCAGGCGGAGCCCGATCGCATGGGCCGACGCCTCGAGCCGGGCGAGGTGGGCGTCGAGTCGGAAAACGCGCCGATCGTAGATGCGGATGCCTTCGAAGACACCGTCACCGTACAGCAGGCCGTGGTCGAAGACCGAGATGCGCGCCTCGGCGCGCGGCACGAGTCGACCGTCGATGGAGATGAGCATCAGGACCTCCTGGGAGTCTTGCTGGCGCGCTGTGGCGAGCGTGGCGGGGGAATCACGCGATCGGAGAAGACGTCGCGCCAGCGGCTGAAGTTGGGGCCGTACGTGCGGACGAGCAGATCGTGGAAGCGGCCGACGATTTTCTGCACGTAGATGTCGTGCTTCAGGTAGTCCTCGGCCGCGGCAACGAAGGCGCGGTTCCGGCTCCAGGCTCCGTGGGCGTCGCCGCCGTCCTGCACGAGCGCCATCAACGCGACGCGGTCGTCGGCGCAAAGCGTGAGGCCGCGGCCGCCCTTCTCGCCGTGGATGGTGTCCTTGATCGGGTGCGTGTAGACCGCCGACGCTTCGAGCGCGAGCGTACCGTAGGCGATGACGGCGACCCGGACCTTGCGGCGATGGGCGGCGGCGATCGTGCTCGCGAGCTCGGCGAGCTCCTCGTCCCAGCCGGAGATCAGCAGCGTCTGCTCGGCGCGCTCGACGAGGTGGGTGGCGCGTTCCAGGAGCGGCGCGCGGCCGTGGACGTTCCAGACGTAGCCGACGGGCTCGTCGGCGCCGATCGCCTCGAGCTCGGCGCGCAGGCCATCGAGGGCGCGGTCGACGCGGGCGCGATAGCGCTCGATGAACTCCTCGGGATCGACCGGGATGTAGCGCTTGCCGCGAGCGCCGCCGTCGGCGACGAAGACGAGGTCCTTCTCCTGTAGGCGTCCGAGCACCTCGTAGACCTTGGAGCTCGGCACGCCGGAGCTGCGGGCCAGCTCGTAGCCGGTCGCCGGATGACGCTTCACGAGCGCGAGGTAGAGCTTGGCCTCGTAGTCGCCGAGGCCGATCTCCCGAAGGCGCTCGAGTAGCGGGGCCATGGTGTAGTCACTACCGTTGTAGTGAATAAAGAGTCAACCGGCGTTCGGGCGGTGTCCGCGTGGCCAGAGTCGGAGGCTTCTGGTACCCACGCGAGAGGAGGGGTGGGGGTCATGGATCGCCCAGCACATCACGGAGACGGCCGATTCCGGAATCCCGCCGCGTTCGACCGCGGCGGGCTCGGGGTGATGATGCCCTTTCTCGTCCGCCGTTTCGCGGGTTTCTGGCGCGCTCGCCCCGGCGCGCCGCCGCGGGTCGCGAACGACGGTGCCTTCCTCCGGGAGAACGCCCGCCACAGCGAGCCCACCGTCACCTGGATCGGCCATGCCACGGTGCTCGTCCAGATGGATCACTGCACCTTCCTCACCGACCCGATCTGGTCGGAGAAGCCGTTCCCGGTGGCCTTCGTCGGGCCGAAGCGGTTCGCGCCGCCGGCGATGGAGCTCGCGGCCCTGCCGCCGATCGACTTCGTGCTGATCTCGCACAACCACTACGACCATCTGGACCTGCCGACGCTGCGCTACCTCGCGGCCTCCGGCACGCGGTTCTTCGTGTCGCTCGGCGACGCGGCGCTCCTGCGGAACGCAGGCATCGAGCCCGTCGAGGAGCTCGATTGGTGGGACACGCGTACGGTGCGCGGTCTCGAGATCCACTGCGTACCGGCGCAGCACTGGAGCGGGCGGCGCCTCACCGACGACTGCGCGAGTCTCTGGTCGGGTTGGGTGGCGCGCGGGCCGACGCGCCGGTTCTACTTCGCCGGTGACTCGGGCTACTTCCCGGGATTCGCCGAGATCGGGGCTCGCCTCGGTCCGTTCGGCCTGGCCGCGTTGCCGATCGGCGCGTACGACCCGCCCGCGATGATGCGTCCGGTTCACCTCGATCCGGAAGAGGCGTTGCAGGCCGGGCTCGACGCCGGTGCCGAGCGCATGCTCGGCATCCACTACGGGACGTTCGACCTGACCGATGAGCCGCTCGACGAGGCGCCGCGGCGCTTCCACACCGAAGGCATCCGCCGGGGCATCGCTCCCGAGCGCCTGTGGACGCCGCCGCTCGGCGAGACGTTGCGCTGGTAGCGGTCGCGAGGCGGCCGCGTCTCAGCCGAGCCGACGCGCGATGACGTCGACGACGGCGCCGAGACGCGGTACGCGCGTCGCGTCCGGCGCCTCGACGGCGAGCTCGTCGCCGCCGACCAACACCACCTCGAGCCCGGCCGCGCGCGCCGCCGCGAGATCCTCGCGCGCGGTGTCGCCGACGTGTACCACGTCCGCCGCTCGGAGCCCCGCCGCGCCGAGCGCCGTCGCGAAGATCCGGGGGTCGGGCTTGGCGGCACCGGCCTCGCTCGAGATCGTGATCTGATCGATCAACGCGGCGAGACCGAGCCCGGCGAGCACGTCGCGGACGCGTGCGTCGAAGTTCGAGACCACCAGGATGCGTATGCCGGCGGCCCGCAGGCCTGTGAGCAACGGCGCCGCGTCGGGATCGGCGCGCCAGGCATCGGCGCTCGCGAAGAAGGCGAAGAGGGCGTCGAAGTAGGTCTCGAAGTCGGCCACCGCGAGGCCGGTGAAGACCTCACGGACCACCGCATGCCACCAGGCCTTCTCACGACGGCGTAGCTCCGCGGCCGCGAGCGGCGGGAAGGCGAGCGGCGGGGCGGCCCGGAACGCGGCGCGAAAGCGATCGTTCAAGAGGCCGGCATCGACGTCGATGCCGTGGCGCGCGGCCACCATCGCGTACAGCTCTCCGATCGGGCGCACGGGATGGAAGAGCGTGCCGGCCGCGTCGAACGACACGGCGCGGAGCGTGCCGGCGGCGCCGGTGCCGTCGCCCGGCAGTACGCACGGGATCACGACGACGGCCCGGCGGCGAGCTCCGGGTGCTCCCAGAACTGGATGAGCACACCGTACGCCGAGCGCGGCGAGATGAACGCCGTCTCGCGACCGTCCGGCGCGCGACCGCGATCGGTGATCCGGACGCCGTCACGCTCGAGGGCGGCCACCACGGGTGCCAGCCGGTCGACGTCGATCGAGACGTGATGAAACCCCTCGCCGCGCTTCGCGAAAAAGCGTTCGAGAAAGCCGGGGGCGGACCCGGGATTGGGGGCGATCAATTCGATCTTGTAGTCGCCGAGGTGGAAATTGGTGAGCCGGAAGCTCGGCTCGTAGCCGACGTGCGCCTGACGCCCGCGGCGGACTGGAAAGAAGCGCTCGAAGAAAGCGAGGCCGGCGGTGAGGTCCCGGACCGCGATCGCCAGGTGGTTGACGCGCACCCGTACCGGCTCGCCGTCGTACGTATGGACGGCGACGGCCGGATGCTCGGGCTCGGGCTCGAAGCGGTTCCAGAACTGGATCAGCGTGCCGAAGGCGGAACGCGGAGAGATGAAGGCCGTCTTCGCATCCCCGGCCTCGAAACGGTCGACGATCCGGATGCCGCCGCGTTCCAGGGCGGCGATCGTCGCGTCGAAGTCCGGCGCCTCGATCGAGAGATGGTGCAGCCCCTCGCCGCGTTTGGCGATGAAGCGTTCGACGAAGCTGCCGGGGCCGGCGCTCGCGATGATCTCGAGCTTGAACCTGCCGATGTGGAAGTCGCACCAGGTATAGTCGCCGGTGTGACCGATCTGCTGCTCGTTCATCATGACGACCGGGAGATGTCGTCGAAAGAAGGCGAGCGCGGCGGTGGGGTCGCGGACGGCGATCGCCAGGTGGTTCACGCGCATCGCGCCGGCTTAAAGCAAGCGCGCACGAGCGTCAAACTTGGCGCGACCGAACTTGCCGCTCGACGATCTTCGCGTCATGATCCCCGACCGTGGCGGAGATCATCGACTTCCACGAGGTCGTGCGTGCGCGCACCCGACAGAGGTCGCGCGCGCTCACCGAGCGCTGTCTCGACATCATGGAAGCGTGCCTGGCGGAGACCCGCCTCGCCTACGACGCGGCGCCGCTGGCCGAACGTCCGGCGTGGGGGGCCAAGATCCGTCAGCTGGAGGGGTTGGTGGACTATGCGATGGCCTGGCTCTGAGCACGGAACGCGCCGCAGTCGCGGTCGCGGAAAAGTGGCGGTGGTCGTGGTGGCGTTGGTGGCGTCGGCGGCCTGCGGACCGATTTGGCTGCGCGGTCCGCGCGCGCGGTTCGCCGAGCCCGAGAAGATCACGGCGGCACTGGCGCGGGTTCCGGCCCTAAACGAGCTGCCGGGACTCGTCGGGCGGGTGCAGTATCATCGCGTGAAGGAGGGCGAGACCCTCCTCGACGTCGCCCGTGACTCCGGCCTCGGCTTTCACGAGGTCCGCGACGCCAATCCCACCGTCGACGAATGGGTGCCGCCGGCCGGCGTCGAGGTCGTCGTGCCGTCGCGCTGGATCCTGCCGCGCTCACGCTACCGGGGTCTGGTCGTCAACATTCCCGAGATGCGCATGTACGTGTTCCCGACCAACGCGCGTGCGGGCGAGCTGGTGCCGCTCCGGACGTGGGCCGTCGGGATCGGGACGGAGGAAGCCCCGAGCCCGATCGGACCGTTCACGATCCGCTCGAAGGACGCGAACCCGACGTGGATCGTTCCCGACAGCATCTTCAAGACGATGGATCGTCCGCAGCGCGTCGTACCGCCGGGTCCCGACAACCCGATGGGCGCATATCGCATCCGTCTGTCGCATGGCGCGTATGCCATCCACGGCACCAATGATCCGTGGTCGATCGGCCGGCTCACGACTCACGGGTGCATTCGCTTGTACCCCGAGGATCTCGAGGTGCTCTATCCGACCGTCGACCCGGGCATGCCGGGTGAGCTCGTCTACGAGCCGGTCAAGATCGGCGTCCGCGACGCGCGCGTCTACGTCGAGGTGCACGCGGACGTCTACGGGCGTATCCGCGACTTCGACGGCTACGCGCGTACGCAGGCCAAGAAGGCGGGCGTCGACCGCCGCATCGACGCCGACCGCTTCCGCGCCGCCGTCCAGGCCAAGCGCGGCATCCCCGTCGACGTCACGAAGGGCGTTGAAACCAACGACGAGCCCCACCCGAGAAAGCCTCCGCGCGCGTAGCGCGCGGCCGAGCGACTGCGAGCCGGGGATGGACGAAGCGCGGCTTGGCCGCGCTTCGTGAAGTGGGAGAGATCCCCCGTGCGAGCTGACTAACTGTCCGCGGTCACGATGCCCTTGCGGATCGCGTAGCGGACCAGGCCCGGGGTGTCGTGGATGTCGAGCTTGGTCATGAGCCGCGTGCGATGCGTGTCGACGGTCTTGGGGGTGATGCCGAGGGCGAGGGCGATCTGGCGATTGGTGTGGCCTTCGGCGACGAGCTGGAGGATCTGGCGCTCGCGTTCCGTGAGCGCCGTCGCTTCCTCCACCGGGCCAGGCGAGGACAGGAAGCGTTCGATCACGACGTGCGAGATCTCCGAGCTCAGGTAGAAGTCGCCGCGCTCGACCTTGTGAATCGCCTGCAGGAGCTCCGCAGCGGCCGAGCGCTTCAACAGATAGCCGCGCACGCCGGCCTGGAGCGCGCGCAGCACGTACTCCTCGTCGGCGTACATGGTGAGCACGATGACCTTGGTTTGCGGCAGCAGTCGTCGCAGCTGGCGCGTCGCCTCGATGCCGTTCAACAGCGGCATCGCGATGTCCATGACGACGACGTCGGGAAAGGTGCGACGCGCCTTCTCGATCGCCTCTTGTCCGTTCTCGGCCGTGCCGACGACGGCGATCCCCTGATGCGCCTGGAGGAGCGAGAGAATTCCCTCGCGGACGATCGTATGATCGTCGGCCAGGAGTACCTTGGTTCGCTCGCTTTTCATCGAAGCGCTTGGGCGGGTTCAGTCGCGTCGCGGACGCTAGCACCGGCATTTACGCCGTGCCAAGGGCCGCTACCTTCTTTTTCTGATGAGCGTAAGGTGAAGACCCGACGTTGCGACCTAGTGACTGCCTCCCGTCCGTCCTAACAGCATCACATACGCCAACGGGCGTCTTGCTCAGGAGGGAGCCCAGTCATGTCTTTCTCAATCATGCCAAGGTCTTCAGACGACGGTTTGCACGGCTCGGACGTCTGGCTCGCGGGGACGAGTGCCCCCATGCGAGAGGTCGAGCGCGCGCTCGGTCATCTGGCGCACGCCAACGTCAACATGGTCATCCAGGGTGAAACCGGCACCGGCAAGCGCGTGCTCGCCGAGCTCATCCACCAGCAGGGACCGCGATCGGCGGACCCGTTCGTCGCGGTCGCCCTCGAACGGCTCGGGGAAGCCGAGATCGAGCACCGACTGTTCGACGAAGTCGATGGGGTGCTGGCGCCGAGCGCACCACGGACGACGTTGTATCTGGACGCCGTCGACGCGCTCCCACCGCGCTTGCAGGCGCGGATGGCGCTGGCGCTCGCCCAACGGGAGTACGACCACGACGTCCGGGTGATCGCGGGGACCGCGGCGCCGCTCGAGGAGCTGATGCGTCTCGGGCGCTTCCGTCGGGATCTCTTCTTTCGTCTCGCCGTTGTACGGATCGCGTTGCCGCCGCTGCGCGAACGGCGCGAGGACATCGCGGTCGTCGCCGATCGGGTGGTAGGGGAATGGTGTGAGGCCGCCGGCGCTCCTCGTCCGGGATTGTCGCGTCTGGCGGTGGCCGAGCTCACGAGTTACGCCTGGCCGGGAAACTCGCGGGAGCTCGAGCAGACGGTCGAGGCGGTGCTGGCCTTGTCGCGTGGCACGGAGGTGACTCCGGAGCGCATTCGGGCGGTGCTGGGGCGCCGCCCGCGGCGCTACGCGGCTCCCGACGTGTTTCCTCTGCGTCAGCTCGAGCGCGACTACATCGCGGGCGTGCTGAGCAGCTGCAACTGGAATCAGAGCTTGGCCGCGCGTCGACTCGGCATCGGACGCAACACGCTGATGCGCAAGATCAAGACGTTCGGGTTGCGCTCCGAAGCGGCGGCGTAGGCGTCGCCTCGACGACCGACGGCGCTGGCATTGCGGCGGCGGCGAGGATCGACACCTCGCCGCCGCTGGTGCGAGCGAAGACGTACGATCGGCCGTCGAAACGGGTGCCGAGCAGGTCGCCGATCAGCTGCGGGTGCACGGCGTACGCACCCCTGGCATCTGCGGCAGCTGACTGAACAGGCCATCGCGTTGCAATGCTCCCCGGGCGCGATTACTGTACCGCGGTTTTCTACGTCAAGGCGGCGCATCTGCGCCTCCGGAACCGGCGAGGGCGAGCGGATGTCCGAGTTCGTGAAGGTTGCAGAGATCAAGGACGTTCCGGCCGGAACCGGAATCTCGATCGAGGCGGGCGGAAAGGCCATCGCGATCTTCAACTGCGATGGGACGTTCCTGGCGATGGACGACACGTGCCCACATCAGGGGGGGCCGCTGGGGGAAGGCGAGCTCGCCGGTACCGTCGTCACGTGTCCCTGGCACGAGTGGCGTTTCGACGCGCGCACCGGCGTCAACACCGACGACGCCACCTGCAAGGTCGCGACGTATCCGGTGAAGGTCGAAGGCGGCAGCGTCCTCGTCCAGGTCTGAGCTACTTCGCTGCCTTGCGGAAGTCGGGGGTGCGTTTCTCGAGGAAGGCCTGCTTGCCCTCCTTGGCCTCCGCGCTCTCGTAGTACAGCTCGACCGCACTGAAGCCGAGCCCACCGATGCCGTGAATGTGATCGGTGTCGGCATTGAAGGATTGCTTGGCGATGCGGAGCGCCGTCGGGCTCTTGGCCAGCAGCTCCGCGCACCACGCCTGGACCTCGGCCCGGAGCTCGGCCGCGGGCACGACCTTGTTGACGAGCCCCATGGCGAGCGCCTCAGCGGCGCCGTACTGCCGGCACATGTACCAGATCTCGCGCGCTTTCTTCTCGCCGACGACGCGTGCCAGGTACGCCGTGCCGAATCCGGGATCGACGCTGCCGACCCGCGGCCCCGTTTGCCCGAAGATGGCCGTGTCGGCGGCGATCGAGAGATCGCAGACGACGTGCAGCACGTGGCCGCCGCCGATCGCGTAGCCGTTCACCATCGCGATCACCGGCTTCGGGATGTTCCGTAGGACCGTGTGCAACGTCGCGACCTCGTCGAGTCCGACGTAGCCCTCTTTCTGATCGCCGCCGCTGCAGAAGGCCTTGTCGCCCGCGCCAGTCAGCACCGCGACCCCGACGTCCCGGTCGTGCCACGCGTCGCGCACGCAGGCGATCAGATCGAGGACGGTTTGGCCGCGAAACGCGTTCCGCCGCTCCGGACGATTGATGGTGATCCACGCCGTGCCGTCGCGCTTCTCGTAGAGAACGTCGGTGAGCTGCATGGCCGCGCTTCTAGCGACGGCCCGCGACCTTGACAACCTCCGGACCACTGACGAATGCTCGCGCGCCATGGATGCGGCGTACCGAGCCATCGTCCGCTTCCCGTGGCTCGTACTCGTGGTGGTGGCGGTGATCACGATGGCGCTCGGCTCGGGGGTCGCGCGCCTTCGCGTGGACAGCTCGGTCGGCACGCTGTTGCCCCGCGAAGACCCCGGCCAAGCGTTGTACGCCCAGGTCATCGAACGGTTCGGCAACGACGAGATCGACATCATCGGCGTGCTCGCGCCGGACGTCCTGTCGGCGGCGACCCTGGAAAAGATTCGCACGGTGACGACCCGGGCGGCCGCGATCGAAGGCGTCGCCCACGTGATCAGCCTGACGAACGTCCGCGACCCGATCGCCGATGTATTGAACCCGCCGCTGCTCATCCCGGAGATTCCGACGACCAAGGCGGCGCGCGACCGTTTGCGCGAGCGCATCAAGGACAATCCGCTTTTCGCCGGCAATCTGATCTCGCCCGACAGTCACGGTGCGGCGATCAACGTCTTCTTCGACGACGGAGCGCGCACGGAGGAAGCGACGCAGCGGATCGACGCGGAGCTCGAGGCGCTCCTCACCGAGATGCGGCGGGACGGCGAGCCCGAGCGCTTCTACATGACGGGCTTGTCGCATCTGAAGGTGAAAGGGCTCGCGCTCATGCGTCGCGACCTGGCGGTGCTGACGCCCGCCAGTCTCGCTCTGATGATCGCGGTGCTGTTCTTCTCCTTCAGGACGCGGCGCGGCGTCGTGCTGCCGCTACTCTGCGTGATCGCCGGGGTGCTGTGGACGATGGGCGTCATGGGATGGATCGGCGAGCCGATCTCGCTCGGGACCCTCGTGCTGCCCTCGCTCTTGATCGTCATCGGCAGCTCGTATGCCACCCACGTCGTCGCGCGCTACTACCTCGAGCTCGAGGCCCCGACGGGAGACCAGCATCCGGTGCACCGGACGCTCCGGCAAGCCGGCTTGCCCGTGTTCATCTCCGGGCTCGCGACGCTGATAGGATTCTCGGCGCTTCTCCTGAACGAGATACAGGCCGTTCGTGCGCTCGGCCTGTATGCGGTGATCGGCATCACCTTCCTATTCGTCCTGTCGATGACGTTGGTCCCGGCGTTGATCGTGGTGATGCCCGAGCGAGGATACCGCCGCGGCGCCGCCGCCGGTGACGGTGGCGGGCTCGGCCGGGCGCTGTCGCGGCTCGCCCAGTTCGACATTCGCCATCGTCGCATCATCTTCGTCGTCGCCGCCGGTCTCGTCGCACTCTCCATCATGGCCCTGCCGCGCATCCAGGCCGACACGAACTTCCTCGCGTATTTTCCGCACGATTCGCCGATTCGCTTCGCGCACACGGCGATCAGCTCGCGGGTGGCGGGGGCGCTGCCGTTCTACGTCGTGGTCGGTACGGGGCAGCCGCAATCGATGGTCGACATGCGTGCGCTCCGGGAGTTGCGCGAGCTGCAGCGCTATCTCGAGAGCCTTCCCGGCGTGAGCCGGACCGTCGCGTTCACCGACTATCTCGACCTGCTCGATTCCGGCCTGCGTGCCAGCGGCGACATCGTCATCGATGACCAGGGCAACGAGGTGAAGCCGGAGGACGTCAAGAGCTTCTGGGACGACCCGCGCCGGCTCGACGAGGTGTTGACGCTCGTCCGGCAGAACCCGGAGACGTTTCGCTCCGTGATCACGCCCGATCTCGGGCAAGCCAACGTGCTCGTCCGGACTCGCTTCGAGACCTCGAAGGAGATCGCCGAGGTCGTGGACCGCATCCGCGAGTGGGCCGAGCAGCATCCCGGCATGCCGGCCGAGCCGACCGGCAGCATCATTCTTCTGAACGGCACCACCGACGACGTCGTGTGGGGGCAGGTCGAGAGCGTGTCGATCGCGCTGGCAGTGATCTTCGTGGTCATGTCGCTGCTGTTTCTGTCGGCCAAGGTCGGCTTCATCGCGATGCTGCCGAACATCGTGCCCGTGATGTTCTTCTTCGGGATCCTCGGCTGGTCGAGCATCATGCTGAACATCGGCACGAGCATCATCGCAGCGATCGCGCTCGGGATCGCCGTGGACAACACCATCCACTACATGGTGCGCTTCAACCGCGAGCTGCAGGAAACCTACGACGAGCGCCGTTCTCTGTCGGCGGCGCTCAGCACGGTCGGCCGACCGATCGTGTATACCTCGGTCGCGCTCACCCTCGGGTTCCTGGTGATGCGCCTATCCGACTTCGTGCCGATCCGTGACTTCGGAACCCTGTCGGCGGCGACGATGCTGTCGGCACTGGTGACGAACGTGGTCCTCCTGCCGGCGTTGCTCGCGCAGACGCGCATCGTTACACTCTGGGATCTGCTGTTCGTGAAGCTCGGCAAAGACCCCCACAAGACGGTCCGGCTCTTCCACGGCCTGCGCCGGGCGCAGGCGCGCATCGCGGTGCTGCTCGGCCGCTTGCAGGACGTGCCGGCGGGCGAAGCGGTGTTTCGACAGGGCGACCTCGGCGAGGAGATGTACGTGATCATCAACGGTCGAGCCGACGTGGTCGTGCACGGTGCCGACGGTCGACGCCGGCTGGTCCACCAACTCAAGAGCGGCGACGTCTTCGGGGAGATGGGTTTGGTGCGCCAGCAGAAGCGCACGGCCGACATCATCGCCGTCGAGGATCTGGAGCTGTTGGCGGTCGATCAGCGCTTTCTCGAGCGCTTGCAGCGACGCTATCCGCGGATCGCCGCGACGGTCTTCCTCAATCTCACCCGGATCCTGAGCGACTACGTCCAACGAACCACCGACCAGCTCTCCGCGGCGCGGTGATGGGGTGACACCGGTGCCACCCCAGGACATCACGCGCGATTCCGAGAGCACGGCTGCCCGCGCGGCCGCGGTGCTGGAAGCGGGGGGGCACGAATACGGATGGTTCGGGGGCCGCGCCAACGAGCTCGACGAACGGCGGCACGTCGCGTTCCCGGTTCACAGCGTCACCGTCGAGCAGGATCGGCTCACCTTTCGGTTCGACTGGAAGGGCGCGGTCGTGAGCGGGCGATTCTACGGGCGATCCTTCACTGGCACGTGGCGACAGAGCACGGGCGACGGCGAGGTGGCACTGGAGTTCACCCCCGATTTCACGGCGGCGGAGGGATGGTGGACGTGGCCGCAAGGCCCCGCCCGACATCGTGCGTTCATCCGCCGACGTGGAGGTGACGACGACCATGACTGACGAGGCGCTGCTGTCGGCCATGCGCGCCCGTGGAGGCGTGCTCGGCGACGTCGAGGACCGCACGGTCGCCCGGCACTTCGGCGACGCGGTCGGCGAACATCGTGCGCTTCGTGAAGCGGCGGCGATCGTCGATCTGCCGTGGCTCGACAGACTCCGGGTGACGGGAAGCGATCGCGTGACCTTCCTGCAGGGTATGCTGTCGAACGACGTCGTGAAGCTCGCGCCGGGCGATGGGTGTCAAGCGCTGTTGCTGAACGAGCAGGGAAGGACCGTCGCCGATCTCGTGGTCCTGGTAGGCGACGACGCGATCATGCTCGAGGGGGTCGCGTCGGGCCTGGTGGCGGCGCGTGCGGCGCTCGAACGCTTCATCGTCGCCGACGACGTCGAGCTGATCTCGGCAGCGGAGCACCGGACCTTCGCCGTGCTCGGTCGCGACGCTGGATCGGTGCTGGAGCGGCTAGACCTGCCGGTGCCCGCCGCGCCCTATGCGCACGGGCCGGCCGGGCTGCCGGAGACGGAGGCATCCGTCGTGCGTGTCCCGTCTCCGGGGGTCGGCGGCTTCCTGCTGCATGTCCCGCTCGCCGCGGCCGTGCGCTGGTGGGGCCGTTGCTGCGACGAGGGGGGAGCGGTCGCCGCCGGGATCGACGCCTATGAGAGTCTGCGGGTCGAGAGCGGTGTGCCGTGGCATGGTCGGGACGTCACCGCCGAGACGCTGGCGCTCGAAGCACCGTACGAGGCGGCGATCAGCTTCCGGAAAGGGTGCTATCTCGGTCAGGAGGTGATGGAGCGAGTCACCGCACGGGGTCATGTGAATCGGAAGCTCGTCGGTGTCGAGATGGCGGAAGACACGGTGCCTTTGCCAGGCGCCCCCCTCTTCGCCGCCGATCGCGAGGTGGGCCGGGTGACGAGCGTCGCACGCTCGTGGCGTCTCGGTCGTATGATCGGGCTTGCGTACGTTCGACGGGAGCACCTCGAGCCGGGAACGGTGCTCGCGCTCGCCTCAGCCGATGGGTCGCCGGTGACGGTGCGGGCGTTGCCCTTCTGAAGAGGGTGCGGACGGCCGTTCAGGCGCTGCTGCGCAGCGATGTCGCCCCGAGCCGCCGCACCTCGCGATAGGTCGCCGTCGCGCTGGCGTGTGCGGCGAAGGTGCGCAGGTCTTCCGGGGTATCGAGATCGAGCTCGAGGCGAGCGTTGCGCACGATCTCGCATGCGAGTCGGGCGCGCTCGGCGGCGGCGACATGGCGCTCGAGGCTCCGTCCGCCGAAGCACGGTTGAAAGACCGCCGGCGGTTGCCGCAACAACGCGTTCGTGCCGGTGCCTTCCTTGGACGGTACGACGAGGGCCCCGTGTGCCGGGGCACGCACGAGCAACTCGTCGATGTCCGGGCCTTCCACGAGCGGGACATCGGAGAGCACGACGAGCACCGACGTCGCTCCCAGGCTCACGGCGGCTTGCGTGCCGAGGATGACGGCACCGTTCAGGCCTCGCGGCGTGCCTTCGTCGACGGCGATCGCGCCGGCGTCACGAGCCCGGGCGGCCAGCGAAGCATCGGCCGTGACGACGACGATGGCATCGAGTGAACGCGACGCGCACAGCGCTTGCAGCACGTCCGCAAACATCGCACCCGCCACCCGCATGCGCTCGCCGTCATCGAGCAGGGTGCCAAGTCGGGTCTTCGCCAACGGCAACGGCTTGGCAGGGAGTAGCGCGACCTTCACGATCGGATCCTTCGAGTGGCGCTGGACTAGAGGGGGCACCACCGGGAGTCAAGCGAGCGGTCGGTCACCAGTTGGGGCGCTCCTTGGCTTGCGGCGCCCTGACGGCACATGTAAGTAGCCGTCCGCGTTCCGGGACGACCGTAGCGTGGCATCATGCGCATCGTGGCAGGTATCGCGCGCGGTCGGCGGCTGCGCGCTCCCAAAGGACACTCCGTACGCCCGACCGCCGATCGGGTGAAAGAGGCCGTGTTCTCCATGCTCGAAAGTCGCGAGAGCTCCGCTGGTCGGGCGGTGCTCGACCTCTTTGCCGGGGCCGGGACGCTTGGCATCGAAGCCCTCAGTCGCGGAGCCGCCGAAGCCGTCTTCGTCGAGGCGAGGCGTGCGGCGCGTGAGGCCATCGACGACAACTTGCGTACGGCGGGGCTCGACGGCGAGGTCTTGGAGATGCCTGCCGAACGCGCCATCAAACGGCTGGCTGCGGCCGGACGACGCTTCGACCGTGTATTTCTCGATCCCCCGTACGGCGAAGGATGGATTGGACGCACGCTCACGGCCCTCGATGCGGCCGACATCGTCACCGATGGAGGGTGGGTCGTGGTGGAGCATGGACGTGGCGAGGAAGCCGCCCCCGAGATCGGCCGATTCACGCAAGAGTTGAGTCGGAGCTATGGGGACACCCACATCGCCCTCTACCGAGCCAGCGGGGCGGCGCCCGCGAGCGACCATGGCGACGCGTAAGCGCCCGGGCGCTGGCACCACGTTCGCAGTGTACGCGGGCTCGTTCGATCCGATCACGAACGGCCACGTCGACATCATCGAGCGGAGCCTCCAGGTCTTCGACCGCGTGATCGTGGCGGTGGCGTACAACCCCCACAAAGACAGTGCGATGTTCACGCCCGACGAGCGCGCGAAGATGATCGCGGACGTCTTTCGCCGCTACGGCGGTCGCGTTGTCGCCGATCGCTTCACCGGCCTTCTCGTGGACTACGTCGAGCGCATGAAGGCCAAGGTCATCATTCGTGGCCTCCGCGCCGTCGCCGATTTCGAGTACGAGTTCCAGATGACGATGATGAATCGCCATCTCAAATCCAACATCGAAACCATCTTCATGATGGCCGGCGAGGCGCACTTCTACACCAGCTCCCGCCTCGTCAAGGAAGTCGTGACACTCGGGGGCGACGTCGAAGGGTTGGTGCCGGACGTCGTCTTGAAGCGGCTCGCGGCCAAAGTCCGGACGTCCTGAGCGCATAGTCGCACCTCGAGCGGATCGACCGTCCCGACACGACGCAGCTTTCGTGATCGGCGGACGGCATGCGACGGCGTTCACCTTGACAAGGGGGTACCCCGTCAGTAGACGAGAGCGAATTACGTAGCCGGCGCGCTCCGCGGGCTACCGGCGCTAAGGGGGCGTGGCGGGTCTATGTTGGCACATCTTCTGCTCGAGCCCGGGAAGATCTCCTACGAAGAGGTCGAGACGCCAGTTCCCGGGCCCGGTGAAGTCGTCGTTCGGGTCTCCACGGCGCTCACCTGCGGGACGGATCTGAAGGCGTTCTTGCGGGGCCACCCCAAGATGCCCATGCCGACCCTCTTCGGCCACGAGTTTGCCGGCGACGTCGCTTTTGCAGGCAAAGGCGTGCGTGGTTTTCGCGAAGGTGATGCGGTGATGGCTGTGCCGACGGCGCCCTGCAAGATCTGTTACTACTGCCAGCACGAGCAGGAGAACCTCTGTACCACCATCATGGACAACATGGTGTTGGGTGCCTACGCCGAGTACGTCAAGTTGCCGGCCGCCGTGGTCGAGACCAACATGTTCCCGAAGGCCGCTTCGCTCGGGTATGCCGAAGCCGCGTTGCTGGAGCCGCTCTCCTGCGTCGTGCACGCGATCGACCGGCTGAGCGTTCGGCCCGACGATACGGTCCTCATCATCGGCGCGGGCGCCATCAGCCTGCTGCACTTGCTGGTACTGAAGAGCAAGGGCGTGCACGACGTGATCGTGCTCGGACGGCGGCAGTATCGCGCGCAAGCAGCCGTGGATCTCGGCGCCAAGGTGATCCTCGCCTCCGAGCCTGACCAGGCCCAGGCGGAGATCCTCGAGGCGACGCAGGGTCGCGGTGCCGACGTGGTCATCGAGTGCACCGGACAGCCGAGCGTCTGGGAGCAGGCGATTCACTACGCACGGCGCGGTGGCACGGTCGTTCTGTTCGGCGGCTGTCCATCGGGTACGCGCGTGTCGTTCGATACGGCCCGCCTGCACTACGACCAGATCACGCTGATGAGCCCCTTCCACTTCACTCCGCGGGACGTGAGCAAGGCACAACGTCTGCTCGGTGAGGGTCGGATCGACGGCCGTCCGCTGATCACGGGCACCTACACCTTTCCGGAGCTCCACCAGGTGCTGGCGCTGCTGCAGCAGGGGCAGGGCATCAAGTACGCGCTCGTGCCGCACGGCGCGTGACCCCCGCCCTCGGCGCGGTCGCGTCCTCGGGTTCCCGATGATCCCTCGCACCATGCGTGCCGCCCGCCTCGACGAGAATCTCGAGGTCGGCATCACCGAGATGGAGGTGCCGACCGTCGGGCCGGGCGAGATCCTCGTCCGAACTCGAGCCTGCGGGATCTGCACCGGCGACATCATGGGGTGGTACATGCGGCGAAAAGCGCCACTCGTGTTCGGCCACGAGCCGGCGGGTGAGGTGGCCGCGGTCGCTCCCGACGTCGCCGATTTCCGGCCCGGGGATCGCGTCTTCGTCCACCACCACGCGCCGTGCTTCGCCTGTCGCCTCTGCGAGCGGGGCGAATATGTGCAATGTGCCGCGTGGCGTGGCGGCAAGCTCGTGCCGGGCGGGATGGCGGAGTTCTTCGCGGTGCCGGCGGGTCAGGTTCGAGGGGACACCCTGCGGTTGCCCGACGAAGTGTCGTTCGCGGACGCCGCGCTGGTAGAACCGCTCGCGTGCACCGTCAAGTCGGTGCGGCGTGCGGGTCTTCGTGGCGGCGAGCGGGTCGCGGTGATCGGACTCGGTATCATGGGCCAACTCCACGTCGTGTTGGCGCGCCACGCGGGAGCGAAGCAGGTGATCGGGCTCGACCGTGTGCCGTTCCGGCTCCAGCGCGCGCGGGAGCTCGGTGCCGATGGGGTGGTGAACGTCGACGACGGCGATCCGGCGGTGACGTTGAGCGAGCTCACCGGCGGCGAGCTCGCGGATGTGGTGATCATCGGCCCCGGAAGCCTCGAGGCGATGGAGCTCGGGATCCGGCTTGCCGGGCGTGGTGCTACCGTCGTGTTCTTCACGGCGAGCCGGCCGGACGACCGTCTCGCGATCGCGCCCTACGATCTCTACTTCCGTGAGATCCGGTTGGTACCGAGCTACTCATGTGGCCCGAACGATACGCGCGAAGCGCTCGACCTGATCGCCCGCGGCGTCGTGCAGCGGTCGCAGGTCGTGACGCACGAGTTCCCGCTCGATCGGGTCGTCGAGGCGTATCAAACCGCCGCGCTGACGTCGGCGTTGAAGACGATCGTCACCTTTCCCGCGTCCTGACAACAAAAAAGGCGGTCGTCCCGAAGGACGCCGCCCTTTCTGAACTCCACGTTCAGGTCGCGAAGCTACTTGCGCATGTGCTTCATGAAGATGGCTTCGGCCTTCTGCGCCGCAGCCTCCGCACGACGAGCCGCATCTTCGACACGGCCGGCCGCCGCTTCAGCGCGCGCCGCCGCGGATTCGGCCTTCGCCGCTGCCGCCTCGGAGCGATCCGCTGCCGAGAGAGCCTTTGCCGAATCCCGCGCACAACCCATGCCGACGGTCGACATCAACATGACGGCCGCTGCGATTCCGGCAAGCCTGGTTTTTCCGTTCCGCATCGTTCTCACCTCCTTGAAATGCACGCCTTACGGCGTTTCTCCACGCGGTCCGTTTGACACAAATAGTCATTGGTCGCAAGCCGCATCGCCCCGATGATGCGAGATTCGGACCGCACCAGGTCAATAGTCGTCGCCGTAGTCCTCGTCTCCGCCTGGTGACGCCGCTCCCGCCTTCTTCTCCGGCTTGTTGGCGATCGCCGCCTCCGCCGTGATCAACAGGCCCGCGACGCTCGCCGCATTCTGCAACGCCGAACGCACCACCTTGGCCGGATCGATGACCCCAGCTTTGAAGAGAGGTTCGTACGTGCCGGTCAGCGCGTTGTAGCCAAAATCATCTTTGGATTCGCGGATGCGATTGACGACGACCGAAGCCTCGCCGCCCGCGTTGCTCACGATCTGCCGCAGCGGTTCTTCCATCGCCCGCCGGATGATCTCGACACCGATGGCCTGGTCGCCCTCGGCCTTCAAATTGTCGAGGGCTGCTTGCGCCCTGAGCAGGGCGACGCCGCCGCCCGGCACGATGCCTTCCTCGACCGCCGCCTTGGTGGCGTGCATGGCATCGTCGACGCGCGCCTTCTTCTCCTTCATCTCGACTTCGGTGGCCGCGCCCACTCGCAGGATCGCGACGCCGCCCACCAACTTCGCAAGACGCTCTTGCAGCTTCTCGCGGTCGTAGTCGGACGTGGTTTCCTCGATCTGGGCCCGGATCTGGGCGATGCGCGCCTGGATCGCGTCCTTCTTGCCGGCGCCGCCAACGATCGTCGTGTTGTCCTTGTCGATCACGATACGTTTGCAACGGCCGAGGTCGTCGAGAGTGAGGTTCTCGAGCTTGAGCCCGAGCTCCTCGGCGATGACCTTGCCGCCGGTCAGGATGGCGATGTCTTCGAGCATGGCCTTCCGCCGATCACCGAAACCCGGAGCTTTCACAGCGGCGCAGCGAAGCGTTCCGCGGATCTTGTTGACGACGAGCGTTGCGAGCGCCTCGCCTTCCACTTCTTCGGCGACGATGATGATCGGGCGGCCGCTCTGCGCGATGCGCTCGAGGACCGGGACGAGGTCGCGCATGCTCGAGATCTTCTTCTCGTGGAACAGAATGTACGGCTCGTCGATCTCGACCAGCATCTTCTCGGAGTTGGTGGCGAAGTAGGGCGAGAGGTAGCCGCGATCGAACTGCATGCCTTCGACGACGTCGAGCGTCGTCTCGAGTCCCTTCGCTTCCTCGACCGTGATCACGCCTTCTTTGCCGACCTTGTCCATCGCCTCGGCGAGGAGGCTGCCGATCGTCGCGTCGCCGTTCGCCGACACCGTGCCGACCTGCGCGATGCGTTCGCGGTCCTTGATCGGCTTGCTCTGGCCTTTGATGTGCTCGACTGCGCGCTCGACGGCGAGGTCGATACCGCGCTTCAAGTTCATCGGATCGTACCCCGCGGCGAGCAAACGGATACCTTCGCGGAGAATCGCCTGGGCGAGCACCGTCGCCGTCGTCGTGCCGTCGCCGGCGACATCCGACGTCTTGGTCGCGACCTCGCGGATCAACATCGCGCCCATGTTCTCGAACTTGCCTTCGAGCTCGATCTCCTTGACGACCGTGACGCCGTCTTTGGTGATCAGTGGCGCCCCGAAGCTGCGCTGCAGGAGGACGTTCCGCCCGCGCGGGCCGAGGGTGACCTTGGCCGCGTTGGCGAGGACATTGACGCCCTCGAGGATGCCGTCGCGAGCCCGGTCGTGAAGATGAACGGTCTTGGCGCCCATTTGAGAAGCTCCTTTCAGAATGTTGTGGTTGGTGACCGACGAAAGCGCCCGAGTGTATGCATTCCAAATGCGCTTGCAAGGGTGCGCGCACGGAACGCGTCGTCGTCTTGCATGCTTGCACTGCCACAACGCTTGGGCTACAGCGGGCGCAACTTTAGCGCCCGTTTCGAAGATCGTCCGAGGCGCCAGACGAGGTTCTCAATGAGAGGCGGGTTGGTCGTGGCGTTGCTGCTCCTGGCGGTGTCGACGGCGCAGGCGCAGACGCACGAAAACGCGCGTTACACGTTCGGTGGGGCTGCCGAACAGGGAACCTTCGTGCTCGATTCGCAGACCGGTCGGGTGTGGCGCTACGACCGCGTCGACGATGCGTGGTACCTCTACGATCTCGAGGCGCTGGTGCGGACGCCGCGTGGTGAAACCGGTCGCACCCAACGCGACGACGCCGACAAGCAGGGCTCCGAGAAGGGTCGCGTCGAGTAGTCGGCGCGCCCAACCGTCTCAGGGCAACTTTCCTCGATGTGCAGTGTCGAGCCAGCCGCTCGGCGCGATGGCTTGCGGGGCGACGAGTGGCACGACCCCGAGGACGCGGCCGTTCTGCTCGACCACGAGCTCTCCCAAGGGCTGCCGGACGTCGACGGGCGCCTCGATCTCCGTCGGGAGCTGAAGACGGAAGGCGAGACCGGGAGCCGCATCGGCAAGCGTCGTCACCGCCCACGGTTCCGCGGCGATCGCGTTGAAGGTCGGGATGATGCCACCGCGGACGCGCACGAGAGGCCCAACCGCTTGCCCCTCGCGGATGAGCTCGACCCGTCGGTAGCGCTGGAACCCTCGCTCCAGGAGGTTTCCGAGATCCTCGTTCGCTCGACCCGTCGTCACCGCCAAGAGCTCGAGGCCGTCGCGTTCGGCAACGCCGATGCCGAGGATCGGCGACGCTCCGTCGGCCGGTGCTGGCGGGCGAACGGCATGGACCGCGATCAACGGATCGGTCGCGCGAACGATGAGCCCGCCATTGGAAATCGGCACGCCGTCCAGCGCCAATCGGCGTCGAAGATCTGGATCGCTCGTGATCGCCAGCGCTACGCGGCCGAGCTCGCGGACGGTCGTCGAGCCGCGTCGTCGCGAGGTTTTGGCACCGCTCGCGGCCGGAGCGAAGGGCCAATCGTCGTCGAGCGTGGTGTGGGAGAGGCCCAAACGGGTAATCACCTGCTGCATGCGTATCAGACAGCGTGCGATGCTCGGGCCCGCCGCCCACGCGAGAGTCTTCGCGGCCGTTCGCGAGTCGCTGAGAAGGAGGAGTTGCAGGAGCTCGCCGATCTCGATCGGCTCGTGGGGGACCAGGTGCGGTCCCCGATCACCGGCGACGGGAAGCACCGTCACGCGCTCGGAGAGCGACAGATCGCCGGACGCGAGGCGCTCGCGCAACACGGCGACGAGCAAAAGGTCGGCGACCCTACCCGGTGGCGTGGGGGCGTCGGCATCCGACGCCTCGAGCGTCTGACGGTCGCCGGTGTCGAACAGTACGTGAGCGGCACTCGCCCAAGATGCCGACCCGACAACGATCGCCGCTGTCATCAGCGCCGCCTCGCGCCACCTCACGTCTCCCATCCCCCTTCCGCGCTGCTCGCGGACCGATCGAAGGGCCCGCCCTACCACACGACCGGCGGCCGCGGCAACGCGCACCATCGGGCCGCGATTTCATTGACAGATCGGAGTCGCCCGCGCACAATCGCGTGGCCGCGTCGGGGCGGATGCTTTGGGGAATAGTAGCCGGTACTCGATACCTTTGTTGCGTCCTCAAACGCTCGACGGTGTCGCGCGCGAGTGGAGATTTCACGACATGGTCGTGGAGGACCTCGCGGAGGTCGTTGCGATCGAGCGGGCGTCGTTTCCGAATCCTTGGACCGGCCCCCTCTTCCTGCAGGAGCTGCAGGTGGCGTTCTCGCGCATCATCCTGGCGCGTCATCCGGCCGGGGCCGTCGCCGGCTACGTGTGCCGTTGGATCGTCGGCGAGGAGGTGCACGTGTTGAACGTCGCGGTGGATCCGCGCTGGCGTGGCCAGGGCCTCGGCTCCGCATTGATGCATGTCGTGTTGCGGGAAGCGCACGCGCATGCGGCAGAAGCGGTGACGCTCGAAGTCCGTCGCAGCAACCTTGCGGGGCGCCGACTCTACGAGTCACTCTGCTTCGAGGAGGTCGGTTCGCGGTCGAACTATTACGGCCGTGGTGAGGATGCGTTGATCCTGCGACTGGCACTGCGCGATGCGTGAGGCGAAGGCCCCGCGCGTCGCCGTGGACGTCGGCGGGGGTTTGCAGCTGCGCAATCCCGTGATCGCCGCGTCGGGAACCTTCGGGTACGGGCTCGAGTTCGCCGGGATCATGGACCTCACGGCGATCGGTGCCATCGTCGTGAAGGGTCTCTCGCTGGAGCCCCACCGCGGACATCCGGCCCCACGCATTCTGGAGACCCCGGCCGGGATGCTGAACGCGATCGGTCTCCAGAACATCGGGGTACGGGCGTTCGTGCAAGAGAAGCTGCCTGGACTTCGCGAGATCGGCACGCCGATCGTGGCCAACTGCTGGGGCCACGCCCCGGAAGAGTTCGCGGAGGTGGCGGCCCGTCTTTCCGACGCCGATGGATTGGCGGCGATCGAGATCAACGTATCGTGTCCGAACAAACGCGAATGGGGACGGATCATCGCGACCGATCCCGTGCTCACGCGGGAGGTCGTGCGATCGGTGCGCGCCCGGTGCCGTCTTCCGCTCTGGGTGAAGCTCTCGCCGAATGTGACGGACATCGCGAGCTTCGCCAAGGTGGCGGAGGAGGAAGGCGCCGACGCGGTGAGCTTGATCAACACGTTCGTGGGTCTTGCCGTCGACCTGGACCAACGCCGGCCGATCCTCACCAACGTCACCGGCGGTCTCTCCGGCCCGGCGATCAAGCCCATCGCGCTTCGCATGGTCCACGACGTGGTAGGGGCCGTGAAGATTCCCGTGATCGGCATTGGCGGCATCAGCAGCGGCGAGGATGCGCTCGAGTTCATGTTGGTCGGCGCGCGGGCCGTGCAGGTCGGGACCGCTTCGTTCATCGATCCATGCGCCACGGAGCGGATCGCTGCCGAGATCGCGGCCGGCCTCCAGCGCCGGGGCTACGCCGACGTTCATGAATGGATCGGGACGCTTGGGGACGATTCCCTGCGATGACTTGCCCGCACAGGGCGTCGCGGAAACGCAGCCGGGTCGGATAGTTAGCAGGATTCCGGGGGGCGGGTTCAATTGACTGACCAGTCGGGTTGGTCTACTCTCGCCGACTGCAGTCGCGGTCCCCAACGGAGGAAGCAGCGTGACCAATACGTTCAAGGTCGGTGAGAAGGTCGTCTATCCGGCACACGGTGTCGGCGTCATCGAGAGCATCCAGACGAAGACGATCTCCGGCACCGCCCGCAAGTTTTACATGTTGCGTATTCTCGACAGCGACATGACCATCATGATCCCCACCGAGAACGTCGGCAGCGTCGGCCTCCGCCGCATCATCGGTCGCGACATGGTCGCGAAGGTCTACAAGATCCTGCGAGACAAGA